>JANXZU010000098.1 GCA_025355345.1 Syntrophaceae bacterium
TGACAGTACAATTGTGGATGACGCGCCCACACAGGGCAAGTTCTATGTCAAACTGGAAAAGGGTGATTCCTCCATCATGTGGGGTAATTTCAAGACAGAGTGGACAGGAACAGAGCTAACCCAATACAATCGGGGGCTCTATGGCGCCAATCTTTTAATTAAACCGCAAGCCACAACCAAATATGGAGAACGAAAGACATTTGTAAATGCTTTTGCCGCTGAACCGGGAACGATCAGCTCCCGTGAAGAGTTCCGTGGCACGGGTGGTTCGCTTTACTATCTGCATCATTTGGATATTACGCAGGGCTCGGAACAGATCTGGGTTGAAATCCGGGACAAAGATTCATATATGGTTCTGGAGCGACGCCAATTATCGCCGGCTCAGGATTATGATATAAATTATTTGCAGGGCAGGGTTATACTCAGGTCTCCGCTTCCTTCAATCGCCGACGGCAGCGCGCTGGTTCAAACTTCAACACTCAATGGCAATCCGGTATTTTTAGTGGCAACTTATGAATATGCGCCTGGAATGACTGCCGTTAATGATCTGGCTTACGGCGGACGTGCTACGCACTGGTTCAATGATTATATTCGTCTTGGTCTTACCGCTTTTAGTCAGGGCCAGGATCAATCCTCACAGCGTCTGGAAGGGGCTGATTTGATCTTGCGCTACAAACCGGGAACTTACGTCAAGGGGGAATTTGCGCACTCTGCTGGAGCAGGTGTTGGAACTCAAACATCAATTACCGGAGGTTTCGGCTTTAATCAATTACAGGGGACCGATAATGATACTGCTAATGCCTGGCGCATAGAAAGCGCACTGGATGTAAGTGAATTATGGGAAGGCAAGAAAGGGAAGATGTCTTCCTACTGGCAGAATCGTCAGCGCGGATTTTCCGGGCCGGGCCAGGTAACGCTTGCCGGTGAGCGGATGGAACAGGTAGGGGCCATGGTTCAATTGCCGATTGGTGAAAGATGGACTTTTGATCTCAAGGCCGATTACCGTGATTCGGACAGCCAGACCTTTCGGGCAACCGAAGGTGCTATCGGATATCGTGTGACTGATTCGGTTAAGGTCTCCGCCGGCGTGCGTGCTGATGACCGCAAAGTTGCTGTGGCGAATTTAAGCCCGACATTATCTCAGGACGGAGACCGGACTGATGCCATAGTCCGTATTGATTACAGGCGAGCAATTAAGAAAACAAATGCGGCAACAGAAGTTAATCCAGTAGTCGGGGCAGAAAAAACAGCGGCACAGACAGCTCCGCAATCTGCGGCAGTCAATACACCGCCGGTCAATGGCGCGGCTGCTGAAGCAACAACTGCGGCACAAAAAAAGAATGATGTTGCGCCTGCTGTGCAATATGAACCGTGGGGGATTTATACATATCTCCAAAAGACGGTTAATCATTCCGGTGCAAGGCCCGAAAATGATCGGGTTGGCGTTGGTGCCGATTGGCAGGCAACGTCGCGTTTCAAAATCGGTGGAGAGCTTTCCGAAGGTGATGAAGGGCTGGGCGCTAAGCTGACAGGAGATTATCGTATAGATGATCGCAGCAATGTTTACTTGACTTACTTAAACGAAACAGACAGACCCGATCTTGCCTACCGCGGAAGAATCGGCACTCTTGTTTTCGGCAGTGGATACAAAATGTCGGATCAAGCGAGGATTTACACGGAATCACGCTGGGCGGACGGCGCGGGACCAAATAGTCTTGCTCAGGCGTTCGGCCTTGATCTGGCGCCAAATGACCGCTGGACTTTCGGTATTAAAGGTGAAGTTGGTAAAGTTAGTGATGAAGCCTCGGGTGATTTGAAGCGTTATGCAGGGGGGCTTTCCGCAGCCTACAAGTATAAAAAAATTAAATATGCCACAGCTCTTGAATATCGCCATGATGATGGCACAATGGAAGTGCGTGATACCTGGCTTACGAAGAATTCTTTAGGTTATCAAGCAACGCCCTCATGGCGGCTGATTGGTAAGTTTAACTTCTCCCGCAGTTATTCAACGCTTGGATCATTTTATGACGGTAATTATACTGAGATAGTTACAGGCGCGGCATTTCGTCCGGTGACGCATGACCGCCTCAACATGCTTATCAAATACACCTATTATGAGAATGTGCCATCGCCGGGTCAGTTAACGCAGACCGCTATTGTTGCCGATTATGCGCAGCGCAGCCATGTATTCTCGGCCGACGCGATTTATGATCTGGTGAAATGGCTTTCGATCGGCGCGAAATACGGCCTGCGTGTCGGAGAGCTGAAGATGACCAAGGTTGACGGGGAGTGGTTTTCAAGCCGTGCCGATCTGATTATTTTGCGGGCGGATTTGCACCTGGTGCGGGAATGGGATGTGCTTCTGGAAGCACGCCGGTTGAAGGTGTATGATGCTGATGATGAAAGAACAGGATTTCTCGTCGGTGTTTACCGTCATATCAATGATAACTTCAAGATCGGCGCGGGTTATAATTTTACCGATTTTTCCGATAATCTAACTGATCTGTCGTACCGCAGCCACGGCTGGTTCATCAACGCCATCGCTTCTTTCTAAGATAGTCATTCCCACAAAAAATCACGTCAGCTTTTACAGATTGAACCAACAGACTACTTATGGTATGAAATTTTAACTATCTTAAAGTAGAGGAGTTTAGATATGATTAAAAATACGGTAGAGGCATGGCACAAAATACTTGAGACAAAAGATGCAGCCGGATTGGATAATATTCTTTCGGAGAATGTCGTCTTCCATTCACCGGTTGTCCATAAGCCGCAGGAGGGCAAGGAAATAACAAAGATTTACCTTGGCGCTGCTCTTTACGTTTTTGCTAATGACAGTTTTAAGTATCTGAGAGAAGTTATTTCCGGCAATAACGCGTTTCTGGAGTTTTCTACAGTGATAGAAGGTATTACTGTCAATGGCGTGGATATGATTACCTGGGGCGCGGATGGCAGGATTATTGACTTCAAGGTCATGGTGCGTCCGCTAAAAGCCATCAACTTAATTCATCGAATGATGGGAGAAATGCTGCAAAAGATGAAGCCAGGTTAAACGCATTTATTATTTTCAGGCAACATAGATTGTCAGGGGAAAAAGAGCAGCAGATGAACTACCAAGACATGAATAAAGAGCAGCTTATCAATGAAATATCCGCCTTAAAGCAGAAGAATAAGGAACTGGAACATGCTGAATCAGAGTTCAGGCAGACGGAAAAGAAATTGGTAAGCAGCGAAGAAAAATTCCGTACGCTGGCCGAATCGAGTTCTTTTGCTATTATGATGCATCAAGGCGATAACTGGATTTACGCGAATCGTGCGGCTGTAGAAATTTCCGGATATACTGAAGAGGAACTCTGCGGCATGCATTTCTGGTCTTTTGTGCATCCGGATCATCGGGACATGGTAAAGCAAAGCGGCCAAAATCGGCAACAGGGAAAAGCCCTGCCGCGTGCTTATGAATTTAAAATCATAGCAAAAGACGGCACGGTAAAATGGGTCAGCCTATCGGGAAGCCCTATCAAATATGAAGATAAACCCACAGCTTTGATTTCAGTTGTAGATATCACCGAGAAAAAACTGGTGGATGAGGTGTTGCGCGAGAGCGAGGAACGCTATCGTACCATTCTTGAAGAGATGGAAGACATTTATATTGAAAGTGATCTCAAGGGTTTTTTTACTTTTGCAAATCCTGCGAGCTCCAGAATGTTGGGGTTTTCCACAGATGAACTTATTGGCAGGCATTTTACCAAACATACCACCGTTGCTGATGCTGAAAGAATAATGATTTATTACAAAGAGATTTTCGAAACGGGCATTACCGGGAAACCATTTTCCTGGAATATTGTTAATATAAAGGGGGAAACTAGAGCCTTTGAAACAGTTGTCTCCTTGATGAAAGACAAAAAGGGTACGCCCCTAGGATTTCGGGCACTCGGACGCGATATCACCGAACGCAAGCGTATGAATGTGACGCTGAAAGAAAGTGAGCGGAAGTACCGCACTATTTATGAAGATGCTGTTTTCGGTATCTACCAGACGACGCCGGAAGGAAGATTTATTAGTGCCAATACTTCCTTTGTGCGAATGGCCGGATACGGCTCACCTCAGGAGTTGATTGATAACATAAAGAAAATAGAAACCCAGCTCTATGTGCATTCTGAAGATCGTCAAAGATTTATCGAGATCATTGCTGAAAAGGGTATTGTTAAAGGTTTTGAAGTTGAATTTTACAAAAAGGATCGAAGTATATTCTGGGTTCAGCTCAATACCCGTGAGGTGAAGGATCAACAAGGCAGAATAATTTGCTATGAAGGAATCGCGGCAGATATAACTTCCCGCAAGCAGGCGGAGGCCGAAAAGATGGTCATGGAGGAACGTCTGAATCGTGCCGAGAAAATGGAGGCCTTGGGAACACTGGCAGGGGGCGTCGCTCACGATCTAAACAATGTGCTGGGTGTTATCGTCGGTTATTCGGAACTGCTTTTAAATGAAGTGGATAAGGCAAGCAAAATTCGACCACGTCTGATGAAAATCATGAGCGGAAGTGAGAAGGCCGCCGCTATTGTGCGGGATTTGCTGACGCTGGCAAGAAGAGGTGTTCCCGGTCGAAAAATTATTAATCTCAACAAGATCATTGCCGATTGTCAACAGTCGCCGGAGTTTGCTAATTTATCAGTTAATCATCCATCTGTGAAGATAAAAACAGATCTTGCACCGCAACTGCTGAACATCTCCGGCTCTTCTGTACATCTTGAAAAGACGCTATATAATCTGATTTCCAATGCCAGTGAGTCCATGGCGAAAGGCGGCATTGTAACCATCAAAACAATCAATCAGTATCTGGACAAGCCAATTCACGGCTATGACCAGATCCATGAGGGCGACTATGTTATTCTTACCGTAACGGATACAGGTGAAGGCATACCGTCTGTTGATCTGCAACGCATCTTCGAGCCGTTCTACACGAAGAAGGTTATGGGAAGAAGCGGAACTGGATTAGGCCTGGCGGTTGTCTGGGGTACGGTGAAAGATCATCAAGGTTATATTAACGTTCAAAGCCAGGAAGGAAAGGGAAGCACATTTACCCTCTATTTCCCTGTAACAAGGGAGGAAATTTCCATTGGAGCCGATTCTTTATCCATTGCCGAATATATGGGGAAAGGCGAAACCATTCTTGTGGTTGATGATGTGAAAGATCAGCGCGATCTGGCGACTGAAATGTTCAAGAAATTGAATTATAACGTGGTAAGCGTCGCCAGCGGTGAGGCCGCAATAGCTTACATCAAGGAATGTAAGATTGATCTTATGGTTTTGGATATGATTATGGATCCCGGTATGGATGGACTCGATACATATGTGGGTGTCCTAGAGATTCAACCAAAACAAAAAGCGATTGTCGTCAGTGGTTTTTCGGAGTCGGACAGGGTACATGCAGCGCAGGCCTTGGGCGCTGGCCAGTACGTGGAAAAACCCTATGTCATTGAAAAACTCGGATTGGCTGTGAGAAATGAACTGGACCGGGTTAGATGAACGTTGTATAACTTAATGACAGCAATAACTAATTTGGCATTAACTCAACAATTATGGTATAAAACAAAGATATGAAAGAAACCACAACAAACTCGTTCTTTGCCCTCCGCTGGCCGTTGATAACATTGATAATTTTAATGCTGATAATATTTCAGCATCAATCGGCCATGGCCGTTTCTCTTACGGACAGTGCAAGCCCGGTTCCTGCTGCGGCAATGAAACTTGTTGGTTTCTGCGCTGATCCCAAGGAAGGGCTTGATGCTCAGGCCATAGCTACGCTCGTTGATTATGTCCTCGAGCCTAAATCAAAGAAGGAATCAGATCTTCCAAAACTCAAAGAAACCCCGGGAGCTTATTATGAATTTGATACCCGGATCAAATTTCCCAGTTTCCTGCAATATTCCTATAGTAAACAAATTCCACCGTCTCTCACCAGCCCGGCCTCTCTTCGGTATTCAGTATGGACAGACATCCAGGGGGAATCACAAAAAAATACAGGTAGCTGGAAACTGGTCCCGCCAGGCGGCAAGCCTGTAATCATTCACGGAGTGCAACACGACGGCATTACTCCTGACCAGACCACCGGCGTCTACTATGAATACGATCTAAAAAGAACTTTTATCCTTTTGAATTACAAGGGACGGAACGTGTTTATATCGATTTCCAAACAAATCGATATATCCGATATAGGGAAAAAAGGTGTCATTCTAGGCAACGATGATGATTGGAATTACTATTATTCCGGTGTGCCCGGATCAACTAAAGCAGGTCTGGGCTGGGTCAAATCTTACATCTACGACTTTTTTGCGGTGGCAATCTATGTCGAATCCGGCTCTTCTCCATCCATCGTAAGATCGGGCTTTTTCCAATGGATTCGGGCTGGCTGGTCCGGGGTTAATTTTGTTCAAACAAGCCATATAATAAAGGGCATGAAACGAAACGCCAAAACTTCAAAATCAATTCTGGAATCGCCAAAATTGCCCGCGCCTAGCCAGATAGCCTCAACTTATCAACGGATTTCGTCCTTGCCTAAAAATGATTTAGTTGACAGATATACCGCCTTGCAGCAGGCCCGGCAGTCACTGGCCGTTCTGAGCGGCAAAATTGACGCAAACGAAATAAAAAAAACAGATTCCTATGCCAACACTCCTAAGGTACAAATCGTTGAAGAATTGATGCTGGAATATTTTAAAATTACCATGGGTAAGTCATCCCTGTTAGGGAAAAAAGTAGTTTTGGGTAATTAATATTCGAATGTCAACAGACAATCAAATTTACAGGCAGCTCCAGATTCAATTAGATAAGTATCCTATCGGATATCCCGCGACACAAAGTGGTGTTGAAATTGATATACTGAAATATTTTTTTAGCCCGCTTCAGGTAAAGATTTCGCTGTGCCTTACGCTCCGTTCTATCCCCGTTGCAAAAATCAGCAAAAGGCTCAATGAAAAATTTGATATAGAATTAGCACCTGATAATTTGCATGCAATGCTTGATGAAATGTTTATGAAAGGTGTTATCAGCCGTTCGGGTAAGATAGGGCCTCCGCGCTACAGCATTGCCATGCTGGCGATTGGCATGTTTGAATACCATGTGGATGATCTCACCCATGAACTGATTGAAATGATCCATAAATATTTTGACGAAGCCTTCGGCGCGGAATTTTTCCGTTCATCTCTTCCACAGTTGCGGACAAGCCCGCACATGTTGGCGATTGTGCCGGAATATATTGTTGATACCTATGACAACATGCGGCACTTCATCAACAAAACCAAAGAAACCATCCATGTGGCCAACTGCGTTTGTAAACAGGCTGAAGCTATTATGGGTCAACCATGCAAACAAACAGATAATATTGAAGTATGCCTGCTAATAGGCTCAACCAGTTACGCGGCTAGAGGCAGAGCAAGGCTTATATCCAAAGAAGAATGCCTTAATGTTTTGGACATGGCTCAGGATAAAGGGATGGTTCTTCAGCCGGGAAATTCGCGAAAGCCTAACTGCATCTGCATCTGCTGTGGTTGCTGTTGCGGAGTAATAACTACCGCTAAAAAACAATCCCGGCCCGCACGTTTTTTTGCTTCTAATTATTATGCCCGGATTAATATGGATTTATGCAAAGGATGCGGAGTTTGTGCAAAACGCTGTCAAATGGATGCGATTATTTCAAAGGATAAAAACTTTCGTGTTGATCTTGACAGGTGTATCGGGTGCGGTCTTTGTGTGACCAAGTGTAAGTTAGATGCCGTTACGCTGATTAAAAAAGTAAAGGTTACCGTGCCGCCGATGAATACGGAGATTTTGTATTTAAGCATCCTGAAAGAAAGAGCCGGAAAGAAAAAAATGATAGTCAATATGCTCCGGCTACTTTTAGGGAAGCCTTTGTAATAATAAGTTGCTTTCAAAAAAATATTGATTTTTTAAAAGCTTACTTGGTATTATGCCTGTTGTTTAATAGGTATTGACATTTGCCTGTTCAGGCTCTAAATTGAAATAAAAGGAAATAATGTTATGCCGATATATGAATATAAATGTGATAAGTGCGCAAAAAAATTTGAAGTTATGACCATGAGCATGAATGAAAAAGCAAATGCGGTTTGCCCGAAATGTAAATCCAAAAAGACCAGCAAAATGATGTCCAGCTTTGGTCGAGGGAAGTATGGATCTCTTAGTTCGGGCGGTTCCGGTGGAGGCGATAGCAGCAGTTCTGGCTGTGGATCGTGTTCGTCATCAAATTGTTCGTCCTGCGGGCACTGACTTTCAAACTATACAGAAGAGGGAAAACCCATGATTGTGAGCATGTGGATGACACGGGATTTGGTGACGATCGAGCCTGATACACCGATCAATGAGGCAGCCTTCCTGATGGCGGTTAAACACATCCGCCGTCTGCCGGTAGTAGAAGAACACGCAAAAATTTTTCATCCCGTTGGTATTATCACTGCCACCGATATCCTTCATGCTTATCCTCCAGAGGTAAATCCGTTTGCTATTCTTTCCCGCGATGGTGATAGGGTTCATACTAAAGCCGGAGATATTATGAGCCGTTCACTACAAACCGTTACACCGGAAACGCCAATCGAGGATGCAGCCAGAATGATGCAAAGCAGGAAGATCAGTACATTACTGGTGCTTCAGAAGGAAAAACTTGTCGGTTTGATTACTGAGTCCGACATCTTCCGGGCATTTCTTGGCATATTAGAGTCAACACGGGGTGATGCGCGCATAACCTTTGAAATAAAAAACAATGAAGACATCTTCGGGATGATCGCTCCGATTGCTCTGAGGCTGGGTGTGCGTGTGGTTAGCCTGATGTCGCTTCATCAAGACGATCGGAAATTATGCGTCGTCCGGATTTCAGGCGCGAAGATAGAGGAGATGCTGGGCGAAATTTGGAAATCCGGGCACACTGTACTCAATGTACTCCATCTGTCTTAAAACTCTTTAATTATTTGATGTCTTAGAATCACTTTCAGTTCTATCATCACGGTGGCTTGAAATTAACAATTAAGGATAAAAAGAAGCCCGGCGATACAAGGAGTATGTTATTTTGTCGCTAAAGAAAAACACCCTGTGGTCATTTTTTTCTTCTGTAAAACTGACAATTGTTCTTCTGATAATAATCGTGTTTGTCTTTATTGCCGCCACTTTTATACCTCCTCATATTGTTCAAGCTTTTACCGGGCAGCTTTCACCGGGAGTGGCTGAATTATTTCTTCTCCTTCGTTTGTCTGATCTTTATCATTCTTTTCTATTCTATTTGCTAATGACCATTCTATCGATCAACCTTATAATCTGTTCCATAAATCGGTTTCCTTCATTATGGAGACAATATAAAGCTCCGAATTTTCCGGAACCGGCCGGTATTTTCGATAATCTTCCTCAAAGCCAAATTATTATTGTAGGTAAAGATAGTAGCCAAATCAAGCAGATCATAAAATCATGTCTGAAAAAAAATTATGGGTCCACCAAAGAAGTTGATACGGGCAAAGGATACCTTTTTTATTCTGAACGGTGTCGTTTTTCTCTTTTTGGTGTTTACATAGTGCACCTGAGCATTTTAGTGATTATTGTCGGTGCAATTATCGGTTCCATCTTCGGCTTGGAGGCCGATATCAATATCAAAGAAGGCGAATCTGTTAATGTCGCTAATCTTTCGCAATACAATGCAATACATAAACTGGATTTTTCAGTACGTTGCGATAAATTTATCATTGAATATTATGAAGACGGCACTCCCAAAACTTACCGATCCGATTTGAGCTTTATAAAAAACGGTCAAGTTGCGAAGCAGGGAACTCTGCTGGTTAACAATCCCCTAACCTTTGATAATTATCGCTTTTACCAGTCCAGATATGGCACAGCGCCCGATATCAAGGCGATAGTCACATACACAAATATCGGCAAGAAGGGCGGTTCTTTGACGCTTGCTGTGGGTGATAGCTTTGATTTGCCGGATAGTAACGCAAAGGGTTCTGTCCTGCGTATGGAAAATAATATTATGCAAATGGGGCCGGCAATAAAGTTAAGAATCATTTCACCAAAAAAGGATATACAATTCTGGGTTTTTAAGCATATCGATAAAATCAAAAAAATGAATTCCAACCTATTAACTGAAGTTCCTATGTTCAATCCCGGCCTTTTCCATCCCTTTGTTTTTTCTATCGACCGGATGGAGCAAACTTACTATACAGGTTTGCATATTGTTCGCGATCCCGGTGTTTCTCTTGTTGCTTTGGGTGGATTACTTATGGTCGCAGGTTTAATAATCGTCTTTTTCATGGCGTATCAGCGTTTTTGGGTGAGGTTGGAACAGCTAGGAACAAAAAACATCATCAGCATTGTTGGTCTGAGCAATCGGAATGACCAGCAACTTCAAGATAAAATCGATTGTTTGTGCAGGCGAATCCAAGAGGAGATAAAAGCATGAGCCACACATTGATTCTAAGCGGGGTGACTTTTGTCTATTTTGTTTCGTTTGTCTTATACCTGTTCGGGTTGATTAACGGGAAAGAATTTTGGGGGCGCGCCGCTTCATTTTTCGCGTGGGCAGGATTAGCCATGCAAACAATTGCCCTAATCTTAAGATGGAAGATGTCTTACGATCTGGGCTTGGGACATGTGCCCTTGACCAATTTCTATGAATCCATGGTCTTCTTCGCTTGGGCCATTATTTTTACTTATCTGATTGTTGAATTGCTGACGAAAAATAAGATTATTGGTGTATTCGTCGTACCAATAGCATTCCTAGCAATGGCCTATTCATCAATCGCGCCAGATGTGAGTAATCGCATCGAACCGCTTATCCCCGCCTTGCAAAGCAACTGGCTGACTATTCACGTAGTAACCTGTTTTATGGGTTATGCCGCCTTTACAGTAGCTTTTGGTTGTGGTTTAATCTATCTGCTGAAAAATATGGAAAAAGGTAACACGGAAAAACCTTCTGGATTACGAGGAAAACTCCCTGCTCTGGCAATACTGGATACATTAATTTACCAGAGCACTGCTCTTGGGTTTGTCTTTCTCACCATCGGAATAATGACAGGTTCCATTTGGGCGCATTACGCCTGGGGTAGTTACTGGAGTTGGGACCCCAAAGAGACATGGTCGCTGATTACCTGGCTTATCTACGCAATCATGTTGCATTTGCGGCACGTGCGAGGGTTGAAGGGAAAGCGCATGGCTATCCTTGCTCTTGTCGGATTTGCCTGTGTTCTATTCACCTATCTTGGCGTTAATTATCTTCCCGGCTTACACAGCTATCTCAAGACATAAACTGTTCTTGATTATGAAAAATAATAAACACATGAGAAATAACATTGGGAAAATATATCGTTTATTGCAAAGGCCTGATTGGCTTTTGCCAGCTGTATGTTCTGTTCAAAATTATTTCACGCAAATGTCAGTTTCGTTCCCGCCATATTCAAAATAAATTGATCAGACATTTGTTTTTCCATGGCCATGATCGCTTTTCTGCCCGTACAATGTGTCGGGATGATAAAGTCCGGGTTGATCTTCTTGATCTCCTCAGTTGTGCGTTCAATAATCGGTTCAAAAAACGGCCCGGAGAGGTGAAAACCGCCCATGACGGCGTGAATCTTGTCAATGCCGGTTACAGCCATCGCGTAGCGCACTGTGTTTACAATACCCGCGTGGGCGCAACCGGAAAGAATCACTAACCCTTTGTCTTTAAGATTCATCACGATGGACGTATCATCTTCGATAGCGTCCCAGACTTCCTTGCCGTCTTTCAGGCAATGCACGATGGGCCAACCTTTTTCAAAGTCTGTCTGCTTTGGAATCTCGCCCAGGAAGAGCACAGTATTGTTCAAAAGTGGATATGGTTTATCTGATTCCACCGTAGAAAGCCCCGCCTGTTTGACCATTTCGCGCGTCAATTTCGGAAAGTTGATTTTAAAGTCCTCCCCGAATTTGAGATAACGGGGCGATACAAATACGGACGGATGCACAATAAAGGGAATGTAACGCTTGCCGATCATTGCAGTGAGCTTTTCCATGCCGCCCGTATGATCGCTATGTCCGTGGGAAAGAGCCACAGCCTCGACTTCGGTCATATCAACGCCCAGAGTTGCCGCGTTTTGCGCCGCGCCGTTTTCGGAGAATCCAAAATCAAAAAGCATGGTTTTTGTCTTATCTCCCATAGTTGTTTTCACGATGGCCGAAAAACCATGCTCCGCCAGAATGGAGGCGCGAATTTCTCCGTCTTTCAGGGGCATGGCGCGGGTAACCATTGCGCTGTTGTCCATAGCGGTCATTTCGATATAGTTGTCTTGTAAGGTCAGAATTTCAACCTTGTCCACAGCGTCTAATTTAGCTTGAGACATGTTAACACTCCTTTTTTGTTGTTAGGAATTAACACCTAATTGCAATTGTATTGCAACTCCGCCATAATAGTTCATATCCTACTGAAAGGCTGATACACAAGGTCCAATCAGCTTTGATGACAGCCGTGCTCATGAGAAGCGCAGGCAATTCCTGAATCATTCAGATTGCCCGCAAGCCAGCTTTTTGTAACATCTTTAACGTTGCCGGAACAGCCCCGCAGAACATCTATGCCCTGGTTGTTTAGAACGTTTACTGCCCCTTGTCCCATGTTTCCTGCTATCATCAATTTCACGCCCATCTGCGCCAGAGTTTGTGCGATATTCGATTTGCAGCCGCAGCCGGCGGGTGGTGTGATCTTTTCTTCCGATAGTATTTTTTTCTGATCGTCAACAGTGAAGACAGTGAAATATTCACAGTGCCCAAAGTGTTCATCAATCTGATTCTTGTTTGACGGTAATGCGATTTTCATAAAATTCTCCTTTTAAAATAGTTTAATTTTCTCTTTTAGCCCCGCGTCCTTTTCCGTGGCCGCATGACTCTGTTTCGTTGACAGCTACTTCTCCGCCTTCAATTTTCAGTGCTTTTCCATTAATGAGAACGTCGGCTATCTTTTTGTGCGCCGCTTCGATGATCCTGCCGAACGTCTGGCGGGAAATATTCATTCTGGCCGCTGCCTCTTCCTGATAAAGCTCTTCGTAATCTGCCAGCCTAATTGCTTCGTATTCATCAAGGCTCAGCACCACCTCTTCAAGTTGAGAAATTGGTATTCCCCGTGGTTTGAAATAATTTTTATCCGGAACGCCGCAAACATTACGGCAACACTTTGGCCTGGGCATTTGTCTTGATTACTCCTTTTAGTACATTATAGGCATATGCCCATAACTTGTCAAGCATAATTTTAATGATTTGTAGACTCCATAAGATATTTATGCAATCAGGGTTGCTCCGGATATCTGTGTTGCGAGGCTGAAAAATCGCGAAGGGATTGTCGCCATCAGGGTTTTGATAAACAGCGGCGTATTGAGAATTGGCGATGATATTATGTATCTGCTCGTTGCCGGCAGGTTTAGAATAGATATCCGGCCCATCCTGCAATAATTACTGTCCCCCGTTAAAAATGAAATTGTACACGAGGAGGAACTGCGGTCATAAAAAAAGGCAGGACCATGGTGATCCTGCCTAAAAAGCAAAAATGTAAATCAGCGATATGCTGTTTAGTACTTCCCGCCAATATAATTGCTCAATTGATCAATCAGCAAGTCCTTATGGGAGATCGTAGATTTTACAACGTCACCAATGGATATGAGTCCCACAAATTTGCCTCCGTCGAAAATGGGAAGATGCCTTATGTGTTTCCCGGTCATCAGCACCATGCAATCCTCTACCTGAGTATCAGGCTTTACAGTATACATTTTAGCAGCAGGCGTCATAATCTCTTTTACACTTGTGTCCAAGGATTTTTTCCCCTTTAGGGCTATTTTTCTGGCATAATCGCGTTCTGTCATAATGCCAACAACCTTATCCTTTTTATCAACTACCATCAATGCCCCGATTTCCTTTTCAGCCATTAGCTTCAGGGCGTCAAGTACCGAAGCCTCCGGCAGAATCGTCCATAGATGCTTCGCTTTGCTCTTTAAAATATCGCTTACTCTCAGCATAACCCAACACCTCCTGATAAATTCAAAATATTTTATCTATTTTTTATTATATTAAAAGAAAAATATAAAAATGGCAAGCATTTCTATTAGGATTGTAAGGAGCAAATAATATGTCCGGTTTGTAACACCTAAACTGCTTGCCTCATCTGTCACCCCAATAGTGACTATTATAAATCGCACAAATTATGTGCTTCTAACACTGCCAAAGATTTACTTGACGTACGAAATATCGTTACCTATACTCTTTTTTCAATAGTATATTATTATCAAATTTAGACAAATTCTGCA
This sequence comes from Syntrophaceae bacterium, assembly GCA_025355345.1. GTDB lineage: Bacteria > Desulfobacterota > Syntrophia > Syntrophales > Smithellaceae > FEN-1160. The sequence continues at coordinate 14,322 of JANXZU010000098.1, forward strand.
GGGACGTATAGCTTTAATTGAAATTATATCAAGGAGGTTTGTATGAAAATATCTTCGATTGAGCTTTTTCATGTGGAGATTCCGTTAAAACATACATTCTGGCCTACATGGATACCTGGCTATCCTCAGACGCATAATGGATTTACCTTGATAAAACTGGTTACCGATGATGGGATTGAAGGTTATTCTGCAGGTTCCGCCTTGGGTCATGAGCGGGAAGGACTTGGGGATCTAATCGGCGGATATTTGCTGGGAGCAGATCCGAATGATATTGACTCTTGCCAAAGTTTATTAAAGCAGGCAGGCATTCTGGGATGGAGAAATTTCTGGATCGAGCCCGCGTTCTGGGACATTATAGGCAAGAGCAAAGGAAAGCCCGTATATGAACTTTTAGGCGGTGACGCAAGGCCTGTCGAAGTTTACTGCTCCACGGGAGAAATGCATGAGCCGGCGCAGAGGGTCGAAGAGCTACTCGCTATGAAAGAACGCGGATTCAAAGTCGCAAAGCTTCGGGTAAAAAATAAAGAGCTTAAAGATGACATCCGTCATATAGAAGTAATAAGAAGAGGTGTGGCAGATAGTCTTGTTTTAGGGGTGGATGCCAACCAGGGATGGCTTGTGACCATCGTAGATAAAATTCCCGCGTGGGATCTGAAACGCGCAACTGCGTTTGCGGAAGCATGTTATGCGAACAACATCGCCTGGCTTGAAGAACCGCTTGACTCAAGGGATTATGATGGCAATGCCGCCTTAAAGAAAGTTTCGAAAGTAAAGATTTCTGGTGCCGAGCTTAATTATGGCTGGGATGAAATCAAGATCATGCTGGAGAAAGACTGCTTCCATATTTATCAGCCTGATGCAACATTTGCAGGAGGAATTGCACAGGTGAAGAAAGTAATCGATGCTTGCCATACACATAATAAAGAGTACTCTCCGCACACATGGACAAACGGGATTGGTTTTTATATTAACTGGAATATGGTACTTGCCGATAAAGGTAATACTGTTCCTCTGGAATATCCTTTGGAAGAGCCATCATGGGTTCCTGAAGAAAGAGAAGGTATTATTGATCCGATCATCCCTGACAAAAACGCTATGCTTGCGCCATTTACGAGGCCCGGTCTTGGATTTGAGATTAATAAAAAAATGCTTAACAAATATGGGAAACGATTCTTTAAGCTCACGGAGATAAGACAAAAAATAAAAGTGATTAGACAAAAAGGACTCAAAGCTGCATTGGCGTTAAAAAAGAGGAAAGAATCTCAATAGTCAATTCATATATGTTATTGAGTTGCACTTCCTGTTATCAGTATTAATAAATGTTCGGGGAATATTAAATCTTTCTAATGGCAATCACTAATAATATTACCTCTTTTTATATTGATCTGTTCCTTGTTGTTGATCCTAGAAAAGTTATCGGATGATGTTAACTGATGAATATGTTCCATTGGCTATTTTTGGGTGCAAATAAAAAAACAGATTGGCAATGCTGTAGAAACTGTTATTGCTTCAATAATGATCCTGCTATGTTGGAAGAGTTTTTTAAGGGTATAAGCATTTTCAGCTCTGTAAGGGGTAGCAGCAGAGGTGATGGTGGCATCTGCAAATTCCACAATCGGTATCTCTTGCCTGTACATAGTTGTTCGGATTTCATGCGAAAGCCATAATACATTACCCAATTTTTATCACCATCTATACCACTAATAAGCATTAATCTTTAATTTAATTTCAAGCCGAAAGGTAAGGATAGGTAAATATAGCCAACAAGCACTTCTTCCTTTTATGCGTAAGGAAAGCCCAGTGGAACAGGTCTTTGTATGGCTCACCTTTGTGATTGGTGAGAGGATAAAAAAAGTTTCAGATATGAAACGAATTAAATCAACATAATTAATTTAATCTTTGTAAGTTGTAAAGGATACTATCGTTCACCCTTAACTAGTCGAAGGTTGGAGGCGACTTTTTACGAAACTGTACTTATTGCACAACAAAAAAATAATCTCAGTTGGCGCGAGTCTGCTTTGAGTACCATTGCAGCTGCTGGGCGCTGCTCTCTTCATCCACATTTTCCTGGGCAATTATTTTTTCACCTTGTGCCTGTGGCAATACCTCTTTGAGCTTCCAGGTCTTATCCATGCGGCCGAATGTCCAGTATTCCTCAAATGGGGATACATACTGCTGCTGGCTTAGAACAACTGTGTCTTTGCGAACAACTTTCTGGGCATGGGCGCTGATGTGGACGGTGAACTCGTCTTTTGCCGGGTCGGCATAGTTTCTAATCAGAATTAATTCCGCCTTGCGCACGCAAAGATTGCGGTATTCAGTTGCCATATCTTCCATATGCCATTTTTTCATCTGATTGCTCAAGCTTTCGGCAACATCCGGGAATAAGTCCGCCGCCGGTACAGCAGCCGGATCATTTCCTTCCCTTGCCAGGTAAACGGTCAGAAATACATTACGTGCCCGCTCCAGCATCAGCTTGCGATTCCAGAGTTTATCAGTCTGCACAAGGAAGTTTAAAATTCGGTCAATGCGCGTTGCCTTTTGCTGTGTTGATTTTTCCAGCCAGGGGCCTGCGTGACCTTCTTTTGATGCTGCATCATCGTAAATTCCTTTAATTGTCTGGTCGGTCAGCATTTCGACAAAATTATCATCCTTGAGGATATCCGATTCACCTGACTGTTCGATCTCGCGCAGCAGCCAGTGATCCCCTAAACGCTGAAATGTCCAGAACTCCTGAAACTGCGAGGAGCTGTTGTCCCCCCTCAAGAATTTATTGGTGCGGTCGTCAATATAGTAATCACGGGCGGAAGCAGTAATGAGCGCGGTAAACTCTCGCTGGTCAGGCTTTTCTGTGTAACGGACATTGACGAGGTCCACTTGTTTGACCTTGAGCTCATCTAGTTTATTGATCTCGTTGTTCCGGATCAGCCCTTGCAGTTGTGCCGAATGCTGGGCATAGAGGTCAGCCATCAGCAGGGTCTTTATGGGCGCGTAATTCCGTTTTTGCCAGCATTCCTGAAGCTTAAGAAATGTCTCTTCGGTAAGCTTACGCAATTCCTTCGGCGATAGTGATAAATCCTGTTTGCTGATAAAATCAAGAAGCTTTTCGGTCTTGAGTGATTTTTTAGTGATTTCTGGCCGACTGTAGGAATAGTCTAAATTCTCTTCTTTGCCCGGTTTCTTTCTGATGGCAATAATAATAATTGTTCCGAAAACCCCAAGAAATATAATCCAGCCAAATATTTCATCCGAGGAAGAACCGCTCCCTGAACCGGAGCTTCTTGATCCGGACCGTCCAAAACCTCCACCACCCTTGTTATGTACAACAAAATCATCCGCGAGAAACGTATGTGGTTGGTTTACGCTGAGGTTATAGACCAGCTCTTTTCCATTGCTCTGCGATGTTCCCAGAACTGTGGCCGGAATCAGGATGCCATTATCCCGGAAAAATATTCTATCGTCGGGACGAAGCCTGCCTGCTTCAAGAAATGTTCCGTCAGCTAATCCCACCGGATGTTCAGTGGTTGTTCGCAACTCACCCAAGGTTGTTTTAACCGATAATACATGGCTGCGTGTGGCGAATAGTTTTTCCACACGGGTACTGATAATATGCCCCTCCCGATCAACGGCCTGTACTGTATCGTTTGCGGAAAGTTTTTCTATAGGGATATGTCCCGCAGGTGTGCCAATTATGGTGCCGGCAGGAAAACATCCACCACCACCTTTGTTATGGACAGCAAGACCTGCAGCAAAGAATGTGTTGGGCTGATCGGTTTGGAGATTAAAGACACGTACTCGCTTAGAAATTTTCTGTAAAGAAACTATACGCTGCCCTGAAAGTGCATGACCATCCCAGGCGAAAATTGTATCACCAGTTTTCAGGATATCAAGCGTCTTGAAAGTGCCGCGCCCCGTATAGAATGGGTGTTCCTCAGTTACCGCAAGTGTGTTCCGGTCGGTCTTGAGCAGAATGTACTCGTCCACTTTATGACTAATAACTTCTTTAACTTTTGTATGGACAATTTTCCCTTCCGTTGAATAAGACAATAATGTATCCCCGTGCCGCACCGCACTGATCATAATTTTTGTGCCATCCGCTTTTAAAATTGCACTATCCGGGAGAAAACATCCCTTGTTGTGAACAACGATATTAGCGGGAAGAAACGTTCCGCCGGGGACGACAAGCAAATTATAAGCAGGCTGGTTGGATTGAATTTGTCGAACAGATTTGATGGGAACGGCATTAATGATGCCTTCTTGAATTTGATAAACATTATCTCCAGGTTTAAGAAATCGCGCGATACGGAATTCGCCAGGGGCAACCATTATCGGATGCTCCGGTGTAATTAAAAATTTGTTTTCGCCTGTGGAAATTTCCAGATAACCATCAGGGTGAACTTCAGTCAGCACTTGTACGGTGCCTGTTTGCAACTTGCCTGCGGCGATGCTCCAGACCGGATCGCCCACGCGGAGCTTATCAATGGCGATTGCGCCAGAGGGCGTCATTACCAGTGTCCCCTTTGCGAGGCAACCGCCGCCGCCGCGCGCAAAAGCAGGAGAAGAAATAAAAATAAACAGCAATATAAACGCCGCAACAGCGCATCTTTTCATATATCTGTTCCTCAATATTTGTCTGAAATCAAATCGATATCGCCTAATGAAGCGCCGCCAATATCCCGCCCAGCACGGCGGCAGCAATTACTATACTCATTCCGATAATGCATGCTCCAACTATTCTTCCGAAGTATTCCGCGACTGCGGTGTTGCCCCGGATTATTTCTTTCTCCTCATCAATGTTGGGGGTCAACCTATCCATCAGTTTAGGCACTAGGGCGGAGCTAACCAGCACAAGAATCATACCGAACAAACCGCCGATCAGTGAAAAGACTATGGACCATCCGATATTGCTTATTGTTTCTGTCATACAAACCCCTTTCTTTTTTCGGCAGAGGATATCTTTGCCGGTTTTAGTCTGATTATAATTTAACCTGCGGAGTTTCACGTTCTCCGGCCTTTTCCAGTTGAAAGAATGGTTCAATCCTAAAGTTGAACATACCGGCAACCAGGTTGCCGGGAAAAGTTTGAACGCGATTATTATAGCGTAGAGTAATATCATTGTAATACTGGCGGGCAAATCCGATTTTATTTTCAGTCGCCGCTAATTCTGTCTGCAAGGCAATAAAACTTTCATTGGCTTTAAGGTTCGGGTATGCTTCGGATAGCGCGAAGAGAGAGCGCAAAGAACCGCTTAAAGCGTTTTCCGCTTTTGCCCGCGCTTCTAATGATCCAGAAGATGCTATTGCCTCCTGCCGCGCCTTTATCACGGTATCCAATGTCTGTCGTTCGTGAGCAGCATAGCCTTTGACGGTCTCTATAAAATTGGGAATCAGATCATGCCGCCTTTTTAGCTGCACATCAATAGCGCACCAGGCATTTTTTACTTCATTGCGGCCGCGGACGAGGTGATTATAAAGGTTGATGACAAAGATGCCAACGGCAGTTAGAGCAATTAAACAAATAAGGATTATTAACATTTTCACTCCTGCTCAAATAACGGACAAGATTTATAGTAAGATTGTAATACAAAAGATAATTTTGTGTCAACCACGTTTTTATTGTGAGATTCAAATTTCGGGTGTGGGTGCGAGAGACAGGGGGGATGCCCTTAAGTTTTTAAGTTACTGCTGATGAGTTGCTGCATTTGCAATCTTTACCCCAGCAGGTGACGTTTGTAAACTTATCAGGGCGTTGCCGCTTTCCTGCCCAGTTCCAGGGCCTGTTTTTTGGCTGCTTCGTTTTGGGAGATTTCTCCCTTTTCGTTGGCTGTGGCCATGACGGCTCCCAGCCAATTCATTTTGGTCATTTCCACTGTTGATTTAAAACTGTGGACAATAGGGTCTGCCGTGTGGACGTTGGGATCGCCGCAAACCGTGATCAATCCAATGCGTTTGCCTTTCATTTTGGGGTAGTAAGTCTTTTGCCATCTCCACTGCGCGTCGAAGAAGGCGCACCACCTGTCAAGATAAGCTTTCATCTGCGAGGTCATAGACCAGAAGTAAACAGGCCCGCTGTGAATAATAGCATCTGCATCCAGAATCTTCATCTGGATTTCGTGCATATCGTCCTTCAGCACGCAGATGCCTGTTTCATTGCATTTTTTGCAGTCTTTGCATCCGGCAATTTTCTTTCTATCAAGAATAATTTTTTCCACTTCCGCACCCATTGCTTTGGCGCCGGCCAGTGCCTCGTCCAAAAGGATATCGCTGTTACCGCCGATTCGTGGACTTCCCATAATGCCTAGTACTTTCATATCTGTTCTCCCGATTTTGTTGGTTAATGTTTGTCAAATTTGTACATCTTTCGGTATAATTTGTAAACAATAAAAAAGTTGAAGTACTCAATTCCTTGTTAGGTCGCGTCTATTCAACGTCGGGCAGGTCGCGTGACCCTATAGTGATCTTCAGGCTATTGAGTTTGTTGATGCAGGCTCAGGCGGCGTTAACTTATACCTTGACATAAACAATAAAAGGCTATTTAAGAAAACTAACGCATCATAATTTTACACTAAAAATAAAATAATGGCATAAAGCATGCACAGACAGACAGACAGACAGATTTAACCTTATTGGTCATTGCGAAACGCCTCTCAGGCGTTGTGGCAATCTCTGTTTCCAAACTTTTTTCAGCCGGAGAAGCGCGATTATTATTCCGCGCCTTTTTTTTAATACATTTACAATAAAACCCATGTGTCTTTAGCGGATACATGGGTTTTGTTATTTTAAAAAAGGAGAGTGAAAGAATGAAAAAAATGTATATGTTATTAGCGGCAGTATTATTCATGGCTATTACTGGTTGCGGTAGTGGGGGGGGTGGTGCCGTACCGCCTGCGTTATCATCGGAGAAGGCTATAACCGCGTTTGACTTTGCCGCACTTCCGGCAAATGGCACCGTTACGGAAGCAGCGCATACCATTGCGGTAACAGTGCCGTTTGGCACGGACGTAACTGCTCTTATCCCGACAATCACCATTTCTGTCGGTGCAAGCATCAGCCCTGATACAGGCGTGGCCAATAACTTTACCACGCCTCAGACATACACAGTTACAGCTGAAGATACTACGACACAGGAATATACTGTGACTGTGACGATAGCATCCGGTGATTACACCTCCGCCTACATCGGCACATTAAAACATGTTCCTGCCGGAAGCTTCCAGCGGGATGGCGCAACTGCCAGCATCAGCACAGTAGCAACAGCATTCCGCATGAGCCAGTACGAGATCACCAGAGCACAGTTTCTTGCAGTAATGGGAACTGATCCCAGCGATACAACTATTTCCATGGGGCTCAATGATCCGGTACAACAGGCAAACTGGTACCATGCCATCGCCTTCTGTAACAAACTGAGCATTGCTGAAGGCCTGACGCCTGTGTACAGTGTAGCTGGCGTTAACTTTACGACCTTGACGTATGGGGACATTCCTACCAGCAGTGATGCGGCCTGGAATGCCGCTAGCGCCAACTGGGCTGCCAATGGTTATCGCCTGCCGACAGAGATGGAATGGATGTGGGCGGCTATGGGCGCAACCAGTGACCGTTCCAATGGATATACCGGAACAGGCACAAACACTACAGGCTATACAAAAGGCTATGCCGGCAGCACAGAAACAGGCGGCACGCAGGTAAATATTGATGATTATGCCTGGACATGGGAAAACGCCACTTCAACTCACCAGGTAGGCACAGCGGGACATCCTAATGAACTAGGCCTTTATGACATAAGCGGTAATGTTTGGGAGTGGGTTTGGGACAGGAATGGCGCCTATCCCGCGGGAACACAGACCGACTATAGGGGAGCGGCTTCGGGCACGGACCGTGTCGTCCGCGGCGGCAGTTGGAACTACTTTGCGTCTTTCGCCTCGGTTGTTTTTCGTAACCACTTCCTCCCGAGTGACGTGCACGAAGGTATCGGTTTCCGGGTTGTGCGCCCCTGAGCCCTGCGGCATGAACCTCAAGCATCTGCAGAACCAGGCAGCTTCATGTGGCTCTATAGCCGCGAATATCGAGTTATACCTTCCTGCCGGTACCAAACGGGAAAGCCGGAAGGTGTTTTTTGGGGGGTTGAAGCTAAACATTGCGGAGCAATCAAGGGCGGTTGTATGCCAGGTAATTACTCCAGCAAAATGTTTTAAAAAAGTTGAAGAACAATGTCATTAAATGTGATAAAAGTTATCATTAAATTATCAATTGGTGACATTCTATGAACAAGATTCTTATCCTTTTTGCTCATCCGCGTTTTGAGAAATCAAAAACTAACCGCGCGTTGCTCCATAATGTCGAGCAGCGTCAAGGTGTAACTTTAAACGATTTGTATGAGCAATATCCGGATTTCAATATCGATGTTGATCGTGAAAAAGAACTGCTTACTTCCCATCAGATTATTATCTGGCATCATCCTTTATATATGTACAGCGCTCCCGCTCTGCTCAAACAGTGGATTGATCTGGTGCTGGAATATGGCTGGGCGCATGGTAAAGACGGTAATTTTCTTAAAAGTAAAATTATCTTTAATGTTATAACTACGGGCGGAACCAGAGAGGTTTATGCTCTCGGCGGTTACAATCGTTACACTATTAAAGAGTTCTTATTTCCTTTTGAGCAAACAGCAACTTTGTGTAAAATGGTTTATTTGCCGCCTTTTGCTGTGCAGGGGACGCATTTGCTGACTGACGAGAAGCTGAAAGATCATGTGACAATGTATCACACCCTTTTAGAAAAAATGATTGCGGGTGATTTTGATATCGAAGCAATGAAGAAAGTTGAATTTCTTAACGACTGGCTTTTATCGGGAACAGGACTTATAAAACCATGAGCAATGTTTTTTTACATGACGCATTAATCTATCTGGCGGCCGCTGTGCTCTTTGTTCCTATTGCCAAAAAACTGGGAATGGGATCTGTATTGGGATATCTAATGGGCGGAATAATTATCGGTCCTTTTTTTCTTAATTTTATCGGTCAGGAAGGAAAGGACATTATGCATTTTGCCGAATTCGGCGTGGTGATGATGCTGTTCCTCATTGGATTGGAACTGGAGCCTTCCCACTTCTGGCGCATGCGCAATCTCATTTTGGGAACAGGTTCCGTGCAGCTGGGCGCAACAACGATACTTGTTTTTGCGGTTTTTCTGTTTGTCGGATTTAGCTGGCAGGCGGCACTGGCTTGCGGTCTGGCCATGGCCATGTCGTCTACCGCCATTGTCATGCAGACGCTGCGGGAAAAAGGTTTAACCAGGACAGAATCGGGAAAGAGTTCCTTCGCCGTACTTCTTTTTCAGGATATCGCCGTCATTCCTATTTTAGCGCTGCTGCCGCTCTTAGCTATTTCCGCTGTTCACGCGTCGGGTGCCGGAGCGATCACGCTTATTTCAGGGCAACCCGGTTGGGTGCAAACTTTAACAGTGCTGGGCGCGGTGGGGGTAGTAATATTGAGTGGGCGCTTTGTGATTGTTCCCTTTCTGCGCTTCATTGCACGGATTCATTTGCGGGAATTGTTTACGGCGGCGGCTCTGTTGATCATCATCGGTACTGCCTCTATCATGATGCTTGTGGGTTTGAGTCCCGCATTGGGGACGTTTCTTGCAGGAGTAGTGCTGGCCAACAGTGAATTCCGGCATGAACTGGAAAGTGATATCGAACCGTTTAAGGGAATTCTGCTCGGTTTGTTTTTTATTTCTGTGGGCGCCTCGATTAACTTTAGTTTGATTGTCGATAACCCGTTGAAAATAGCTGCCCTGGTCTGCAGCATCATCGTGATCAAGGCGAGCGTGCTGTTTTTTACCGGCAAACTTGTACGGCTCAGTTTTGATCAAAATCTTTTATTTACTTTGGGGTTGGCGCAGGTTGGCGAATTTGCCTTTGTTCTCTTTGCCTTCATTTCTCAACTCAATATTCTGCCTGTCCGGCAGACTGATATGATGATGGGTGTTACAGCGATCAGCATGACGGTAACGCCTTTGCTTCTGCTAATTAATGAGAGATTTATTGAGCCGCGTTGCGGTACAAAGGCCAAAGAAGAAAAAGAAGCTGATGAAATTGATGTTTCCAACCTTGTGATAATTGCGGGGTTCGGTCATTTTGGTTCTACTCTTGGCCGGTTTTTACGAGCAAATGGAATTTCCGCTACAATTCTGGATAATGATTCTGATCGCGTAGATCTTTTAAGAAAAATGGGGTTTAAAGTTTTCTATGGTGACGCGACGCGCATTGATATCCTGAAATCAGCCGGGGCCGATGAAGCCAGAATTTTGATTGCCGCGATTGATTCACCAGAGACTAATTACGATCTGGTTGAAAAAACGAAAAAATTGTTTCCCAACCTTACAATCATGGTGCGTGCCAAAAGTCGTCTGGATGCCTATGAACTAATCGATATGGGAGTAAAAGATATCTATCGGGAATCACTAGATACATCAGTAAGACTGGGCATTGATGTTCTTACCAAACTGGGTATACGCAAGTACGCTGCCACTCGTGCCGGCCAGAACTTTATCAAGTACGATGAAACGGCTCTGGATCAGCTTGCCTCGCACAGGCATGATCAGGATACATATATTTTCAACAGCCGCGAGCAGATTCAACTCCAGGAACAACTATTAACTAACGACAGAGAGGTTAACCCAACTCTTCATGATCATGCCTGGGATAGTGACCAAATGGCCAATGAATATGAAGGCGATGGTTCGAAATACTGATCTGTCTCGCGCAAAAAAACTGGAGAATTCTTGAATTAAATGTGTTAAAAATGTGATCAGTTCCAGTTGTAACGTTGTTGTTGCTTCGCTGGATATCCACGGGCATCTGAAATGCCCTCTGTCTGCTGCGGGATAATTCGACTAACAAATATTACCGCACTATGTTTGTAATATTTGAGTCTCAATAAAGGAGGGTTTATGAAAACATCAAGAATGGCGTTAATTGTTGCTGTACTTTTCTGGCTGGTTCCATCAATTGCTCAAACTCAGGAAGTAAACAGAAAAGGACCGTGCAGGGCCGATATTGAAAAATATTGTAAAGATGTGAATCCTGGGCAGGGAAGAATAGTCAATTGCATACGGCAGCATGAAGGTGAATTATCGCCGGCATGCAAGAATTATATTGCCGAAGAAAAAGAAAAGCAGAAAGAATTTGTAAGAGATTGTAACGCAGATGCTTCTAAACTTTGCAAGGATGTGAAACCTGGCGGTGGCCGTATTGTTCATTGTTTGAAACAACATCAAACGGAGTTATCCGCGGGGTGTAATGCTCACTTCCTAAAGAAATAAAGCTTCCCAAATTGTACCTAAAAGTAGAGCCCTTCCTTAATAGAATGAGGAAGGGCTCTAGTAATTTTACCAACGTAATTTACTATTAGAATTGGTATTACTTTGTGGCGCGTCTGAAATCATAAAACCAGTCAGCCTTCATATGATTTTCATGTTGCTCTCCGTAAAGATAGGTCTCATAATTTTTGTCGCCATCCAGATAAAACTTCATCCAGGAGGTTATATATACTTTGGCGTGCATTTGATTGACTGGGTCACCAGAATTGATCCAATCCGTATGGGGAAAGTTTTTGAAATAAGCGAGCGCCTTCTCGAAAGAAAAATCTTTGTACATACTGACAACTTTGCCCGGAGGCGAGTTATCATCGTTTCTGCCGGCGTAACATATTGTTGCCGATTTAATATCGTCCAGATCGTAACCTGAGTCCATATAGGGAGCCAATGCCTGAGTGGACTTCACTTCCGAACCTAAATTGGTTGCGGCGAGTAACGCTCCGCCTCCGCCCTTACCGTAGCCCATGAGTTGGAGTTTGTTAATATCGACAAGACCTTTAATTTTGCTATCGCTGCGGATATTTTCGGTTTTGAGCATCGCGATACCGGCTTTATGGGCATCTGTCCATAGCGGAGTATTGCCCATGACATCTGTAGGCGTCATGGCAAAGATGATATATCCGTGGGTGACAAGGTGGTAGGCAAGCCACCTTATGTCGTCATGAGAATTAAAAAAGCCGGACATCAAAGTTGTTGCGGCAAATGGACCCTTGGCCGTTTCACACGGGTACCACACTTCCGCTGCTAAGTAAGCTGGATTGGGGGGTGGTTTGTAGGAACATCTGGTAAACGCGCCCTTCAGTGCTGGATCAACTGTGACAGGCAAAGTTACGGCAGGGGCAGTTGCAGCAGGAGTAGCTGCTGTAGGCACGTCTGTAGCAGGTACAGCAGCAGGAATGGTTGCGGCAGGCACAGTTTTGACAGGTTCCGCTGCGGTTGCATATGCCCCTGCAAAAAGCATAGTCAGAATACCTAATAAAGCCAATGCTCTAGGAAATAATTTTTTTTCTTTCATAATGAGGTTAACCTCCTACTTTTAGAAATAGTTTAGATTGGTTTTAATCGATCTATGGACAATATTGTTTATACTTATACTTTTTTTATCAAAAATCAATATTGAATTTCGGCTGAAAAAAATTCGCCTTGAAATATTTTTCTGCTTTAATCTAGCATCGTAAAATTTTTATACCAATTTGTCAGCGAAAGGTATAATACATCAAATCACAGGAGTTAAAATGAACATAATAAAAAAAATAGCGGTTTATTTTGCCCGGAAAGAATTTTGCAGAAATGCAATATCCGAGAAGGCTGATCTGAGTGTTTTTGAGAAAAAACTTACAGCAAAAGTAATTACCGGTTTAGTTTTGATTTTTGTTAGTTATCTGATAGGTCTCCCTACTGCTGTTATTATAGGTGGAATTGCAGGAGCTAAATTTAATGCTTCAATTGCCGCTTTCATTATTACTGTGATTTATGGTATTTCTTGGCTTATTCTTATGCTGGGAGCGTACCTTGCCGGCCCTAAATATGGAAAGGCGATAAGCCGTTGGGCAGTGCGGGTTGTTTTGGAAAAAATACTCGGGGCTGAGGCGAAAAAAATCGCGGCTTTACCGGTGCAAAATCCGCAAAGATCGGACACAAAAAAATAAGGCGTTTTTAAAAGCGCCGGATTAAAAATGAGGTGTTAAATGATTCAGATTGAAGAATTAGTTAGTGAACTTAAAGTTAATATTATTAAAACACTGGGTTTGATAGACGTTACTCCTGAAGACATTAAAGATGATGCTGTGCTTGTTGGCGGCGATACGGGAATTGATTCTATTGATGTGCTGGAACTGGTAATGATGATTGAAAAAGATTATGGCGTTAAAATTGACAGCAAAGAACTTGGCGCCAAAGTATTCGCGTCAGTACGCGCGCTGGCTACTCATATTTTCAATAATCAGAGGCAGAAAGCTTAATACCAAGGCGCTTTCTTAGGTTAACTTTGCCGATCTCGCTTTTAGCGGGATCGGCTCATCCAATCACACTAAAGCGTAACCAGTCGGAGTCTCCTTCTTGGAGAATTGTTATCCATTGGAATCGAAATGGTATAAGGTGGCAAACAAAAACAATCCTATAGAATTTTGAGCATTTTACCCCTATGACGAAAGTATTGCTAATCTCTGCAAACACTTTGAGAATGCCCTATCCGGTATATCCACTGGGGCTTGACTATGTTGCCGGTTCTCTGGATTCCCGTTATTCGACAAAAATAGTAGATTTGAACACTGTTTTAGATCTGGATGAAGTGGGTGCGATTATTCGAGAATTTTCTCCCGATTTTGTCGGGATATCAATTCGAAATGTAGATAATACCGATACAATGAATAGTCGCGCTTTTTTATCCGATTATCAAAACCTTGTACGCGAGATTCGGAAAAATTCACAAGCGAAATTGATATTAGGCGGTAGCGGTTATACAGTTTTTCCTGTTGAATTTTTACAGGCGCTGGATGCCGATTACGGCATTGCCGGCGAAGGAGAAAGATTATCTTTACTTCTGGATGCATTGGAAAAGAATGAAAGTGTGCAATTCATGCCCGGAGTTGTGACTAAGGAGACTGTAACTGTTTCTTATGATCCATGGGGCGGTGACGTCCAAAGACGTTTTGATCCCGAAGGTGTAAACACCGGTTTTTATCTTTCCTACGGGGGGATGCTTAACCTGCAAACAAAAAGGGGCTGTCCCTTCCGCTGCAGCTATTGCACCTATCCGCATATTGAAGGCAGCCGGATGCGGTTTTTCCCCGCCCGCGAAATAGCCCAAAAAGCCCGCGAATTGCAGGATGCCGGAGCTAAATATATATTCATCACCGATTCCGCCTTTAATGCCAGTTATGACCACAGCAGGCTTGTCGCCGAGGCTTTTATTGCAGCTCACGTATCGATTCCTTGGGGTGGATTCTTTGCTCCCACCATATCTCCCGCAGATTATTATAAGTTACTGGCTGATGCGGGGCTCACGCATGTGGAATTTGGGACGGAATCTTTATCCGATACAATGCTCACAAATTTGCAAAAACCTTTTGCCTCCCGAGATGTTTTTGCCGCTCATAAGCAAGCGCTGAAAGCTAATCTGCATATTGCCCATTATTTCCTTTTAGGTGGTCCCGGTGAAAACGCTCAGACACTTCAGGACACACTAAATGGAGTGGATACACTGGAAAAATCAGTTTTTTTCTTTTTTTGCGGTATTCGGATTTACCCTCATACCGCCCTATATGATGTAGCCTTGAAGGAAGGCCAAATTTCGCACTCTCAAAGTCTTTTGCATCCTGTATTTTACTCCTCCCCGCATATATCTGGCAAAGAAATTATGCAAGCAGTAGAGAATCATGCCAATGGCCGTTTTAATTGGATAGTTGGTTCCGGTGAAAATAAAGCAACCCGTGTTTTGCCCAAGCTCTATGAACGGGGATTTACAGGGCCACTTTGGGAACATTTGATTCAGTGAGGGCGACTTGATGAAACGAAAGCTGCTTTCTAGCAATCCGGCTGTAGTTACGGGAATAGTTCTCCTGGCTGTCAGCGCCCTGGTATTTGCGGTTAATCCTCTATTTGCTGCGGCTATTGCCCTTTTTTATATTCTTCTTTGCGTCAGCGCATGTTTTTTGCCGCAAACCAATTTTCTCCTGCCCGAGATCAGCCGTGGTCAAACCGGCAAAAATCTGGTTGCGCTCACTTTTGACGATGGCCCCGCCGAACCGACAACAAGGCAAATACTTGATTTGCTCGACAAGTATTCAGTTAAGGCGACTTTCTTTGTTTCCGGTATCAATGCCTTGCGCTATCCCGAAATCATCAAAGAAATAGTTTCCCGTGGCCATAGTATTGGTAATCATTCGTTTAGCCATAATCCTTTTTTGATGCTGACAAACTTTAATAATCTGTATCGGGAGATTTCTATGGCTCAGGAAATATTACGGAAAATGGGTATAAACACAAAGGCATTTCGGCCGCCGGTAGGTATTGTGAACCCCAAGCTGTCCCCAATTCTGGATAAATTAGGGATGTTTTGTCTGACCTTTAGTTGTCGCGCTTTTGATGCCGGTAATTTCCATGTAAAAGAAATTGGTTCTAAAATCCTGAGAAAAGTTAAGGCCGATGATATTATCCTGCTTCACGATGTGCCGCCCCGCAGGAAAGAAGACAGTGCGTTTTTTTTGCCGGAGATTGAGCGGCTGCTTAACGGAATTATTGCTAAAGGTTTATGTATTGTTCCTCTTGCCGATTTGATCAATCAAGAAGTCATGAACAGGAGTGATAATCTTTAGGAAATAAATAATCATTGACCTAATAAAATATTTTTTGATTGAAAAAATAATCAGTGATATATAATAAAATTACTGATATGCATTTTAATTGGCAAGCGAACAGTGAAGGGATATGATTTGAAAGATTCAAGGCAATTGCTCAGGGAGGTTAATTCAATTACTCCCAATAAGATCGAAGCGTTAGCTTATGTGCCAATTGATTCGTCCTGGTTTCTGGGTCATTTTCCCAATGAGCCGATTCTTCCGGGGATAGCTTTAGTTGATATGGTCCAGCAGGCCATTATTCAGGATGCCGTTGCCAAGGGCGAAGAAATTACTTTTTTAGCTCTAAAAAGAGTTAGGTTTACCCAACCTGTTCGTCCCGGTGAATCTTTAAAGATGACTGTAACTCGGGGGGAAGCAGGCGAAGAAACCATATTTACCTTTAAAGTAGCTCATGAGCAAAATATTGTCTGCAGCGGGCAAATCGTCGCGAAGAAGAAAAAAAGATAAACAAATATATAAGGAGGGAAGAGATGCCTGAAACAAATGATATACAGGGCATTATAAGGAAGGTAGCTGAAATTATCATTGGAGAACTGAAGCTGGAAGATGTTACAGTAGATACGTTCAGTCCGGAGATGGATTTGGTTGATGAATTGGGTATTGACAGTATGGATTTGGCGACAATCGCTCTGGTTCTGCAAGATGAATACAAAATTGTGATTGACGAAGACGATTATCCGAAATTAAAATCCATTCGCATGATAGCTGAATATATTTCCGAAAAACTTACCGCGAAGGGTTAATTTACAGAAGATAATTGTCTATGACCATTAACAATAAAACAGTTTCTGAAACAGCCAAACCAAAATTCGCCGAACTTTTAGCAAATCCTGCGGTGAGAGCTCGCTGGGAAAAAGTAAGAAAATATTTTTTTCTGCGGGAATCCACGTACGACATGAGTAACCGTTGCAATATACGATGTGACGGCTGCTATTACTACGAAGGAGAAAAGCAGTTTGCGCCGGAGAATTTGGACGCACAGGCATGGCGCAAGCTTATGCAGGATGAAAAGGCCCGCGGCATTACTTACGTGGTATTGGCCGGCGCTGAACCGTCACTGGTACCGGAGCTCCTCGATGTTTGCTATTCGGAAATGCCGCTGGGAAGTATTGCCACCAATGGATTTAAAAAAATACCGGAATCTGTCGGTTACAAGATTCATATTTCAGTTTGGGGAAACGATGAAACCAGCCTGCGCGTGAGAAAAGCCAGGAATCTTTTGTCAAAACAAATCGAGAACTATCAGAATGATCCACGTGCTGTCTTTGTTTACACATTTACACGGGAAAATATTGAAGAAGCATATGAAGTTGCCGGAAAGCTCGGTGCGAGCAGTTGCAAACTGACTTTTAACGTATTTTCTTCTCCGGTAGGTTATACCGGTCCTTTGCGTCATAACGAAGAGTCGCTTCAAAAAGTTCAGTCAACAATGATCGCGCTACTTAAAAAATATCCGCAAAATGTTATTTTTTCCGTTTACAATGCTGTAGCCCATGCGCACAAGGGATCCTTGCATGATCTCTACAGTTGTTCTTATCCCCGGCAAAACAGTTCACAGGACATCGGGTTAGGAAGATCATTCCGGCAATATCGAACGGACTTAAACTGGGACAGGTCGGTTGCCTGCTGCGTGCCGGATACGGACTGTGCTGATTGCCGGCATTATGCTGCTGGTTCGGCAGTTGTTACCGCCCGACTTTACCGTCATGTAAGTAATCTGGCCACATTTCAATCATGGCTTGATTATGTAGATACTTATCTGGCGGTTTGGGTAATGGGTTATGAAAAAGGGGATAATCTTTGCGCGGAATTAATCAGTCCGCCGCAATCGGTTTAAAGTAAAATTTACATGCTGCTTTGTCAGCCGTAAAAAAGGGTAAGGTAAATGAAGACAATAAGTTCACTTTTGGACAAGCAGTGGCATGATCGCTATAAACGAATATCTACTCTTAATATTCGGAGTTCTATATACGATGTAACCAACCGCTGCAATTTACGTTGCAAAGGATGTTTTTTCTTTTCTTCCGGGGAACATCAAGTGGAAGAGGAAACCGATATAAAAAAATGGGAAGACTTTATTGATGCGGAAAAAGAACGCGGAGTAAATCTGGCGATTTTGATCGGCGGTGAACCAACTTTGTGCATGGATCGAGTGGAATCCTTCTACAGGCGATTGCCCAGTTACTGTGCCACCAACGGTTTGATTAAACTTGACCGGAAAAGGTTTCCTGATTTGATGGTTGGCATTTCCCTATGGGGCGGCGGTGAAGATGAAAAGATTCTCCGTGGCCGTGATACTTTTGCCATTTCCAGTAAAAATTATGCCGGAGATCCATACACCTATTATCTTTATACCATAACGCCAAAGCAGGTAGGCAAGATTGAACCGGTAATAAAGCAAATCGTGGATGTCGGATTAAAGGTGCACCTCCAACTTTTATCAAACGATGAAAGCGTTGATGGATTTTCCTGGCAGCCAAGTGAGCTCAAAGATTTACGCTCTGAGATGGACGGAGTGCTCGATAGGTACCCGCGAACTGTGATATCCAGTAAATATTATCACGAGGTAATCACTACGGGGATGATGATGGGGCGGAATTTTTGTTGGAACGAATGCCCGTCGGTTACCGAATCGCTTGATAATAGAAAGCCACAGCCTAGGCGTTTAATTCGCTTTGCCCGCTGGGCAGCCGATTTAAAAACGGTGCATCGCTGCTGTACATCAGCAACGCGCGATTGTTCCACCTGTAAAGATGGCGCGGCACATATGAGCTGGATTATGGTCAACAAACGTGAACATATGAAATCAACAAAAGATCTACAAAACTGGATCGAAGTTTATGAAATGTTTGCAAAGCTATACAGCTTTATTCCCTGGTAACATCTAATTGCCTTTATGATCGGATCCCTCTCCCTGAGCATGAATGGGTTTTTGACTTGAGGATTGTAGTAATGGTTTCAAAAAAAGCAGTAGTATTAGGTTATGATGCCGTCTCTTCCTTAGGCACTGACTTGGAAGACCAATGGCAGAAGGCTTTGCTAGGTGAAAGCGGCATTGGATGCCTGACTCGATTTCCACTTACAGCCGATTTTCCGGTGCGTGTGGCGGGGCAGGTGGCGGACGTGGATATCCGTCCCTATCCTTTTTTACAACCACGGGAAATGGCACACTGGACATCGCCGATATTCAAATACGCCCTTTTAGTGGTTTACAGGGCGCTGCAAAAAAGCGGCATAGAAATAACGCCCGCAATTGCGCCGCGAGTGGCAGTTACATTCAGTACAGCGGTTGGTGGATTGGACGCATTGCTTGCGGCAGACCGCCTGTTGATTGCCGAGCGGAAAATGCCTCATCCATTTGCCAACCCCAATTCCTGTATCAACATGGTTGGAGGTAAGATCTCTATTCTTGCCGGTGCAACGGGTCCTATTTGCTCGACGGTTACTGCTTGTGCTACAGGTATTACATCTCTTATTATCGGCGAAATGATGCTCAAATGTGGTATGGCTGATATTGTCATCGGTGGCGCAGTTGACTTTCCTTTGGTTGAACCGATCGTGGCCGGATTTTCCACAATGAACGGTACTTATCGCCAAAAAGAAGGGCAGGATTTGGAACTACCCGGAAAAATCAGCAGACCGTTTTCGGTAAATAGAAGAGGTTTTGTTGTTTCCGAAGGAGCCGGCTGCATTATTTTAGCGACTCAAGCTTTTGCCAAAGCCCATGGGCTTAAGCCACAGATTGAAATAGCCGGATCGGGAATGACTTCCGACGCGAGTCATGTTGTTTCGCCTAACCTTTCGACTGTCCAGAGATGTATTGGAGAGTCTTTGGCCGATGCCGGATTGCAGCCGTCGAATATCGACGCAATCAACGCGCATGCGACATCCACCAAAGTAGGTGATAAGGTGGAAGCTGATGCTCTTGGCAATATTTTCGGGAAAAAAGTGCCGCCGGTCTCAGCAAACAAATCACAGTTAGGGCACGCCATGGGAGCATCCAGCGCCATCGAAGCAATTCTCGCTATGGAAGGAATGCTCAAAGATACCGTGCTGCCCACAATAAACTACAAGCATGATCCGGCAATTGATATCGATTGTGTCGCGGAAGGAGCAAGAAAACTAAAACAGGAATTTGTGCTGAAAAACGCTTTTGGTTTTGGCGGATGCAATTCCTGTTTGGTCTTGCACAGAATCGCATAAAGAATATATAGTGAAATTATGAGAGCACCTAAAAACAGAAAAGTATTCGTTGTTGGTTACGGCACAGCAACGCCGCTGGGCGGCAGCTTTGAAAAAACCTGGAAGAGGGCTGTAAAAGGCGAGGCTGGTTTTCGCAAGGTAACACGCTGCAAAGTGGAATCGGCCTGTGATGTTGTCGGCGAGATTCCTGATTGGTATCCGCTGGAGCTGGATTTTGCCGATGCCAAAGAGGTATATAACTGGAATGCGTCGTTTGTAATATTAACTATGGCCGTTTGCAAAGAGGCTCTGGAAAATTCAGGCATAATTGTTGATGAAAAGATTGCCCCGCGCATGGCCTGTCTTATCGGTTCAGCGCTTAACGGTGCCGATGCTTTCCGCACAGCAATGCACGATCTAGAACACCGCGGCCCGCTGAGAGTAAGTCCTTATCTACTACCTAATCTTTGCGCGAATATTCCTTCCGGAAAAGCCGGGATGATGCTGAAATTTACTGGTCCGATATTTTCACCGCAGGGTGCTTGTGCTTCAGGTAATTATGCTATCGGTATCGGGGCGCGGATGATTCGGGATGGTGATTGTGATTTTGTTCTTGCCGGCGGCGCTGACGCGCCGATCTTACCCGAGCTTATTCACGGTTTTGCCAATATGAACGCCACGATTAAGGTGCACCACGAAGATCGAGGTTTTAAAGATCATGGGCAGGTATCCCGTCCTTTCAGTATTGACCGTAAAGGATTTGTCCTTTCCGAAGGCGCCGGGGTCATTGTTCTGGCAGCTGAAGAAACAATCAAAGCTTACGGTCTTACACCCAAAGCTGAAGTGTTGGGTATAGGATGGAGTTCGGATGCTCATCATTACACCAGCCCCAATGCCGGAACAATTATTCGCGCGATCAAAGAGACAATCGATGATGCCGGTTTAAAGCCGGAAGATATTCAGTATATCAATGCTCATGGCACTTCCACGCCCAAGGGTGACAGTACCGAGGTAAAGTGTTTAAGAGAAGTATTCGGCAAAAACATAGAAGACATTCCGGTTTCCTCCAATAAGTCGCAATTGGGACACACGTTAGGAGCAACTGCTGCAATTGAGGCTGCGCTGACTATTGAAGGTATGCGCAAGGGAATAATCTTACCTACAATCAATCATATTCCCGATCCACAGTTTTCCGATATAGATGTTGTACCTAACGTCGCCCGCAAAAATAAGTACGAAATCGCCTTATCCAATGCGTTTGGTTTTGGCGGTACAAATTGCTGTGTAATTTTTCGAGGAGTTTGAAATGAAACCAAAGCCATTTAAACCGGAGATATTTAATGACGATGAGCGTTATATCCGCGACGAGACCACGGGGCTTATATGGCATCGTACCTGCCACCGGACGCTATATGCCGATACGGATCGCTCCGAGGTTGTTTATCATTCCAATTATCTGCGCTATTTTGAGTTCGGCAGGACGTCTCTTATGCGTGACGCCGCATATACTTACAAGGAGATAGAGGAAAGCGGCTATGTTTATCCGATAATAGATTTAGGCATAAATTTCTATCAGCCGCTTTATTATGATGATCTGATGTATATTCATAGCCGACCTGTTAATCTGGAGCGGGTGCGCCTGCAGTTTGATTATTTAATAACACATGCGGCAAATGGTCATATCGTTTGCATCGGGTTTACGAAGCATTGCGCTTTGAATCAGTCTGGTAGGCCTGTTGCAGTTGACCCCAAAACGGTTCATCTATGGAAATCATTTCCGGCGTGAAGAAAAAAGAACGCTATCCTCTGGAAATTAAGACGTATTCTTATCTGCAGGATCATTGCTTTGAAGGGCAGGCAATCTTTCCGGCTGTGGAAGCTCTTATTATACTGGCGGGTGTGGCTGCGGCAAACTTTTCGCAAATAAATGTTTGCCTGCAGAGGCAAGCACGTTTCCCCCGCTTTTTATCGATTGATCCACAGGAGCAAGTGAAAAAAGTATTTGCCGATATCGGAGAGATAACAGAAGGTTCGCTCAGTGTCGCAATTGCCACCAAGGCCAAGAGCGGAACAATTAGTAGGATGATGGAACACGCTTATGTGGAATTTGCGGATTCGCAAGCGCCTGGGTTCTTGCCAGCGCCATCAGCGGATTTTATGCATTTGGGCGGTAAGCGCTTCACTTTATCCGCGGCGGCGATTTACCGTGAGCTTGTGCCTTTCGGTAAGGCCTATCAAAATATTGTTGGTGAACTTTCTTTATCGCCTCAAGGTGCAATTGCTAATCTTTATGGTGGAGAAGGTGAAGCAAATGACGATCTTATTGGTTCACCCTTTCCGTTGGATGCAGCTCTGCATGCTGCCTGCTCGTGGGGACAGCGCTACGCCGGTATTGTTGCTTTTCCGGTGGGTTTTACAGAAAGAATAATTTACCGAAAAACAAAAAAGAGAAGTAATTATATCGGGAGAATTATCCCGGTTAATATCAGCCGCGTGCCACTTATATTTGATGCGTCTATTTATGATTTAGATGGTATATTATATGAAAGCATAAGTGGTATTAAAATGCGTGATGTTTCGCAGGGGCGACTGCGGCCTCCGGATTGGATAAAGGCAGATTTGTAAAAACTATTGATGGTCTCATCCACGTTGTCTATGATAAAGTAAAAGGAGAAATATTTGATGGAAAAGTTTTTTTATCCCCGCAGTTTAGTGGTATTCGGGGCTTCGATTACAAAAATGAATCTGGGACAGATCGTCCTGCTCAATAACAAGCAAAACGGTTACGAAGGCGCACTTTACGGTGTTGGTAGCAAAGCGGGAGTTATAGATGGTATACCAGTTTATACTGACATTGCCGATCTTCCGGAAACCCCTGATGTCGCCATCTTTCTAACGCCGGCCAAAACCATCCCCGCTCTTATGGAAGCCTGCGGCCAAAAGGGAATTGAGCGTATCGTCATTGAATCAGGCGGCTTCAGCGAATATTCGCGTGGCGATTACTCTCTAGAAAATGAAGTTCTAAAAGTTGCTAAAAAATATGGGATGAAGGTAATCGGCCCCAACTGTGTCGGGACCATAAATTTTGATATCAAAATGATGATGCCGTTTACTTTTTTTAAGGATATACCCACAGGAGGCCGTGTAGGGCTTATTGCCCAGAGTGGTGGTATTGGCGCGACTTACCTGCGCGCCATGACCGGTTACGGAATCAAGCCCGGAAAATTCGTGGCAACAGGCAACAAACTTCAACTGGACGAAGTTGATTTCCTGGAATATTTTGTTCATGATGACAAGACCGAAATAATCACTGTCTATCTTGAAGGTTTCAAAAGAGGAAGAGCCTTTTTTGATCTGGCGATGCAATCGGAAAAACCCATAATCGTACAAAAATCCAACCGCAGTCCCTTAAGCGCAAAAATTGCCCAATCCCACACCACAGCACTATCGAACAGCGATGAAGTGGTCGATGGTTGTTTTCGTCAGGCAGGGGTTATCCGGATTGAAGATGAGTTGGATTTAATTAACGCCACCAGGGTTGTCCGTCTCCCGCTGATGAAGGGAAGGCGCGTAGCTGTTCTTTCACGCTCCGGTGGGCACGCGGTTCTTTCGGCTGATGCCTGTGCCAGATACGGTTTTGATATCATTCCCTTTCCTCCATCATTCATCGAAAAGCTTAAAACAATTTACAATACCCGTGTCATTGCCCACCAGAACCCTCTGGATCTGGGAGAAATTTTTGACTACACAATATTCATCGCTATTCTCGAAGAAACTCTGAAGTTGGATACTTATGACGGCGTTTTGTTCAACCATCTTTATGCAGCCAATTTTGAAGCTGAAATGTCGCGGACTTTCCTTTCTGGTGTGGAGAAGCTCGTTGCCAAGTATCAAAAGCCGGTTTGTCTGGCCATGATTTCCTCCCGCGAGGAAATTCTGGATATTTCGAAAAATCACACGTACCCAACTTTCACCTCGCCGCTTGAGGCCGCTGCCGCTCTTCATGTTTCTTTGACTTATTATGAACGCAAAAAAGCGCGCGATGCCAGAGGCAAGATACCATCTTATAAGATTGACCTGCCCGCAATTTCGATTATCAGAGAGCGCTGCCTGCTGGACGCACGTATACCACTTACGGATGATGCCCTGAACATTTGCAGTGCTGCAGGATTGCAACCGGTAAAAAGCATGGTCATTAAAAATGCTAAAACAGTTGGACGCATCCAACTTAAATACCCTGTGGCCTTAAAACTAGTTTCTCGCGATGCATCGCATAAATCCGACGTCGGTGGCGTGAGAATAAATATTCTAAACAGGGGATCTCTGATTGCGTCCATTGCCGAAATGGAAAAAACAATAAAGCTTCTGAAGCCGCGTCCCGTAATCGACGGTTTTATGGTTCAGGAGATGGCGCCTTCGGGCATCGAATGTTTTGTGGGTGGTCGCAGGGATAAGGCTTTCGGTCCCATCATTATAGTTGGCTTGGGAGGAATCTTTATTGAGATATTCAAAGACACAACAATTGCCTTGGCTCCGGTTACAAAAAAGGAAGCATCTGATATGCTCAAAGAACTTCAGGCCTATCCGCTTCTTCAGGGAGTTCGAGGCAAAGGTCGGGCCGATGTAAAAGCTTTGGTCGACGTTATCTGCCGTGTATCAACCCTTTTGACAAATTGTCCCGAGATTAGCGAACTGGATCTCAATCCTGTGATTGTCCATCCTGATGGGCAGGGCGTCTCAATTGTTGACGCGCGGATATTTTTCTAAAGCAAGATATTGGGATATAACTTATGAAAATATTCTGTCCTAAAATTATTATTTTTGCCGTATTGCCGATTCTACTTTCCTGCGCAATCGTGACGGATTTAGGAGCAGCCACATTACAAACCAATCGATATCATTCCTATCTCAAACAGGGAATCGATAAGGCTTTCAACATGGAAACTGCAGTTGCTAATAGTCTGCTGAAAAAAGCGGTGGAGCTGCAACCTGACAATCCGATGGGCTATGCCTTCTTGGTCATGCTGCACTTATTTTCTTATGAGATGAGTTATGATCTTGAGGGGAGAAAGAGAGATCAGGAAGCAATCACGCGCTATGTCAGTGAAACAATCTTACGGGGAGAAAAAAGGCTGGAAATCAATCCTAAAGACTCTGATGCATACATGTCTATGGCGCTGGCTAAAGTTGCCAAAGTGCACTGGGGTATTCGTGAAAAACGATACCTGATGATGGCGCAGGAAACATCAAATATCTGGTATTATCTGGAAAAGGCAAGTGCGGCCGAGCCAAATAATTTTGATATCTATTTTTTGATGGGGCTTCTGCATTACCATCTTGATTATCTGCCCGGATTAGCCCGCGTTGCATCCTCTGTATTTATTACCTCGGGTGACAGCCAACAAGGGCTGAGGGAAATTGAACTGGCGGCGCAAAAGGGTGATCTATTGAAAACTATCGCGCAAACTGAGCTCCAATCAGTTTATTTGATTTTTGAAAAACAGCCTCAGCGTGCGTTGCCGGTTATTCGCAAATTACGCGAAAAGTATCCCAACAACTATAATTTTGTATTTGCCGAGGCGAATGTTTTTGCCGAACTGCAACGATTCGACGAAGCTTTTGCTTTAGCCCAGGAAATAAAAAATAATGTTGAAACTGCCAAACCTCCCTATATTATACAGCTTCAGCCGAGATATAATCAGTTAATGGGCAGAATATTTTTTTCCCGTGGTGACTACAACAAGGCAACGGAGTATTTTCAGAGGGCTCTGCAAGATATGGCTTTTTATAATACGCGGGTTCGTGTCTGGTCGCTAGTGAGGTTGGGCATGATTCAGGATGCCCGTAAAGACAGAGCCAGGGCACAGGACTATTATTCGCAGGCGCTGGAAATAGAAAATGGTGAAGGCACAGCAAAGATTGAGGCAAAAAAATATCTTCAGACGCCTTATGTGCCGACAAAAAATATTAATTAGTTAACGTTCAACAAAGGGGGTAAACCATGAAAAGATTTTACTTCATCTCAGTATTGTTACTAATGATCGGAATTACGGGTTGCGCGGCGCCAAAAGTAAACTTATTCAGCACTGTGCCTGAACCGCTTAAGGAATTCACACTGGAAGGCACAGGTTCTGATAAAGTCTTGTTGATCTCGGTAACCGGCACAATCTCCGACTCTCCCAAAAAAGATTTGATCAGCTCATCACCTGGTGTTGTGGAAGAAGTGGTGGCACAAATCAATAAAGCTAAAAGAGATAAGCAAATCAAAGCGATTTTGTTCAAAATAAATTCACCAGGAGGAACCATTACCGCAAGTGATATCCTGTACCATGAAATTTCCGCGTACAAAGCGAAAGCGGGTGTTAAAATAGTGGTTTCGATGATGGATGTCGCTGCATCCGGCGCCTATTACATATCTCTTCCCGCGGATTTGATCATGGCTCATCCTACAACAATCACGGGTTCGGTAGGCGTTATTTCTCTGCAACCTAAAGTTGCCGGCTTAATGGAAAAAATCGGTCTTGGTGTCACCGTGCAAAAGTTTGGCAAATATAAAGACATGGGGTCACCATTCCGTGAGAGCAATACCGAAGAGCAAAAACTGTTGCAAAAGACAGTGAACGATTTTGGCGATAGATTCATTAGTTTAGTAAAAAAACATCGCAAGCTCACTCCGCAGGCGATTGCGGAAGTCTCTACAGCACGAGTGTTCCTGGCTGATGAGGCACTTACGCTTGGTCTTGTAGACAAAATCGGCTATATAAGTGAAGCGTTCAAGGAAATAAAAATAATTGCCGGAATATCTGAAGATGCCAAAGTTGTAGTTTACCGACGGATGGAATTTCCCGAAGATACTTATTATAACAATGCCGAAGCCATATCAGGAAAGTTGAACATTACGGGAATCAACATTGAGCTCCCGGAGGCCTTCAGGCTGAAAGCCGGTTTTTATTATCTCTGGCCAGGGGCAATTGGTATGGATTAAAGAGTGTCGATTTATTGAGAGGCGTTGTAGAAATATAAAATGTGTTGTCAAAACTGTAATTTAGTCAAATCCAAGCTTCAGCAATGGATTGGACACAAGCTTGTTGGCCGAATTAATGACATTGGATGAAAATGAGTGAAACGAAACTTGAAGTGTAAATGGAATTGATCCCCGAAGTGTGAGTAGTGGGATTAGGGGGCATAAGGGCATGAATATAAATGTTAAGATAAATTTTAGATCATCTGATCTGGCGAAAAAAACAATCTTGTTTGGCTTGTCGCTATTATTTATCACGCAAGTCTCGGGCTGCGCAGGTTGGAAAGAAACATTATTTGCGCAATATAATGAAGCTGTATGCCTTCCTGATTTTCCCGATAAAGACGGCTGGTACGGCGGTGACGGAGCATACTCCATTGCCCTGGACAAAGAGCGCACCCTCTGGCTTTTTGGCGATACATTTGCGGCAAGTGAGAATGGTAGAAAAGATAGGATTGGTATGGACGTGGTCATGGGAACAACGCTGGCTATTTCCACCTGCGGGGAAAACGGACCATTCAAAATTAAATATTTTCTGAACAAGAAAAACGGGAAATTCTTATCATCATTTGGCGAAAATGAATGGTTGTGGCCGCAAGACCCTTTTATTGTCAATCATGTTTTGTATGTCCCTCTGCTGGTGGTCAAAGCCATGCTGGACTTGAGCGAACCGATTAACTTCAAGATTGTGCGGCAGAAAATCGCCCGCATAAAAAACTATAACCTTAGTGATCCCCGTCAGTGGACTATCGATTATATTGACTTAAAGGAAGCAATTCCGCCGGGTATTGAAGCCTTTGCTACCACTTCCGTCGTTTTTCAAAATCATGTCTATTTTTATCCGCTCTACACTGCTGTTAAGAAAACTGGGAAAATTTCGGGCAATGTTCTGGTTCGCATTCCGGCAGATAAAATTGATGATCCCGCCAATTTCATGGAGTATTTAAGCAAGGCAGGAAAATGGGAAACTGGTATGGTGCCAGCCAAAGCAATGATTGTTCTTCCCGCAGGCGTTTCCGAACTGAGCGTCAGATACCATGCTGATGACAATAA
Organism: Syntrophaceae bacterium; assembly: GCA_025355345.1. Classification (GTDB taxonomy): domain Bacteria; phylum Desulfobacterota; class Syntrophia; order Syntrophales; family Smithellaceae; genus FEN-1160. The sequence continues at coordinate 42,314 of JANXZU010000098.1, forward strand.
ATGGATCGCCGTTTACATGTCTTCCATTATGACCGGTAATCAGCTTTTGTATCAGACGGCGGACAAACCGGAAGGACCATGGGGTAAACCAATAGTGCTGATTGCGACTGTGCCTGAAGTCGACCCCCAAAGCACCCGCTATGACAAACATAATTTTTGTTATGCCGGTAAAGAGCACATTGAATTTGCGCGCCCGGGAAATCTTGTTGTGACGTACGTCTGCAATTCAGCTGAAAATTTTCAAAAGAAAAATAATTTTATCAGGCGCAATCTTTTTCTTTACCGCCCGGTTGTAAACAATATCCGGTATTAACCTTCATCACGGCTTTTTTGATGAGCTCCGATTTACCCTCAACTTGCAGTCTGGGCATGTGCGCATCGCCTGGCCAAAACATGGCAAACATTCCAGGATACATGTTTAACCTGCCGCAGGCGTTTTGTGGCTTTTCATAATAAACCGCATCTTCAATCGCATCGTAAGGCTTAATGATTTTTAATTCACCTGCCGGACACCAATCTATCCGTTCACTTCTTGTAATAGTTGTGTGGATATCGATATATTTTTTGTGTGTTTCCATCTCAGCTTCCGGATCGGCAGGATCAATAGTTTCATAACTAAACACTTTAAGAATTATATCATTGTCTTTTATCTTTTTTTCCATGGCGGGCGTGTTTTCATCCAAAGCCTTCAAGTGCTCAAAGATTATTCCCCAAACAGGTTCTCTGAAATATATTTGCCAATTATCAAGGCGATCAAGAATCATGTGTAATTACCCCTATTAATATTTTAATGCCATTACTAAATAAAACATGATATCTAGACATCAATAAGTAACGAGTTCATGTAAACCTCATGTGTTTTTGATATTTAACATTAGCTAATTGTATATAACTTTTCAACAAATTAATTTTTACTATCTTTTGACACACAATTATATTATCATTCAATCAACTTAAACAGCAAAGGAGATATTCTTATGGGCAATCTCATCAGATGCAAAGCTTGTGGATATGTAACCAGCGAAGGCAAGATCAAAGATATCTGCCCTGCCTGTGGAGTACCGGCAAAAATGTTTGCGCCCTATACAGACCCGGTATCAGAAAAAAGGCGTATGCTTCTTGACCTCCATACTCATCCCATTATGGTGCATTTCCCGGAAGCATTTTCAATTACACTTTTTCTCTCGGCCGCTTTATCTTATTTTGCCCCCGGAGCGATTAAGGAAACATTGTTTGGAGCCATACAAGTACTTTCACTTCCTCTGCCGTTTTTTGTGCTTCTGTCTATTCTTACCGGACTATTTGACGGCAAAATTAGATTCCGTAAAGTAACAACGCCTTTATTAAAAAAGAAAATTATTGTCGGAGTGCTTTTGTTGATCGTATCCATAGCCATTGCTTTTATAGCTTTTTCCGGAGGACTTGCGGTCTCGCCTGTTCGTGAATACTTTATCCTGCTGACCATCATTGCAGTAGCCTGTGGAACGGCATTGGGATTACTTGGTGGCAATCTTATGGATGCAAAATTCCCCGGCTGATATTTATTGATCGTGCCTGGGGGGTTGATTTAGAATTGTAATTAAAAATTTAAGGAGGTTTACTATGAAAAGAACATCAGCAATTTCCACATTTATTTTTGGCGCGTTGCTATTTGTTTTAATGGTTCTATGTTTTTATCCGCAAATATCTTATGCCGATGCACCGCAGGATGTAAAACTTAGCTATGATTTCAGCACGCAAACTCTGGCGGTAACAATCACGCACAAAGCTTCATTCCCCAGCATGCATTATATTAAATCTGTTGAAATCAAGAAAAACTCCGCCATGATCAGCACGACTAAATATGACACTCAACCTGCTGAAGCGCCATTTACTTATACATATAAAGTGGCGGCAGCAGAAGGTGATAAGCTGGAAGTAAACGCAACCTGTAGTCTATCCGGAAGTAAAGTAGCTACTGTTACAATATCACGAGCATCGAAATAAAAATAATACCAAGTTGCTTTCAAAAATAAACTATAAATTTTTGAAAGCGTACTTGGTATTATGCCCGGTAAATCACCCTTTTAATATTTGATAGCATCTTGGTATAAACATGCGGGATGATAATTGGGACATAGTTATCAAAGGCGGAACTCTTTTGACCATGTCCGCAAAAATGGAAATTATTGAAGATTCCATTGTCGGCATTAAAGACGGTCTTATTGTAGCGGTCGGCCAAAATGGTGATCGAGGATTTACCAATCTCAAAACAAAAGATACAATCGATGCATCCGACTGCATCGTTATGCCCGGATTAGTCAATACGCATACCCATCTGCCGATGGTCTGCTTCCGGGGCATGGCTGACGATCTGCCTTTAATGGAGTGGCTTACCAACAATATTTTTCCGGCAGAGGCACTTTTCGTCAACAAGAAAATGGTTTACGAAGGTGCAACACTCGCCATGGCGGAGATGATTCTATCCGGCACGACGACTTTTTGCGATGGCTATTTCTTTGAAGATACAATTACAGAAGCCGTAAGTGCTGCTGGAATGCGTGCTGTTGTATCGCAGGGCTTTGCGGATTTCGCCACGCCGGATAATCCCCGATTAGAAAAAATGCTGGCAGCAGCCAGGCGTTTTGTGACACGTTGGCAGTCACATGCACCGATGATTACACCGGCATATTTCTGCCATTCTCCCTATACCTGTTCTCCGGAAACACTAGTTAATGTTAAAGAAGCCGCCCGCGAAGCAGGTATCCTCTACTTGCTGCATTTGCTGGAAAATAAAGATGAGATCGATACCATATTAAATCGTTACGGCAACACACCTGTCCAGCATCTGCTGAATCTGGGCATTTTTGATGATCAGACTGTTGCCGTCCACTGTAACTGGCTTACAAGTGATGATATGGATGTCTTTGCAAGTCTGGGCGTCCGGGTTTCGCACAACCCGGAGAGCTCCATGAAACTTGCTGCCGGAGTCGCCCCTGTCCCGGAAATGATGAAGCGCGGCATTAAAGTGGGATTGGGAACTGATGGCTGTGCCAGCAACAATGATCTGGATATGTTCCGCGAAATGGATACAGCTGCAAAAATTCACAAAGTCACGTCACTGGATCCTACCGTGATGAGCGCACAGACAGTTCTAAAAATGGCCACGACAGGCGGTGCGCGGGTTCTGGGGCTTGATAAATTTATCGGTTCTATCGAGACAGGGAAAAAAGCCGACATCATCTTGGTGGATATAAACCAACCGCATCTTACACCTCTCTATAACTGCTATTCTCAGCTTGTCTATGCCGCAAGGGGAGCGGACGTTAAAACCAGTATTATCAATGGCAAGATAGTAATGAAAGACCGTCAACTGTTCACAATTGACCTGTCTGCGGCTATGGAAAATGTCCGCGGTATCGCTGCTAATATTATTGCCGGTAAATAGTTCAATAAGTTTAAATTATTATTTTTTAGGTACAAATAAATTTAAATACTTTCCGTAACCTTCTTTTTTCAGATCCTCTTTAGGAATGAAACGCATTGCCGCTGAATTCATGCAATAGCGCATTCCTGTGGGCTTCGGGCCGTCAGGGAAAACATGACCTAAATGGGAGTTTGCTTTCGTGCTTCGAACTTCGGTACGGGCAGAAAGAAGACTTCTGTCCTCTTTCTTAATAATATTTCCCGGCTCCAGTGGTTTGGTGTAGCTGGGCCAGCCTGTGCCGGAATCATATTTATCAAGCGAACTGAAAAGCGGTTCACCGGAAACAACATCCACGTAGATGCCATCTTTTTTGTTATTCCAATACTCATTATTAAATGGTTCCTCTGTGCTGCTTTGTTGAGTCACTTCGTATTGAGTCGGAGTAAGTTTATTTTTCATTGCAGCATCAACAGGTTTAGGGTTATTTGATTTTATCTTGCATATGGGCTGAAGGCCTTTGTCTTCTCCCCACAATTTCTTGATGGTTTGATCACGCCCGGACCCGTTACGGTAGGATTTATAACGCGCAGGATTTTGGATATCATAATCCTGATGATAATCTTCCGCCGGATAGAATCCGGACAATTTAATTAGATTTGTGGCAATACGCTGCCCGACTTTGCCTGATTTCTCCAACGCCTGTTTTGATTTTTCGGCAATCTGCCGCTGCTTGTCGTCTGAATAAAATATGGCACTGCTGTATTCATGACCGCGGTCGGCAAACTGACCTCCTGCATCGGTAGGATCAATATGTCGCCAGAAATAATTTAAAATTTGTTCATAAGACAGTATCTTGGGATCATAATAAATCTGTACAGCTTCAATGTAACCCATTTGGGCATACGTTTCGTATATTGGGTTTTCACCTTTACCTCCCGTATAACCGGATACAACTTTTATCACCCCGGTCAATTTTTTAAAATCAGACTTCACGCACCAAAAACATCCTCCGGAAAGTGTTGCAATATTTTCAGATGTTATTTCATTTTGTTTAGCCATTTTGATTTTCTCCTCCGTCTGGCCGGAATTGGCGTTTTGACAACCTAACATAAAACTAAATATTATTAGATATATGAATAGATTTCTCATTGTTCGCCTCCTGAGACAGTTCCTATAGAGATAGTAACTATAATATCGGCATTGTCAAATAGGACTGTGGATTCAAGATGGGTAACGTCACTGATAAAGATATTGTTTTAATTTAGAAATAGTACTAATTGTTTATTTAACGATTCAAAAAATGCGGGGAAAGAAGACTTATTCCCTGCTCCGGCACATACTAAAAAAATGCGGTTGCCCTAGGATGTCCCTTGAGCAACCGCAATCAATTTCTTATTGGCTGTGCTTATTTCTTCTTCTTGGTATCAGCCTTTTTGTCTGCTTTTACTTCAATGGTTGTTGCTTTCATCGTATATTCGATGGTAACTTTAGAACCTACTTTTAGATCGCCTGCAACTTTGGTTGCAGCGTCACGGTTGATTTCCCATTTGTCTTTACCCTTCTGCACAAAGATTTTATCCGCTGTTACTTCCAGAACCGGTCCGGTTACCTGATATGTCTTTGGTCCCGCAGCAAACACCACCGTGGCAACAAAAACAAACGCGCATACTAACATCAAAATATTTTTCATAAATAAATCCTCCTTATAAATTTAGTTTTACAAGTTAACATAATACCAAGTTGCTTTCAAAAAATATGAATTTTTGAAAGCTTACTTGGTCTAATATGCTAGACAGCGAGATATTCTTTGATTGCATCGAAAGTCTTTTGTTTGATTCCTTTGATCTTCTTAATGTCTTCAATTGATTTGTACGGTCTGCCGTCAATAATCGACTGGGCCTTTGACGAGCCGATTTCCGGCAGAGCTTCCAGAGTTGCCTTATCGGCGGTGTTAATATTAATTTTTGTTCCCGGTGCCAGTTTGGTGGCAGTGGATTTAGCGGCCGATTTGGTCTTGCTAACAGCCTTGGTCACATCAACTTCGCTCGCTTTCGTGGCAACAGATGATTTTACGGATGATGTCTGTGCTGCACCGACTGTTAATAAAGGTTTTATTGCCGCCACCGCTTTTGCGTCCAGTCCGGCTTTAGTCGTCAGTTCGTCTGTTGATGTATAAGGACGGTTGGCGATGATCTTCTTGGCAGTTGGAACACCGATACCTTTAACGGCTACCAGTTCTTTTTGTGTGGCGTTGTTGATATCCACAAGTCCGGCAACGCTCTTTTGCGCATCCGCTTTCTTTTCATTTACTGCTGAAGTCGCTTTTGCCGTTGCGGCAGTCAAGGTTGCAGGCTGATCCTTGCCTACTGTTAAAAATGGCTTTATTGCCGCAACCGCTTTTGCGTCCAGTCCGGCTTTAGTCGTCAGTTCGTCCGTTGATTTATAAGGACGGTTGGCGATGATCTTCTTGGCCGTTGGAACACCAATGCCTTTAACGGCTACCAGTTCTTTTTGTGTGGCGTTGTTGATATCCACAAGTCCGGCAACGCTATTCTTTGTATCGACCTTTTTAGCAGCCTGCGCCGGAGTTGGATACGCACCGAAAATTAATGCAGTACTGATCAGTAAAGCAAAAGACAACAAACAAAAATTATTCAACGATTTAATACATCCTCTTTTTAACATACTACCTCCCTTTATTTTTTAGTGATATTTTTTCTGTGTAAGACTTTGTGATGTAGGTTTTTACCAGAGTACAGTAACCTTGTCAAATGTAAATCTAACAAACAGATAGAAAAATATTGACAAGCTGTTAAGCCGATGTTAAACTTATTACATTGTGCCCAAATCAAAAATTTTAGTAAATAAGAGGAGGAAAGTAATGAAGAGATTTTGGTTAGTAATGCTGTCGCTGGGGTTGGTCCTGGCTTTCAGCGCGCAGGCTCTCGCAGTCGATGTAAAGTTCAGCGGCGAGTTTATGGTTGGTGGTATGTATTTAGATAAAACCACCGTAAAGAAAGACACCTCATCAGATGGTCCCAGCACAGCCTTCTACTTTCAGAGACTGCGAGTTAATACAGATTTTGTTGTTTCTCCGGGCCTGAAGCTGGTCACCCGACTTGATGCCATGGAAAGAGTCTGGGGTGGTGCCAGATCCACTGCCACAGCTGCGGTTCCATCTGACCAATCAGCTCAATCTGCTTATGAAACTGAAAACATCGCTTTCGATCATGTTTACCTTCAGTATGATTCACCTATCGGTACTTTCAAGGTCGGGTATATGGATGACCTGGTTTGGGGAACCGTGTTTTGTGATAGCGCAACGCCCAGAGGGGTGATTGGCTGGAACAAAATAGTGGGACCGTGGAACTTTATCGTAAAAGTAATCAAGGCGAATGACAATAGTAAAACGGCAATAACCCCGGGCGCAAATGCGGATTTGGATAACGACAAGTATGCCGCTGCCGTGAAATATACATGGAACACCGGAGAAGCAGGATTGCTGGGCGCTATGTACCGTGATGCTAGGAAAAGAAATACAGGGACACCGAATGATGATTACAATGCGAAGTATTACGCATTGCTGCCCTACGCCAAAGCTCAGGTAGGCCCGGTTAAAGTTCAGGCGGAAGTTGTTTACGCCTGGGGCAAGTGGATGGAATATGAATCCGGTAGCACACAGACAGATATTAGTATGCAAAATTTGGGCATCTTTATTGATGCCGTTGCCGATTTCAATATGTTTTATGCAGGCGGCACCTTGGCCTACATGTCCGGCGATGATCCCGGTACTTTGGATAAATATGAAGGCACCGCTGTTGTTACCGGCGGCTATGATTGGAATCCGTGCTTGATTATGTTCAATCAGGAACGTTCCTACTGGGCAGGCGCAATTGCTGGTTATGATACTGCTTCTAATTCCAGTTATATGAGCAATGCCTGGTTTGCCCAGGGCAAAGTTGGTGTACGCCCTTTTGCTAATTTGGACATTATGGCTTCACTTTCTTTCGCGACAGCAGACAAGAAACCAACCCCAACCTGGGTTGGCAATGCTTATGGTTATGAACTTGACGTTACCGGTACTTACAAAATCACCAATAACCTCTCCTACATGCTGGGCGTAGGTTATCTGTTCACCGGTGAGTTTTACAAAGGCACAAACGCTGCTAACTCACTCAGAGACGACTACATGCTGATCAACAAGCTGACGCTGACTTTTTAAGAGCAAAGTTTTAAAACTGTTAGATTCAAATCCCCGGGGCTTCTTATCTCCCGGGGATTTTTTGTTAGTTCCAAGTTTCAGCAGCGAAATAATATCTGAGTTTCATTGATCCTGCGTAAGCAGGGATTAAGATAAGTCACAAGTCCTTTTGACTAATCCTGATAAAATGTGGTAGGTAAATTTCAATTGACCAGTCATATACTTTGCTGACGGAACCCAACGCGGCAGGCAAAATGGGGCATGACATGGCAAATTGAAAAGGACCAGCTACTATCAATAAAATTTCTGGAAATACAGCAGGATTAGGTGCCGCGCAAATCAAACAAATCGAGCGCTTAGGGCACAAACGCATTCCTCCTGATGATGTTATCAGCCACGATCTGGCGAAGCAATTATCCTTTTTTTCCCGGGAAATAAACCGCCAAATTGGCCTGCTCATCAGCCGCAATGGTGAAATAAATACGATAATTATTGGCGATTACAAAAGCGTTTTAATTCCTGCTCTTGAAGGATTCCGCTCGTCCTCACAACGATTCAAAGGACTTCGGTTAATTCACACTCACTTGAATAATGAAGAATTATCGGACGAAGATTTAACCGACTTATCGCACCTGCGGCTCGACCTTATCGGCGCGCTGGAAGTGCGCGAAGATGGTTTGCCGGGGAAGTTGCATCTTGCGCATCTAGTTCCGGAAAATCCTGCAGGTGATTATTGGCAGATCATGAAACCTGCGGAACATCACCTGATAACAATCAACTTTCTTTCCTTCATTGCCGCGCTGGAAGATGAATTTGCCAAAAAACAAAAAATACGCAAAATTGAAGCGGTGGAAAAGGCCATTCTTTTACGCGTGGAGAAAAATCCTCTGGCTGACGCGCAAGCCTCTCTGGAAGAACTTACTCAACTAGCGCGCACCTGTGGTGTGGAAGTGTTTGACGCTCAAATTCAATACAGGCCGAGCCCTGACCCCAAATATATGGCAGGCAAAGGAAAACTCGAAGCAATAAGCCTGCGGGCGACACAAATCGGCGCGAATATGCTTATCTTTGATCATGAACTGACGCCGGCACAAATGCGTTCAATTAGCGATTTTACCGGGTTAAAAATCCTCGACCGCACCCAGATTATTCTGGATATTTTTGCCAGGCGTGCCCATAGCCGGGAAGGGAAAATCCAAGTTGAACTGGCGCAATTAAAATATTTACTGCCGCGGCTTTCGCATCGGGACGATTCTCTTTCACGCCTTGCCGGAGGCATTGGCGGTGTCGGACCGGGAGAGACAAAACTGGAAATTGACCGCCGCCGTATTCGTGAGCGAATTACCCGCCTGGAAAAAGATCTCAAAGCGATCACTAAATCGCGGCATGAGCGTCGCGGCAAAAGACAGAAATCAGGTTTGCCGGTTATTTCCATTGTCGGTTACACTAATGCGGGCAAATCCACGCTGATCAATACGCTCACAAAAAGTGTCGTTTTGGTGGAAGATAAACTTTTTGCCACACTCGACACAAAAAGCGCCCGCCTGCGTTTTCCTCGCGATACTCAGGCAATCATCACCGATACTGTTGGGTTCATCCGTAATTTGCCTGCAGAATTATTCAGCGCTTTTCGAGCGACACTCGATGAACTCAAAGAAGCAGATATGCTTTTGCATGTAATTGATATCAGTAATAATCAATTTGAAGACCAGATAGCCGCAGTGGAAAAAATACTGGAAGACCTAGAAGTTAATAATAAACCGGCAATTCGAGTTTTTAACAAGGCTGACCGCTTCCCGAATAAAGATTTACTGGAAAAACTTGCTTTGCGCTTTGATGCCATTGCTCTTTGCGCGCTGGACAAAACAACACTTTATGCGCTATTAGAAAAAATAGAATGTTCGCTGCCAGGCAAAAACTTTGCAACGCCCGATTTTTATGGTAGTAAAGAAACTATTGATTGAAATTAAAACAGGAGGAAAGATGAAACTGTTGCGAATAGGTATAATTTTTGCCGCCATATTCATTTCAACAAACATATTTGCTGCCGAAAAACTTCTTACCATTGTGCACACCAATGATTTACACTCACACTTGCAGGGCTTTTCTCCAGAAATAGACTATCGCCCTTTTGATGTAGGTGCCGATAAAACCGTCGGCGGTTGGTCGCGCATTGCAACGGTAATTAAAAACACAAAAAGGGAAAGAAAAAATCCTGTGCTTGTTCTGGATGCGGGAGATTTCTCCATGGGCTCGCTTTTTCATATGCTGGCTCGCGAAGAAGCTTTTGAATTACGTCTGCTTAAAGACATGGGTTATGATGCCGTTACTTTGGGCAACCACGAATTTGACCTGAAACCGGATGGACTGGCGCGGACTCTAATGGCGGCCAAAATCAAAGGAGGAATGCCGCAAATCGTTTTTGCCAGTGCCGTTTTTTCCAAAAAAGATCATGCCAATGATTCTCTGATGGAAGCTTTTCGTGAAGTAAATGTAAAAAATTACACCATCATTGTCCGGGATGGTATTAAAATAGGCATTTTCGGAATCATGGGCAAAGATGCCGCCGCTGTTGCCCCTTTTGCCGCACCGGTAACCTTTCGCGATCCGATTGAAGTTTCCCGCGAGATGGTCAGTATCCTGCGGGAAAAAGAAAAAGTTGATATTGTCATTTGCCTTTCCCACAGCGGCCTTTCTGCCAAGCCTGATAAATCTGAGGACGAAATACTGGCCCGTAAAGTCAAAGGAATCGATATAATCATCAGCGGTCACACACATGCATTGCCTAAAACTCCGGTTCAAACAGGCAGCACTATAATAGTCCATGCCTGGGTTTATGGAAAACACGTGGGCGTTCTGGACATATCCTACGACGGTCATAAGACAGCAATGAAAAGCTATAAAACTTTGTCCATAAACAGCGACATTAAGGGAGACGCAACAATTCAACAAACGATCGATGGATTCAAACAAAAAATTAATAAGCAATTCCTCGCGGGTTACGGATTTAAGTATGATCAGGTTATTGCCCAGACAAATCATGACTTAGTGATTGCCACAGATGAATCGCCACTGGGGAACATGATTGCCGATTCCATCCGCTGGTATATAAATAAATATGACTCCAATAAAAATGATCCATCAAGCCGCGTTGTCGTTGCTGTTGAATCAAATGGCGTTATTCGTGATAGTTTGCTTGCCGGTAAAACCGGTAAAGTAACAGTTAGTGATTTGTTTCGTACTATACCTTTGGGCATCGGCAGCGATGACACCCTGGGTTACCCCCTGATTTCTTTCTATCTCTACGGCTATGAATTAAAAAGAGCTCTCGAAATTTTAACCAGCGTGCAACCGCTTAAAGGAGACGACTACTTTCTGCAAATCTCGGGGTTACGCTTCACTTATAATCCACACCGCGTTATTTTCGATCGCGTGACCGGTATTGAAATGGGTTCGGAAGAGGAAGGATACAAACCGCTGGACTACAGCAAATCAAATCTTCAGCTCTATCGGGTTGCCGCCAATATCTATAATGCTACTTTCCTGAAAGTAGTCGGGAGCTACACTTATCATCTGTTGGATATTGTTCCTAAAGATAAAAAAGGTAATCCTGTAAAAAGACTGAGTAATCTCAGGGTTGATGCCAATAAATCTAAGCAAGGTGTTCAGGAACTCAAGGAATGGCAGGGCGTGATTGATTACGTCCAATCATTTAAGGACGAGCATAATCCCAATGTACCACCCCGTCTGCCGGAAAAATATAAAGGCACGCTGGGACGCATTGTAGCAATGCCAAGCTGGAATCCGGTTAAGCTCTTATCGCGTCCTAATATTCCCACTATTTTAGCCATGGTATTTGTTGGATTTGTTTTCTGTGGAATAATACTGATCACGACCCTGATTCTTTCAGGGAAAAAACGGCGAAGACGAAGACGAGGCTCCAGAATTATTCTTTGAAGCATCGTTATATATAAGGATGTATTTATGAACAAGGAATTTATTGAAATCCGCTGGCATGGACGTGGCGGTCAGGGCGCAATAACGGCAGCAAAGATTGTTGCTGCAGCTGCCTTCGTCTCAGGCTATGCCGGGGTTGTCATGGCGCCAAGCTTTGGCACAGAGCGCAGAGGCGCACCGGTCATGACATCCCTGAAAATATCCAGAGAAAAAATTTATGATTTGTCACCAATCGAGACACCGGACATAATTGTAGTTCTTGACCACCTGCTTTTAAACGAGTCGGATGTAACCTGTGGCCTGAAACCTGGTGGGATAATCGTTCTGAACACACCAAATGCTGTTGAATCTTACAAATTTATTAATTACAGGATGGCAATCGCAGATATTACGGCCATATCTGTTGAAGCAGGTCTGCCACATGGCATGGTAAATACAGGGATAATCGGATCGCTGGAGAGGGCCACAAGCCTTCTGGGAATGGATATCCTGATAAAAGGTATTGAAGAGGAGTTTAGTTCAAGAAGACCCCAAAATAATTCATCGGCTGCAAAGATTGCTTTTGAAAGAACTGTGGCGAGAGGTTGAAATGGGCACTAGAAATTACAGAAGAAAAACTTCACACAGTGAACACGGGCCGGGTGACGGCGGAAGAACCGGGGCATGGAGGGTGGAGCGGCCGGTATTGGATAAAAACCTCTGCATCCCTTGTAAACGCAATACAGAGGCCTGCTTCATCTGCTGGCTGTTTTGTCCGGAGATTGTCATCTCCAGGACGATACCGCCGAAAATTGATCTGGAATATTGCAAGGGATGTGGCATTTGCGCTGAAGAATGTCCGACCAAGGCCATAACCATGGTTGACGAAGCAAAGTTCTCAGATGAAGATAAGGACGAGGAGTAAACGCAATGCATATTATAGAAAATGGAAACGTTGCGGCAGCTCTGGGAGTCTTGCTTTGTCGTGCCAATGTCATCGCCGCCTATCCCATAACCCCGCAGACCCCACTTACAGAAAAACTTTCCGAGTATGTTGAATCAGGTGAAATGAAGGCCGAATACATACCTGTTGAGAGCGAACATTCCGCGCTTGCCGTTTGCATTGCCGCATCATCGGCCGGCGCGAGGGCTTTTACCGCAACTAGCGCCAACGGGCTTCTTTACATGCATGAACAGGTTCAGTGGGCAGCCGGCGCAAGGCTTCCTCTTGTGATGTGTGTCGTCAACAGGGCGGTAGGCGCACCATGGAATGTTTGGAATGACCAGCAGGATTCGATTTCACAGCGTGATACCGGCTGGATACAGATGTATTGCTGTGACCACCAGCAGATAATCGATTCAGTCATCAAAGCTTACTGGCTTGCAGAGAAGGTAAGTATCCCGATCATGGTTTGTTATGACGGATATATTCTTTCTCACACGTACATGCCGTTTGAAGTGCCGGATCAGGAAAAGGTCGATGCCTTTTTGCCGCCATTTCGGCCGGACTATGCACTTAACCATGAGGAACCAGCAAATCTTAATACCGTGACTCTACCTGACGTACGCATGGATGTCCGTGGTGAGATTGCTCACGGATATATGGAAATTAGATATCTGCTTCAGGAGGAAATGCGGACATCGCTTACAGTCGTGGCTGAGGCGGAAAAAAGGTTTACCGATATATTTGGCAGAGGCGGCGATCCGTTTATCGAACCTTATCTTTGTGATGACGCGGAATATATTGCTGTAGGTTTGGGTTCTCTAACCTATCAATTGCGGGTTTCTGTTGATGTCTTGAGAAAAGAAGGAATCATGGTGGGTGTCATGGGTATTCGCTTTTACAGACCTTTTCCTGATGTGGCCATTGCCAATGCGCTAAAAGGGAAAAAAGGCGTGATCGTTTTTGAAAAGGCGCTGAGCTACGGTTATGAAGGCGCGCTGGTATCTGATTTAAAGTCTGCGCTTTATGAACACCTTGCAGGAACAGGTGCGTTGCCGGTTGTCCAGAATTTTATTTTGGGAATAGGTGGCCGCGATATTCGAACTGAAGATTTGACACAAACCCTCCGGGCGGCTACCAAAAGTAGAGTGGCTAAAGAACCCGTATGGATAGGACTTAAAATTTAGTAAGTTAGGAATTATTTTCTGCTCTTTTCTACACAGCGAGGGGGTAATGTAAAAAGCGGCGGAAAATAATTTCGTTAACGCATTAGTAAGTTGAATTTGCTTTCCATAGAAAGCAAATTACTTAACGCACTTATCCCGCATGGGCGGGACTTATCCCGTTTATCGGGAATAGGAGAATCAAATGCAGGCAAAGACAACTATTTTAAGCTTACCAACGGAAGAATTTGTCCATCCAGGGACAAGGGCTTGCACAGGTTGTGGCCTGGCTATTGCCTACCGCGTTGGTCTTAAGGCCATGGGGAAAGACACAATCCTTGTTGTGCCTCCCAGCTGTCTTACCGTATTGCAAGGGCTCTTTCCGATTGCCTCGACAAAGCTTGCCTGCCTGAATGTGACGTTTGCATCCACAGCGGCCGCAGCCTCCGGAATTCTGGCAGCACTTAAAGTTCAAGGAAAAGATAAAATCAAGGTGGTTGCATGGGCGGGTGATGGCGGAACAAGCGATATAGGCCTGCAGGCTTTATCGGGTGCCGCAGAACGAGGCGAGAATTTCATCTATCTGTGCTATGACAATGAAGGATACATGAATACCGGCGTTCAGCGATCAGGCACAACCCCAATCGGTGCGCTGACAGCAAACACACCGTTCAAGGGAAAGCTGCAACAAAAAAAAGATGTGCCGGCAATAATGGCGGCGCATAACTTAAGCTATATTGCCACATGTTCTGCCGCATACCCTCTTGATCTTTTTGACAAGATAAGAAAGTGCGTTGATATGCCGGGTACCAAGTATTTCCATATACATATTCCCTGCCCGCCTGGTTGGGGATATGATCCGAAATACGGTATAAAGATTGGCCGGCTTGCCGTGGAAACCGGATACTATGACCTCTACGAAATTGTTAATGGTGAGTTCAAACTTACCGCTGCATCCGAAAAGCTGGTTGAAAAACGCAAACTCAAACCTGTTCGTGAATATTTCCGTTCGCAGTCACGGTTCAGGATTATTACAGATGAGCAGATTGCAGACATCCAGAATTCGATCGATGCGAAGTGGGCAACTTATTATAAAAAGGACGAGTAATCCATCAATTCTGTTATTACGCGGCTTTGTGGCTGTCGAATTCTCGGGGGAGGGAGATATTTTATGAAAGTGTTCGCTTTAAACGCCAGTGCTCGCAAAGATGGTAATACTGCCATACTGTTGGGCACAGTTTTAGATGAGCTTAAAAATGAGGGCATGGAAACAGAACTTATTCAACTTGGTGGAAAGACGATCAATGGCTGTCGGGCATGCTACAAGTGCATGGAGAATGTGGATAAGCACTGTGTGGTCAAATCTGATATGCTCAATGAAATTATGGATAAGATGGTTGAGGCCGACGGTATTCTGCTGGGATCGCCTACTTATTTCTCTGATGTCACGGCTAATATGCGGGCGGTAATCGAGCGCTGCGGATTTGTCGCGCGGGCAAACGGTTACATGTTGAAGCGTAAAGTAGGAGCAAGTGTTGTTGCCGTGCGTCGCGCCGGGGCCATTCCCGCTTTTTCCGGCATGAATTTATTCCTGCATTATATGCAGATGGTCATGCCCGGTTCCAGCTACTGGAGTCTCGGTGTCGGCAGGGATATTGGGGAAGTTCTTCAGGATGAAGAAGGGCTGCAGACCATGAAAACTCTGGGGCAAAATATGGCCTGGTTACTCAAAAAACTTAATTAAAATGCAACCGTTTTGAAAACGGTAATAAATTCCACATAGGAGGATATACATGAGCTACAGCAACATCATTGTTTCCACTAATGATTTTGTAACCACCATTACCCTCAACCGTCCACCCACTAACTCGGTCAACCTTGGCGTCCGTGAGGAGTTATTTCAGGCTGTAACCGAGCTGGAAAAAAGCAAGGAAACCAGAGTCGTTATCATTACCGGAGCCGGTGAAAAAGGTTTTTGCGCTGGCATGGATCTTTCAGATGTGGCCAATATTAGTAATGGCCCTAACGGCAACACCATTATGAATGCCATATCGCGGTCACGAAAACCGTATATTGCTGCCATCAACGGTTACGCGCTCGGTGGCGGCTGCGAAACAGCACTGGCCTGCCATTTCCGCTTGATGACAGATAATCCCAAAGCGTTGATCGGCCTTCCGGAAGTCAATCTTGGTATCACACCCGGCTGGGGAGGTGTTCAGCGTATGCCGAGACTTTTGGGAAAATCCAAAGCTCTAGAGATTATTCTTTTCAGCAAAAGGCTCTCCGCACCGGAAGCTCTGGCTGTAGGTCTTGTAGATAAAGTATGCCCCGCGGCTGATTTGATGAAAGAGGCCGAGGCATTTGCAGCGGTACTGGCCAAACGTCCACCGCTGGCAGTCGCGGCAGTTCTGGACGGAATGAATGTCGGGTTGGATAAGGGCATTGATGAAGGTCTGCGTGTTGATACGGAATGGATAACCAAGCTTGTCATCAGTAAAGACGCCACGGAAGGCATAACAGCCTTTCTGGAAAAACGCGAAGCGAAATTCATCGGCGAATAAAAAATAAGATATATTTTATCAAAGGCGCATGACCTGTGACTCTTTATCCTGTAGAGTTGCCGGTCGGCGCCGTTTTTTTATTTCATCCTGCTAAACAAAACGCTTCCCAGCCCAAACATAACTATCGCAAAAATAGTGATGACAGACAGGTTAACATAAAAGGGGAAAATTTGAACGTTGAGCAACGCGCCTCGAACTCCGTCCACCGCATAGGTTAACGGATTTAGTTTTACCATGCCCTGCAGCCAGACAGGAAGCTTATCATCAACAGGAAAGAGAGCTCCGGATAAGAAGAAGAGCGGGAAGACAAGAAAAGATGAAATCACCTGAAATCCTTCCAGGCTCTCCAGCATTGAACCCAAAGCAAGACCCATTGATACCAGTGCGATGGATGTAATGAGCAGTAACAGTAGCGCCAGTGGAATGCCCCAGGGGTTCACGGAAGGAAACAAAAAAGAGAAGCAAAACAGTATTAAAACCTGAAGGATGACGTCTGTGCAGCCGCCCAGAACCTTTCCCAAAAATATGCTTAAACGAGATACCGGCGCCACAAGCACGGCTTTCAGCACATCGAGTTTGCGGTCCCAGACAATATAGAGACCGAAGAAGACCGACCCGAAAAGTACCGACATGGTTAACACTCCTGGGTAGATGTAGTCCCGGTAGTTGACATCGCTAACACTAATACTCGCGCCTATGCCGCTGCCGAAAAGAAACAGCCACATCAGTGGTTGAACAATGCTGGAGATGATTCTGCTTTTTTCGCGCTGAAAGACTTTGAACTCCCGCCACCAGACAGCGTAAATGCCCATCAATTCTTTTTGAAGACGTCGCTCTCCCATTTTATCAATTACCTTTCTGTCGGTACCGGGCAACAGAATCAACCCAGCTGCCGGAGTCTTCAGAACCATCTTCCCGGATATCACGTCCGGTCAGTTTGATAAATACATCACTGAGTGTAGGCACTCTCACCTCCACGCACTCAACATCCCTGAGCATTAAGAGAAGCTCCGCCAGATGCAGATGAGCCTCTTTCATCGTTACTTCCAAAGCGCCATCAGAAAAATTTACTGTACTGACATAATGCAACGCTTTGATTCTCTCCACAGGTGGATCTTTGGCCCGAATTACGACCAGATCTCCGCCCATTGATTCCTTGAGATTATCGGGTGCGTCAATAGCGATTATCCGACCATGATCAATAATCCCCACACGATCACAGACCTGTTCGGCCTCTTCCATATAATGAGTGGTGAGTACTACTGTGGTCTGTTCCATCTTGGCCATTTTTTTGATGTATTCCCAGGTGCGCGCTCTTGTCTGCGGATCAAGCCCTAGCGTTGGTTCATCCAAAAAGAGAACAGCCGGTTTATGTAAAAGGCCGCGTGCCAGTTCAAGTCGTCTGCGCATTCCGCCGGAATAGGTGCGGGTTATATCATTGCTGCGATCTTTTAAATCAACAAGTTCCAGCATTTCATCAATTCTGTTTTGGCGATAAGCGGCGGAAATGCCATAGAGACGCGCATGCAGTTCAAGATTTTCGCGTCCGGTAAGAACGGTATCTAAAGTGGGATCCTGGAAGACAATGCCGACCTTGCGTCTTACCCGGTCAGGCTCTTTGATTACGTTACAACCGGCGATGAATGCGCTGCCCGAAGTCACATTGATAATAGTGCAGAGCATGCCGATGGTTGTGGTCTTGCCCGCGCCATTGGGGCCGAGCAACCCGAATATTTCGCCCTTTTCGATATTAAGATCAATACCCCGCACAGCTTGTATCTTGCCATACGTTTTTGTCAGAGACTTAGTTTCTATAATAGCCATATCTTAAACGAATTCCTTTTGGATATTAGATTATTATAAGGAGCAATTGCCTTATTCGTCAAGAACAAAGATGGGATATTGATTATAATAATTTTAAATAGCTTTTGGCAAAAATAACTGCTAGAAAAACACATTGATACAGTTTTCTATGTAATAATTTGCTGATATAGTAACTATATAAGGAGGAACGTGATAATGGCAGGAGTTGTATCTTACGCATCGAGGCCTTGGTTGAAGTCCTACGACAAAGGTGTTCCCGAAAAAATTAACTATGAAGAAATTTGTATGCCCGATATTCTGGAGAGGTCGGCTGCAAAAAATACCAATCGCATGGCCCTGAATTTTCAAGGGTATAACTTATCGTACAAAGCGTTAAAAGATATGGTAGACCGTTTTGCAACTTGCCTTGCCGATTTTGGCATCAAAAAAGGTGATTCTGTCGCCATTATATTGCCGAACATGATCCCCTGTGTTGTTGCTTATTATGCTACATTAAAACTGGGTGCCATTGTTGTTTTAAATAATCCCACTTATACCGATCGTGAACTGGAACACCAACTCAATGATTCCGGATCAAAAATTATTATTACGCTCGATCTTCTGGCCAACAGAATGATTGATTTAAGGCCAAAAACAGGCGTTAAACAGATAATATATACGACATTGGGAGATTATCTTCCTTTCCCGAAAAACATTTTGTTTCCACTTGTCGCCAAGAAGAAAAAGCTTGCCGCTCATGTTAAACCGTCCAATGATGTTTACAAATGGAAGGAATGTATCGCTAAATATCAACCCAATTCACCCAAAGTAAAGTTAAGCTTCGATGACACAGCAATGTACCAATACACAGGCGGAACTACAGGTGTTTCCAAGGGGGTCATTTTGACTCACGGAAATTTAAGCAAGCAGGTGCAACAGATCAATGCCTGGTTTCCGATGTTTGCCGATATTGAATATGGCGTCAATCTCGGGGCATTGCCAATCTTCCATGTTTTCGGCATGAGTTGTGCGATGAATTTTTCTATTTTCCAGGGATGGGGTGACGTTCTTGTTCCTAGGCCTCAGCCAGAACCGCTTCTGGAAGCCATTCGAAAATGCAAGCCATCTTTTGCAGCTCTTGTTCCCACCATGTACATCGGCATGCTCAGTCATCCCGATTTGAAGAAAACTGATATGACTTGTCTTAAAGGTTGTTTTTCTGGAAGTGCTCCGCTGCCGGTTGAAGTTATCCATACTTTTGAGAAAGCTACCGGGGCGGTGATTGTCGAAGGTTTCGGTATGACGGAAACAACGCCGGTTACGCATACCAATCCGTTCGGTGGTATCCGGAAAATCGGCAGTGTTGGCCTACCACTTTCCGATACCGAATGCCGGATTGTCGATCTGGAAACCGGTGAAAAAGATATGCCTATCGGTCAGCCGGGAGAGCTAATTATTCGTGGTCCGCAGGTTACCAAGGGCTATCTAAAAAAACCGGAAGAAACGGCAAACCTGTTGCGCGACGGCTGGTGCTATACCGGTGATATCGCAACTATGGATGATGACGGATACTTCTATATTGTGGACCGGAAAAAGGATATGATTATTTCGGGTGGGTTCAACGTATATCCACGGGACGTTGACGAGGTTTTCTATGAACACGAGAAAGTGCTGGATGCTTGTGCGATAGGCATTCCCGATCCTAAGCGTGGGGAAAATATCAAAGTATTCATCGTTTTGAAAAGTGGTGAGACGGCAACTCAATCGGAATTGTTAGAATACGCCAAGACAAAACTTGCCACTTATAAACTGCCTACGGAAATAGAATTCCGTAAAGAGTTGCCCAAAACAACAGTTGGTAAGATATTACGTAAAGAACTGCGAGCTGAAGAATTGGCTAATAGAAAAAAGTAGTCGGAAACCAGCTCAGGCGAAAACATAATTGATTAACATAAAGATATTTTTACCTGAAAACGCGTGAAAAAAAGTATGCCACAAAAAGAGCACAAGACTACCGACCGTAAAGCAAAACATATCGAGCTGCTGCGGGATATCGATATATACCGAAACATGGTAGAAGCGACAACCGATTCCATTTATATGATTGATCGCCTTTGCCGTTATATTTATGTTAACCCGAAACATTGCCAGCGCCTGGGTATTTCCCAGGAAAAGCTCGTGGGCAGTTACTATAAAGATTTTCACTCAGCTGAAGAAACACGCGATTTTTCCGAGAATGTGAACGAAGTTTTTAAAACAGGATTATCATTTCAGCGAGAGCATCGTTCTGTGCGGGATGGGAACGAATTTCTGCGCACATTCAGCCCGGTACAGTCATCGGGCGGTGGTGAGGAAGTCACAGCGGTATCCGTCATCTCCAAAAATGTTACGGAATGGAAACGTGCCGAACATCTTTACACCACTCTGGCTGAAAAATCACCTATTGGCCTTTTTATAATTCAAGACGGTCGTTTTGCCTGGGTGAATCCCCGGTTTGAAGAAAGTGTCGGATATAAAGCCCATGAAATAGTGGGTTTGCCCTCATTGTCTTTAGTTAAAGAAGACGATCGTGAGCTTGTGAAAATGCGCGCCGTTGCCATGCTTCGTGGTGAAAACATGCTTCCTTATGAATACAGGATCACTACCAAAAAGAAGGGCACTTTATGGTATATGGAAACGGTTACATCTATCAAATTCAATGGACGGCGTGCCACTCTTGGCAGCCAGATGGATATCACACGCCAGAAAATGGCGGAGGAAGCCCTGAGGCAAAGTGAGGAACGCTCAACTACAATTATCGATACCATCGCCGATGCCTATTACGAGAATGATCTGGCAGGAAATACGCTGATGTTCAACGATGCTTTCGTGAAAATGTTTGGTTACACCAGCGAGGAAATGCAAGGGACAAATTATCGGCAATATGCGGATAAAAAGAACGCTGATATCGCTTTTCGCATTTTTCATCAGGTTTTTAAAACGGGAAAACCTGTAAAAAAGATGGACTGGGAGATCAACACAAGAAAAGGGGAGAAGAAAAACGTGGAGCTCTCTGTAGCTCTCGTTTACGATGGTCACGGAAAGCCTCAGGGATTTCGCGGAATTATTAGTGATGTTACCGAGCGGCATAAGGTGGATGAAGTTATACGGCAGCAGGCATTTTATGATTATTCGACGGGTCTTGCCAACCGGACACTCTACTATGACCGTCTGCATATGGCAATTAAGCGAGCAAAACGGGATAAAAATATGATTGCTGTAATCATCCTTGATCTGGATCGCTTCAAAGAAGTCAATGACAACTGGGGTCACGCAACGGGAGATGCCCTTCTTAAGGCGGTTGCCCAAAGGCTGCAGGCGATGGTCCGTGATGCCGATACCGTTGCCCGCTATGGAGGCGATGAATTTACCTTTATTCTGCCGTCTATTAATCTAAAACAAGACGCTTTGCAGATCGCGCGCAAGATTATCAAGTCATTCAGAGAGCCTTTTGTGCTGGATGCCTGCAAACTCTTGGTCACTTCCAGTTTGGGAATGGCGATCTATCCCACGCACAGCGATGACATTGATACTCTCATGAAAAAAGCCGATATCGCCATGTATCGCGCCAAGACTCGCGGCCGTAACCGGTTTTGCTGCTGGAGCAATCGGGCATAAGGTCATGTATAGATCTCAATGGCAATAACTTAATTATTTTGAGAAATATACCGATATGCAAATAAGGCATAGATGACCTTGTGTAGTGCTGTTTTTTAACAAACTAAATCAATATTCAATTGTAATTATTTATTTTTCATTTATATTTCAACTTAATTCTGTAGTTATGGAAAGATCGCATGAATAACATTTCTAAAGGTAGTCATGATAAAACAGAACGGTTGTTAATGCTCATCGTGGGCTAATTGATGTAAAGAGTCTTCCCGGTGCGGGCTTGACGTTTATTTTTTGCCTGCCAATTAATCCCGGGAAAGCCGATAATTAATATACTGAAAAAATCCAGACGCGGTGTGGTTGTGAAAAAAGCTCATCTGTTGTCACTACTTTTTCTTAAAGGACAAAAGGGAACGATGGATATTTCGAAGTGGTTGGATCAAAAGGAATTCGCAGGCATTGATGTTTCTCAAATCGTATTGCCTGATGATCTGGCAAATGATGATGTGCCGGACGAAACGATCTATTATAAAGAAATTAATACTTGCGGTATTCTCTGCACCGGTAGCCATCCGTTTTCTACGGTCGAGCGATTTGGGCACTGGTATTATAGTCGAGGCCGCGATAAAGAGGCCGGCCCGCACACCACAAAATCTCAGTGGCGGCTTTTTACAAGAGACAAAGACCGCGCGATTAAAATAGCAAAATCACATATAGAAAAAGACTGACAGATAATTTGGTTTGGTGTTCCGGTATTTAATTGATGTCATTAGTGTTAAGGAGATGCCGATGAAAAAATCAGCAATTAACCTTCCATTTTTTTGGATCATCCTTTTTGCTTTCTTGTTCCCGTGTTTATTCCGGGGAAATTGTATAGCTCAACCTTCGGATGTCAATTCTGTCAAAAGCATACGTGTGAGCAGTGACCACGATTATCCGCCTTATGAGTTCAATGATGAGAAAGGAAGGCCAACCGGATTCAATGTTGAGCTCATCAACGCCGTTGTGGAGTCCACAGGTTTAGTTGCTGATGTGAGGCTTGGTATCTGGAATGAGGTAAGGGCAGCGCTGGAGGCAGGCAAGATCGATGCAATCGCGGGAATGTACTATTCAAAAGTGCGGGAAAGTGTTGTCGATTTTTCCGTGCCTCACAATATGGTCTCATCAGCTTTGTTTGTAAGAGAAAGTTCGGGGATTAAAACATTTGACCAGGCGCGAGACAAGGAAATCATCGTCCAAAAAGGGGACATCATGCATGACTACCTTATCGAGCAGGGCTTTACATCCCGCATTGTCGTTGCCGATAGTCCTATCGATGCCTTACAGTTAATGGCATCCGGCAAACACGACGGCGTATTGCTGTCTTCGAAGATTCAGGGGCTGTATTTTATTAACAAGTACAGGATCAAAGCCATCAAAGTTGTGGAAACACTTCTTCCGGCGAGAAAATATTGCTTTGCCGTAAAGAAGAATGATGTCGAGCTTCTTCAGAAACTGAACGAAGGACTGACCATTTTGAAGCATACGGGCAAGTACCAGCAGCTCTACGAAAAGTGGTTTGGCGTCTATGAGGAAAAGTCCCTATGGCAAACATCACGGACGTTCATTATCGCCTTTGTCATAGTCCTGTCTTTGCTGGCGACCATCTCTGTTCTCACCTGGATACTCCGTCTCCAGGTGAGAAAACGAACACGGGAATTGCATCTAAGCAACGAGCGCATGCAGGCCATTGATAATCGATTGCGTGAGATAACAACTCAGGTTCCCGGCGTTGTCTATCAGTTCTATGCCAGACCGGGCGGAGCTATGGGATTTTATTATATCAGCGATAGATCGGAACAGGTCATTGGTCTGAAACCGGACTTGGATGGGTATTTTGAACGTTTTTTAGCGATAGTTATTCCGGAACACAGGGATGGTTTTATAAAATCAATTGAGAAGTCAGTTAAGGAATCAAGTGAATGGAAATACGAAGGGATGCTCCAAAAACCTTCAGGTGAGATAATATGGTTTTCCGGCAATGCCAATCCATCACTACGTGAAAATGAAATGGTTTTTAACGGGATGGTGCAAGACATCACCTTCCGTAAGCAGGCCGAGAAGGAGCTTCATCACAGCGAGGAGCGGTATCGGACATTGGTTGAAAATGCAAGTGAAATCGTTTTGAGGACGGACAGTACCGGGCACTTCACATTTGTAAATCGAGCGGGGCTGCGTATTACCGGATACGAGGAAGAGGAAATAATGTGGATGCATTATCCGGCATTAATCCACCCACGCATGCTTGACGAAACCATTAAGTTCTTCAGTCGTCAATTTTTAAACGGGCTTAATAATACATATTTAGAATATGCCATTATAACGAAGGATGGACGTGAGGTTTGGCTTGGGCAAAATACTCAATTGATAGTAGAAGATGGCATTGTTAAAGGCTTTCAGGCGGTATCCCGCGACATCACCGAACGCAAGCGGGCGGAGGAGGCATTGCAGGAAAGTGAGGAGCGGTTTAGATTAGCTTATTCGACGAGTCCAGATGCGATCAATATCAATCGCATGAGCGACGGTTTGTATGTGGATATCAATGAAGGGTTCACGCGACTGACCGGTTTTAC
>JANXZU010000128.1 GCA_025355345.1 Syntrophaceae bacterium
CCGGAACAAACCAAAGAAGTGATTGTGGAACTCAACGGAATGCGAGGGGTGCGTACGGGTGATCGTGGACGCCTGGATGATGATGGCTTTTTATTCATCACAGGCCGGTTTAAAGAAGAATATAAACTTGCCAATGGCAAATATATCCACCCGGATACCATTGAACTGGAAATGAAAGTGTTACCCTGGATTTTAAACGCTGTGATCACCGGTGCAGGACACGACTTCAATGTAGGGCTAATTGTGCCTGATATGAAACTATTACAAAATTTAGCCACAGAGTTGAATTTGTCAGTCGAACCGAAAGATCTTTTCGATTCTGCTAATCCCGCGGGCCAAAATTTCAAGGATTTGTTAACCGCTGAGGTTCAAAACCATCTTAAAAAATCAATCGGATCCTACGAAATTCCCCACAAATTTGCATTTGTCTTGGAAGATTTCACCGTGGATAACGGCATGCTTACCCAAACCATGAAACTCAAACGCCGGGTTGTCATGGAAAAGTACGGTGACCTGCTGGAAAGTCTCTACAAAGAATAATTCTTTCGGTAACCCCCACTGGCATATCCG
The DNA here is from genome assembly GCA_025355345.1 of Syntrophaceae bacterium. Taxonomy (GTDB): domain Bacteria; phylum Desulfobacterota; class Syntrophia; order Syntrophales; family Smithellaceae; genus FEN-1160. The sequence continues at coordinate 571 of JANXZU010000128.1, forward strand.
GTGGGGGTTACCAGATTTTGACGACGATGAAAGGAAATAGAAAATTATGGACAGCACCCTATTTTTTTCAGCTTCCGATTTATTTAGACTCTTTTAGTAATGATACCTTATAACTTTTAAAACGCAAAAATAGCACTCTGGATCATTTTCGTCACCTTACTCATCTGATCCACGGTCATGTATGCGCCGCGCAAACGGTGTGCCTTGTGCCGATAATCTCTTGCATGTTCTTCTGACCAGAAGAAAACACTTTCCCGTCAAAAAGCGTTGATGATGCTTTCATCGTCTAGTTCAATAAGATTGATATCAGGCACGAAGACAACAGGATTGCACCCTTCTTCTTTCACTTTGCAGCTCAGATCGCTGTTGATTTCAAGTTCCATTGGCCTCCCGCAATGGGCACATTCTGTCCGGACAACAACCGACAGGTATTCTTTTCTCAGTTGCCCTTGCACGAAGGGCGTCGCAAAAGCGTCGGCTGCTCAGGCCGCGTATAGCCGCTCACCGGTATGAAAAGTTACTTCATGCGGTGTTTTTTCAACTGTTACAGGATACGCCCACGCAACTGCACCATCCGCATTTCTGAAGATGAATGTCATATGCGATTCCAGATCATCGAGGATGGTAATCGTCCGCTCGACAGGAATTTGCAGGGCGTTAGCAATGAATTCCGGCGGCAACGGCTTACCCGCAAAAGGAAGTTCCCGTACTACAAAATGGTGTACCAACCGGTGTTCCCCGGACATAAAGGCAAGGTGGTCCGCATATTTCTTTTTCCCTTTGGCAATCTGCTTTTCCCATAAGAATGGAGGCACATTGATCATATACTTCCATAATCCCATCATCAGTTTATTTTTCATATTAATGACTCCTTTCCTGTCACAATTATTATAGTGATTATCCGCTTTAGCTTAAAGAACGCGGCTCCCAAAAATATCAGACTTGAGACCACTTTCGGATAAGATCAATCTCAACGCCTGGTATACCCAATCCTTCCAAAAACTCCTGATGCAAAAGAGGAGAATACTTCTCAAACTCCTGATGCCATTTATTCATTGCCGCATCATCAAGGCCGCAAGCCTTCAGGAGGGCAATCCAGCCTTCCTTGTCCAGAACGGGAATGCGCTTACGTAGTGATCGATCCCCGAGCATGCGGATAATCATATGTTGCTGTTCACGCAAACGGCTGATCTCCTTTGCCAGGGCAAACAACCTCTTCTCCAGGATGTCCCGCGCACTGCTCTTCGGCGAGTTGAGAATCTCGCCGATCGACACCATGGAAAGCCCGATCTGACGATACATGCAAATCATCTCCAGCCGCCCGGCATCTTCTGTGGTGTATCGCCGGTAATTTGCCCGGCTTCTGGCGGACGGCTTCAATAACCCGATGCTATCGTAGTACAGGAGCGTGCTCCGGGATAGACCAAAACGCTTTGCCAATTGGCCGATTGTCATGGAATCGGCAACGGCGCTTGCCGAAGTAGATTGTTTTTTATTGAATGCATTCATATTGACCTCTTTAACCCCACTGTAAACTATGAAGCAGTAGTCAGGTCAAGCGTTTTATTTGCAGCTGATTATTTCTTGTTGACATGCAGTGCTATTCATACGATATTTTATTCTCGCTGATTTATTGTGAATTGGAATTACATATCCTGTAAGGAAAAACCCTTGGCTGATCAGGAAAAAACAAAAGAACAACTTATTGAGGAATTGAAGCGCCTTCGGCAACGCCTTGCAGAAGGGGAACATTCTTCCAGGCAGACTTCTCGCAAAGGGGTCAAGTCCACTCTTAACTCATGTTAACGGTTTTCATCTGCCAATTTAACACAGCCGATCGCTTCGCTCCGATCAGGGGGTGGCGACTTCCTCCGGAATTGGGTGTTTGTTTCCTGCGGATTACGGTGGCGACTTAAACGGAATAGGCATTTTCATTGGAAGTGAGTATATAATGAAATTAATGGGGACGGTTCTATTTAATTGCCATCATCAGCTAAGCCCCGTCATTAATGGCTTTCCGGAGATTAGAGTTTCACGAAAAAGTGCTTAATCTGTAGCAATTGTCGAATAAGGGGTCAAGTCTCTTCTTGACTCATGTTAGTAGTTTCTCGGCTGCTGTTATCCTTTGCAGCAGCTTTCTGCTGGTTCAAGCTTGTAGCTTGAACTAAAATGTTTAGGAGCAATCTGCAAGATTGCTCCAGCGCTAGAAATGAGGGATTGATACGGATATTTGAATGGCTTGGGAAACATCACAATACAAAACAACCCTTCCCCGATTATCGGTTTAACTTCACTCCGGCAATCCTGTTCAGGCTGACACCTGATTCCGCTGCCTGAATGGCAAGATCTCTGTGAATTTCAGGAGGGACACGCACCATAAACTTACCACTGTATCTTTTACAGGCAATCGGTTGAGGTATTTCTTCACCAGTATTCTTCATATCCTTGATAATACTCGCGACAATCTCGCGGATACCCTTCAGAGCCGATTCTGGTGTTTGATCCAGCCAACTCAAGCTGGGAAATTCGGCACATAAGCCTAAATATTCCTGATCATCTTCAGACCAGGTTACGCGGTACGTATAATGATCATTTTTCAGTGGCATGTTCAACCTCCAGCTTCTCAATTGCCAGCAGTACCTGTTTTACCTGGTACGCCTTAGCCTTGCCCTTATGATTTTGTATGTTGATACGCGGATCACCTTTCCATGTTGTCTTGTAAACATGGTGACTTCCGCTCTTATGTCGTGCCTGACCGAAATAATAAATACAGACCTTGCTTAAGTCAGAAAATCGAACATCTGATGGATTGTTTTTCATCTGTATAAGAATATCTTCGATTTTGGCCATGTTCTATATAGTATCAATATTGATATTTATGTCAAGTTGATTTTGTGTGCTGGTTTTATGATCATGAAATGGATTCTATTTCGTTCACTGAAATGCATCAAATTTAAAATGCTTTTCCAGCCTTTTGATCTCATGTAATTAATGGGGACGGTTCTATTTAATTGCCATCATCAGCTAAGCCCCGTCATTAATGGCTTTCCGGAGATTAGAGTTTCACGAAAAAGTGCTTAATCTGTAGCAGTTGGAGATAATATTGATAAATACAATACTGACATACAAGGTATCGTACGAGACGACAATGTTTATAGTGATATTATTCTTTATCGTTAATTCGGGGTACATAACACTTAATTATCTTGCCCAAAATACCGGGTTCAGTGTTATGTCCCCTTTTTTATCAAAATACTTGCAGAGATTAAAAAGAAAAGATAGAAATCGGATTCAGATAGGCGAAATAGTTCAGACAAGGAGAAAAAAGTGAAAAAAATAATTCTACCGTTAATAATAGTTGTTCCTTTTATCTTGAATGCCTGCGCACCGGTAAACATTCAGCAGGAAGAGCGTCCGGTAATTCAGAAAAAAACTCATTCGCCATTGAACACAAAAGTTAAAACAGCCGACTTACAGAAAGGCCGCATGATTAAATTTTCGCCTCAGGCTGACTCACCGATTCATGCCGTAAAACCGGTAATTTCACAGGCATCAAAGCGGCTGTGTCTGGAAACCACGCTGCAAGTCAAATCCACCGATCCTGTAGATAACATAATTTCTTTTCGAACAATAAAAGAGGCGCTGGATTATGCCAAAGCGCGGGATTTTTGTCTGCTCAATATAACCGTGGATAGCGGAACATTCCCGGACAATCTTGAAATAACAAGACCGACAACAATTACAACCGCAACTCGCGCCGCTATAACCATCACCGGACATATTCTCAATGAAAGCGGCCATAATCTTCAGATAGAAAATGTAGCCATACTCAATGCTCAGGATTATGCCCTGTTGATGATTGGCGGCGGCACGTTGAACTTGAAAAATTTTGTAGTTCGCTCCACCATCCGTAATCCTAATGATATAAGGACGGGAACTGCCATAGAATTGCACGGGGGAGTCCAGGGGCACTTTGAAAATGTAACTCTGGAAAATAATGATGGTGTTGCCCTTTATCTAAACGGCGCGAACACCAAAGTAATCGCCCGCAGCTTTAATGTTTTTGATAACAGAATACATCCTCTGGCTATACAGGCGGCTACAAACAATCATTCCGTAAGCCGTTTTGCCGCGGTTGACGTTGCTTTCGGCGCAACATTACTTGTGGATGGCTTTGTTATTTACAATAATGAAATGACAGGTGTGCTGGCCAGAGAAGCGGGCAATGCTCTTCTGAATAATGGTTATGTGGAAGGAACCAAAGATTATCAAACATCATCTTTTGATTCAATTGGCGGCAATAATGTAATGTCTATCTATAACGGCATTGTAGAGATGAATAATTTTGAAACACGTTACGCCAAAGGCTGCGGATTGCGCGCTTATGATTCTTATTTGAAAGTGCAGCAGGGGGATGTTCATAACAACACCATCGGCTCATGCGCCAGAATCAGCCAGGAAGATTACGATATCCTTAAATGTATAACAAGCAACACAGTGCGCTACCATGACAATGAAGTAAACTTAGACACATCCACTCTATCGGTTCCCGATATTGACTGCTACGGGGAAAACCCGCCGCCTGAGTGTAGCGCCGCACCAAATTGCCCCGGTGTTCTCTGGATTGAATAACGTTTTAGAATGGGAATGGGGACGCCCTTAAGTTTGTATCTTTAAGTAATACATGAAAATTTATTTTGCCGGATCGTCCCGGGATGAATTCGGAATATACGCGAATGCTGATGTTTGCCTGCCTTGCAACCATCCCACTGGTTTTTCTGCTGATGATGGTCGCGGGTAAAGAACGCTGGTTGTTTCTTCTGGATCGTGGCAGAGAAATGGCCGGGGGTGGCCCACTGATGGTTCTGCTTCTTGTGGGTCTGGTTATTGTGCTTGTTTTGATGCCGCTGGGAATGCTTGCCGGCATCTGGTACGGCATGGGCTTTGAATTCGGTACGATGTTCATCCTTTATTTTATTCCGATCACCTCCCGGCTTATTTTCAACACCACTCAGCAATCGATTCTATCCGCAATAACGCAGGGACTCCTCTTTTTTGCATCCTTTTTAATCGGCATATCCATGGTAGAAATCCTGGAACGCGCAGGCTCCGGCGCGCAGTTATATGAAACGCATCTGCAACTGGTTTGGCCTGATTATCGTGACGCGGCCAAAATGTTTTTCAGTGTCTGCATTTTCGCGCTGATCAACCAGCTGATCGCGGTTTACTATGAAGTCCAGTCCATGCTTGGCCGCACTTAAGGAAGTAGAGTAGGAACCCTAAGGGTGTCCCCATGTCCTGCACGAAAAAAATGATTGAAATAAAAATTATTACAGGTATAGTTACCAGCATTGTTTTTTAAAAATGGTTGTATGCCATATATAAAAACAATCAGCCGGTTATCAATGTTCCATTATCGTTGATGATTGCTAAAATACATTTGTGCAGGTTTGATACTTGAAGTCAAACCGTGCAATTGCAGATCGCACTTCAGAATACGAATAGCCGCATCAGTTTCAAGTTACGGAGAGAGAGCATGAGAGTTAAGTATTGCAGAAAGACGTTTGTTATCATCCTGAGTGTGGGGATGATGATGGTCCCAACATCAACCTTTTCGGAATCGCCTGCAAGCGCCGATTTTCAGAAGACCGTTGCAAATTATGAAGCCGTGCGGCTATCGCCTATGCCTTTTTTGCGCTCGGGCGCCGCAATGGTGGAGGATCAGGAGACAGGCGAGCTTTTAATTCAAAAACAGGCAACGCTGGTATTGCCCATCGCGTCCATCACCAAGCTGATGACCGCCATGGTCGTGCTGGACGCCCAAATCGATTTACAGGAAGCAATAACCATTGAAAAGGCGGATATCGACAGACTGCGTGGCAGTCACTCCGGCCTGCCGGTGCGCATCGCGCTATTGCGCAGAGATACTCTGCTTATTGCTCTTATGGCTTCCGATAACCGCGCCGCCCACGCGCTGGCGCGAACTTATCCGGGCGGCACTGAGGCCTGCATTGCGGCGATGAATGCCAAAGCAAAAGCGCTGGGTCTTTCCGAAACCAGCTTTGATGATCCCACGGGGCTTTCCAGCGGCAATGTATCCTCCGCCCGTGACCTTGTGCGGCTGGTGAACGCCGCTTACCAGTATCGCCTTATCCGCGAATTTACCACCTGCAAAAATGCGGTAGTTGTTTACGGCCGGCGCGTGCTGAGATTTCATAATACTAATCGATTGGTCCAGAATCCGCGTTGGGATATCGGCCTTTCCAAGACCGGCTTTATAGCCGATGCCGGTCGCTGCCTCGTGATGCAATGCCAGGTTGCAAATCGCAATCTGCTCATCGTTCTGCTCGATTCTCAAGGAAAACTGAGCCGTGTCGGCGATGCCAACCGCATAAAGCATTGGCTGGAAGGGGCGCCTCTCTCGCCACGCACACGTAAGGGATAATATTGGGTACGGTTCTGTTTAATTGAAATCATCAGCTATTCCCCGTCATTACTAGGCTTCCGCCGAAAAGAGATTCAAACTGCAATCACCTATAACCGCTCTTTATACCCTGAATAACCTAAAGGTTGCTAGGGGGTACGCGAATCAAGAGGGAGATTTAAGGGAAGTTTTTCAGGAGAAAGTGGCCCTAAGCTGCATAAATAAGATTACCACGACGTAACCTAAAGGTCATCATGACCTGAGAGGCGTCTCGTAATGACAAGGATCATATGCTCACATCGCTTGAACTTTTATCACCGGCGGGCAGCGCTGATATCGGGATTGCCGCCATCGATCACGGCGCAGACGCCGTGTATATCGGCGCGCCAAAATTTTCCGCCAGGGCCGACGCGGGAGTGAGCGTTGCCGACATTACCCGCCTGATCCTGCATGCACACCTCTATTACGCAAAAGTCTATGTGGCGCTCAATACCATCCTGACGGACAGGGAGCTTGCCGAATCCCTCGATATCGTAAGTGAGCTCTATCAGTTGGGCGCCGACGCTCTGATTATCCAGGATGTGGGTTTGCTGGAGCTTGATCTCCCCCCGATTCCCCTTATTGCCAGCACCCAGATGCACAACAACACGCCCAAGAAAATCAAGTTCCTGGAGGCTGTGGGCTTTAAACGGGTGATCCTCGCCAGGGAACTCTCGCTTGAAGAGATTGCCGAGATTCGCCGTCAAACAAGCAAAATAGAGCTGGAAGTCTTTGTGCACGGGTCATTGTGCGTTTCCTACAGCGGGCAATGTTATATGAGTCAGGCCGTGGCGGGACGCAGCGGTAATCGCGGAGTATGTGCCCAGCCCTGCAGGTCTCACTACACATTGATTGATGGCGACGGCAGCGTTATTCAAAAAAACAAATATCTGCTCTCCCTTAAAGACCTGAATCTGATGAACAGAGTACCGGAGCTGATTGCGGCAGGCGTCACCTCCTTTAAGATCGAAGGAAGATACAAGGGAATTGAGTATGTAAAGAATGTAACAGCCGCATACAGGAAGGCAATCGACGGATTTATCAGCGGCAATGCCAATTACCGGAAGTGCAGTTCCGGTGGAAGCGCACTAACCTTTACACCGGAGCCGGATAGGACCTTCAACCGCGGCTATACCCAATACTTTATTGCAGGCCTTGGCGAAAAGGTTGCCTCCATTGATACGCAGAAAGCAATAGGACAGTATTTGGGTGAAATAAGCGAAGTGGGTAAAGATTGTTTTCGCATAGCCCGGCATGATCTGCAAAACGGCGACGGGCTTTGCTTTTTCACAAACAAAAACGATCTTGCCGGATTCCGGGTGGACCGGGTGGATAAAGATAAAATCTACCCCAACAGCATCAGTGGGCTGGAGACCGGCACCCGCCTCTATCGCAATCATGATATGGCCTTTACCAAAATTCTAAAGAAATCATCCGGCGTTCGTCGCATCGATGTGGAAATGGATTTTGTGCAGGAGGATACTTTCATACGCCTGACGGTGCGAGACGGAGACGGCAATGAAGCCGAGATGGTCAAGCATGTTTTGTTTGAACCTCCCCGCGATCCGGCACGCGCAAGGCAACAACTTGAAAAACAACTGACCAGTACTGGCAATACTCCCTACCAGGTGGCAAAGCTAAACATTTTACCTCAAGAGCCGGGCTTTCTCCCCGCAAGCCTGCTCAACAGCATCCGGCGGGATGCATTGGAGGCGCTCACGCAAATCAGGTTTAGAGCATACCCCCGCCAGAGCATTGAGTTTACGCCCAACGATACCCCATACCCGGAAAAAAATCTCGATTTTCACGCAAATGTTTTCAACGCTCTTGCAAGGCAATTCTATGAACGCCATGGCGCGGCTGTCACTGAGCCTGCCTTTGAAATCATTATCGAAACAACCGGAAAAACGGTGATGACAACGCGCTACTGTATCCGGCATCAATTGGATTTGTGCCCCAAGATGAATCCTTCGGGTCGGACCGTCAAAAAGCCTCTCCGGCTTCGTGATGCGCATCATACATATCGTCTTGAATTTGACTGCGAGCAGTGCAGAATGTTTGTGATTATGGAGGGTAGAACTGGTGCGTTCGAAAAAACCCCGGAATGAAAACATCCACTGCCTCAGCTGCTATCAGCGCCGTGAAATCTGCATCTGCCCGATCCTGCCGACTGTCACAACGCGAACGGAATTTTTAATCCTACGGCATATTTATGAAGCCGAGCGCCCCAGCAATACCGGCAGATTGGTAGCGCTGGCCATGCCCAACTCTCAAATTATTCCCTGTGGTGGTGGAACCCGCATCGGGCTTGCGCCTATTGATGATGAATTTCTGCGGGCTCCCGGAACCTGGCTGTTATGGCCGGATGGAACCGGAACAAAGCCGGATATGTTTGGTCGAACTTCAGCTAAACGAGTAGTGGTTATTGATGCAACATGGCAACAGGCGAGGCGTTTGTATAGCAGCATGCCTTCTCTGCAGGCGCTGCCCCGGTTGGCACTGCCTGCACCAATTAGATCTAGAGACCGGTTGCGGGAGCAACATTGTTTGGACGGAATGTCCACACTTGAAGCGGTAGCCGCCGCAGTCGCAAAGATTGAGGGAGCAGGAGCAGCCAGGCCGCTGGAAATACTTTACGATGAATTTGTCAGAAGAACAATCTCCTTACGGTGGGGGGTTGGAAGTACAGGAGACTAAACGGTATTAATCAGTTAAGAGTCTATTCGCTTTTTGAAGTAAAAACAACGGCCCGGTTTCTTCCGCTGTTTTTGGCCATGTACAGTGCCTCATCAGCACCGGTAATAATAGAATCCGGTCTGGAGTTGAAATTTGGAATACAGCAGTTCACACCGGCGCTGATTGTTGCCCTAACATTCAACCCCTGATGATCGATGGTCATGGATGCGATCTTGCGCAGGGCCTCCTGTGCCAAATGGAGAGCATGATCAATATCAACTTCCGGCAGTAGCACAATAAATTCTTCTCCGCCGTACCTGGCCACAATATCCGAATCTCTTTTGAACACAGAGGTCAGTATTTCAGCAGTATTTTTTAAATACTCATCGCCAACTTGATGGCCGTAGGTATCATTAATATTTTTAAAATGATCAATATCCATAAGTACGACGGAAAGCATACTTTCATTGCGCCCCGAACGTTTCCATTCCTTATCCAGCTCGACATCAAAAAACCGCCGGTTATAAAGATCTGTCAGAACATCTGTATTGCTCAGACGCGTCATTTCCAGGGATTTTATTTCCAGAAGATATTCATTTTCCAGGGCATACCAATACTCCTTGTTTCCGCGGGAGGCTAAAAGAACCAGGTAAACCGAATATAAAAAAACCATCAGGGCCAGAGGCATATTAAATCGGTTGAGCAGCAATATACTCACAACCGGCGTCATCATTCCGATATTGAAGAGAACGGAAAGCCTGAGGTTGGGAATAAAAGCAACCACGCCTCCGGCACAAAGACCGGCGGTACATACGGTGAGGACAAGCTGCGTAGTATGTTCATCTTTCTGGAGCATGATCAGGCCGAGAGCCATCCCCCAGATCAGGGCAGTGACAATAACACTGGCAAAGAAAATACCTTTATTGATTGTTTCGTAACGTTCCCCCATTTTTTTGGTGATTGGCAGGTGAATAAGACGGAACAAACAGATGCCGGCGTTGGCCAGCAGAAAGGCCACTGTATAAGAAGCGTGCCTTAAATAATAATCATCAGCGTAGACAATAATAAAGGATAATACTATGTAGAAAAGAAGACCAATAGTGGAACGTTTTTTTAAATCCTGCACAACTCTTCTATTCATTTTTTGGCGTTCAAATGTCATCAATCACCAAGTTACACGTGTAATCATCAATGCGTTTTCTTGCCCGTGAATATCCAATACAAAATTGGTATTGGAATGTTCAGGCACAGCCAACTGCGTGTACATTATTGTTCTATTTTTATACTTTTGTCAACACCATTGAATGCTTCATTGAATAGAAAAATGAACATTAAATTGGTTGCAAATCTTTTCTTTTGACATTTAATTGCTAACAATATCTTTCGTTTATAGTTTTGTGTTGACATGCAACTGCATTTTCCAATACACTCTTAAGCAAAAGTAAGGTCTTGTAAAATCAAACAGGAGGATCATCATATGAGTCAAGACGCGCTTCTTGCTACTATCCCCGGAGCAAATCATCGCGAAATCGGCACCATGCATTTAGACATTGTTGCGGCCGGTGCTGCCCGTGTTAAACGCATGATCTACCCGCCCGGATTTAAGTGGTCGACAAACATCAAGCCGATAGTTAATACCGAGCTCTGCATGCACGCACATGTCGGCTTTCTGGCGCGCGGGCATCTCCGGTTTGTATTCGGCGACGGTTGCACAGTAGATTTTGTCGCGCCACAGGTCGTGGTCATCGAACCGGGGCACGAAGCATTTGTTGTGGGGGAAGAGACCGCCGTGCTAATCGAGTTTGATTTTGAAAAAGATACAGTTTCACGCTTGGGCCTGCCAGCGGAACATAGGCACGACTAAACAGCAATTGGCAGAGTGGATAATCGGAGAAGGTTCCATTTGATTGGTAATATGAGCTATGCCCCGTCATTACTGGCTTTCCTGAGATTAGATATTTCTGCATCAACCGTTATTTTGATTTTGAAAGCAGATGGGCATCCCGGATAAATGCGGGTGATTCTGTTTTTGGGGTAATGAGGAACACAACATTTATTTATCTTGATTAAAATGTTGAGATAAGTATTATGTCTTCGCATGAAGCCCAAAGAATACTTTGGGGTATTATTAATCGAGTCCCACTTAGCTTCGCAAGTGGGATAATTCAACCTGCAAGCTTCAGGGCACTCTGTTTCTGAAGCTTCGGTTTCATTAAGAGGTATGATGATGAGCGATACGGTTTTAAAAGAGTTAAATGATGGCGTCCTGTTGTTGACATTGAACCGCCCCGACAAGAAGAACTCATTCAACGTCGAACAATGGACAGCTTTTGCCGCAGAGCTGGATGCAGCCCGTAAAAATGATGATGTTACGGTGGTTGTTATCACAGGTGCGGGCACTGATTTCTCGGCAGGCCAGGATTTGAGGGACGCCGGTGTTCCCGGCGCGTTGCTCAGTTATAGAATTACGGAACGTGCAGTGGTTGATTTTGATAAACCGCTTGTTGCCGCTGCCAAAGGGGTTGCCGTTGGAGGCGGAGCAACCATACTACTCCATACGGATGTGCTCTATGTTGGCGAAAGTTTGCGCATGCGATTTCCTTTCAATAGTCTTGGAATGGCACCGGAATTCGCCAGCAGTTATATGTTACAGCAGCTCATCGGGCCGAAAAAAGCGGCAGAACTTCTTTATACCACGGAATGGATTGACGCCGATAAGGCCATAGATACGGGTATAGCCACGAGAAAGTTTAAGGATGACGAGCTTTTACAAAACGCGATGGCGAAAGCCACAGAAATTGCACAGTTGCCTTTGAGCTCCCTGCTGGAAACGAAAAGGTGCCTGAAACTGGCGCATAAAGCTGGTATTGAAGCTGCCTTAAAGCTTGAGATGGAGGCCATGGACAGGTTGGCCGGTGGTCCGGCAAGTATGGAGGCCATAATGGCATTCATGGAGAAGCGAAAACCAAATTTCCGCAACCTGAAGAAATAACAGCGTTAAACTGTTGCTACGCTTGTGGGAATAAGTGCGGGGATTTCTATTTAGTGTTTTTAAATTTCCTGGATTTACCCTGATAGCGAGGGCACTTCGCCAGCCTTTGAGATTGTGTCGTAATTACTTTTATGTCATTCCGTGCAAGCGAAGCGCGACACGGTATCCAGTAAATTTGAACTGGATACCGGCTTTCACCGGTATGACGATTATGAAGCTGTTTTCTCCTATTGTGACACAGTTTCTTCGATGGAATGACATACCGCCTGTTAGGCCGAGTCTTTTTGACCCGGCACAAACAGGCGGGTTTTTTTGTCTTATCCTTAAATTTAATCTCCTCGTCTCTTATTGAGCGATGGCACCGTCCGTCAGATTGCCGATCATCTTGTTGAATCTTGACGGGTCATCTAGTTTTCCCCCCTCGGAGACAACTGCCATGTCATACAGAAAAGTCGAGTAGTCCTTTAGGGCATCCGCTTCCTTGTCCTTCTCGAAGATTTTCTTGATTTTCACGAGGAGAGGATGGTCCATGTTCAATTCCAGAACCCGCTTACTGGGAGGTACTTCCTGGCCGCTGGCCTTGAGAATTTTTTCCATGTAAGCGCTCATATCATAATCGCCTCCGGAGAGACAGGCGACAGAATTCTTCAGATGGGTGGAGAGTTTGACGTCCTTCACCTTTTCAGCAAGGTTTGCCTTAAAGAAATCAAACAGCGTGCTGTATTCCTCCTTCTTCTTGTCGTCTTTCTTGTCCAGATCGAGATCACCCTTCTCCGCGCTCTTGAAAGTCTTTTTCTCGAATTCATGGAGGTCACGGATAGCCCACTCATCTACGGGGTCCGTCATGAGCAGCACCTCTATATCTTTTTCCTTCAGTGCTTCGAGATGGGGGCTGTTGGCAAGAGAGGTCAAATTTTCGCCGGTAATATAATAAATGTCTTTCTGGTCCGGGCTCATCCGGGCGACGTAGTCTTTAAGCGACACCCATTTCCCGTCTGATTTTGTTGTCTTGTAGCGCAAAAGGTCGGCGATTTTTTCTTTGTTTTCAAAATCCTGAGAGACTCCCGCCTTGAAGATATAAGCGAATTCCTTATAGAAGGTTTCGTATTTTTCCTGCTCCATTGAGGCCAGAAGTTCCAACACCTTCTTGACGAGGTTCTTTTTGATATTCCGGACGAGGGCGTCCTGCTGGAGGATTTCACGACTGACATTGAGATTGAGGTCCGGGGCATCGACAACGCCTTTGACAAAGGCCAGGTACTGGGGCATCAATTCCTTGCAGTTTTCCATAATGAAGACCCGTTTGGAATAGAGCTGTATTCCGTGCTTCTGATCATGGCTGAAGAGATCAAAGGGAGCTTTGGAGGGGATGTACAAAATGGCGCTGTATTCCGTCGTCCCTTCCAGCTTCAGGTGGATGTTGGCTAAAGGCGGGTTCCAGTCATGGCTGATGTGCTGGTAGAATTCGCTGTGTTCCTCTTCGGAAACATCCTTCTTGTCCTTTGTCCATATGGCTTTCATGGAGTTGAGAGTTTCTTCGCGGATGACTTTTGTAGTCTTGTCATTTTCCGGTTTTCCTTCAGCATCCAAAACCGGTTCTGTTTTTTCTACGTCCATGACGATGGGATAGGCCACAAAGTCGGAGTGCCGCTTGATGATGCTGCGGATAGTCCATTCGTCGGTGAAATCCTGATCGTCTTTATCCGCCTTTTTTAATTGCAGGGTGATTGTTGTTCCCCGTGTTTTCTTATCGAATTCTTCAATAGTATAGGAACCGTCTCCGGCGGATTCCCACCGGCATCCCTTCTCGCTTCCCGCGGCACGCGTCGTGAGGGTAACCTTTTTGGCAACGATGAAGGCGCTGTAGAAGCCGACGCCAAACTGGCCGATCAGCTCAGGTGTTACCGCCCCGGGATTCTTTGCGGCGCCCACGGCATCCAGAAATCCTGCCGTCCCGCTCTTGGCGATCGTTCCGATATTTTCCACAACCTCATCATAGGTCATGCCGATTCCGTTATCCGAAATTTCGAGGGTATTTTTTTTCTTATCCCGGGTAATCTTGATTTTCATGTCCACGTCTGTTCCCATGATGTGGGAATCCGTCTGCGACTTGAATCGCAATTTGTCGAGGGCATCCGATGCATTGGAGACGAGTTCCCGCAAAAAGATCTCCTTGTGCGAATACAAAGAGTTGATGATAATATTCATGAGCTGCTGAACTTCTGTTTTAAATTGATGGGTCTGCTTCTTTCCTTCCATAAAACCTCCTGATTTATCCTAAATATTATATTTTGTTTGATTTTTGTGTATAGTCGTTGCACCCTATAATGATTATCATTTTCCGGTTGTCAAGTGGGTTGCCGGATGATAATGGGGATATCCTTAAAAATAGAATTACGCTATCAAAGAAATAACGATACCGCGGTAGCGCTTGTTTTGGAAAGGTGACAATGATCAGTCCGGCAAAAATATTATTATATCTAATTGAATTAATTAATTGTTACGCCGCCGTTTACTATTCCAATTTTCTCTTTTTTTATCTGCGTCGCACATTCGGTTTCGGTGAAGTGGAAAATCTATTGACTGCCGCACTTGGCGGCTTTGTCTATATTATCGCGGCCTGGCAGGGCGGGAAATTGGCCCAACGCTGCGGCTGTATCCGTATGATTTACATTGGCTGCTGCGGCATCATTTTGTCGCTTGCTCTGGGCATGGTATTTCCAACACCTGCGGCGCAGATCTTAGTGTTTTGCCTGTGGACAGTGGGGGTTTGTTTTATCTGGCCGGCCCTGGAAACGCTGATTAGTGAAAATTCCGGCGCACAGCTTTCGAAGATGGTCGGCATATATAATGTCACCTGGGCTGGCGGTGCCGCGGTAGGATACTTCACGGCGGGAATGCTTATTGAAAAATTGGGCACGGCCAGTTTATTCTGGCTTCCCCTGGTGCTTACGGTTCTCGAGCTTGCCCTGCTGACATACGCCGCAAGATTGCTGAAAAAAGAAAATAATCACCCATGTTACGAGGAGAACCTGGCCCAGATGGTCTGTGCGGCTGAAGCCAAAAGGTTCCTGCGGATGGCCTGGCTCGCCAACCCTTTTTCCTATGTGGCGATCAACACCGTCATCCCGCTCATTCCCTCTATTGCGGAAAAATTTGATCTTTCGACTGGTATGGCGGGTATTGTCTGTTCCCTCTGGATGTTTGTCAGGCTGGCTGCTTTTGCTATCTTCTGGCAATGGACCGGTTGGCATTACCGTTTTCGTTGGCTGGCGGGATCATTTCTGCTAATGATAATCTGCTTTTTCGGATTGCTCATGGCGCCGTCGATTGGATTGCTTTTGGCCGCGCAAGTTGGCTTCGGCCTGTCGATCGGACTTATCTATTACTCATCGCTTTACTACTCAATGAACGTGACAGAGAATCAGGGTTCTAACGCCGGCCTGCATGAGGCGATGATAGGGGTGGGTCTGTTTATCGGTCCGGCCGTAGGCGCTGTTACTCTCTACCTGGTTCCCACCGCCATCGGCATTGGGGCATGGTCTGTAGGAGGCCTGCTTTGCGCCGGATTTTCCGGGTTGTTATATCTGAGACATTACCGCATAAAGTCATAAGCAGCGGGGATTCTTTTACAGCCGGTGGCTAAGGAATAATCCCAAGGCAACCAGCACCGGCGTACTGATATTGAGAATCACATTTTTAACCATAAACGGAATGAGGCTGGGGATATCATCGGCATTGCGTATGACACCAAACATAACAGGCACAGCCAGAATCAATGTAAACAGCCCGATCAAGGCTCCCGGGGGAAGCACCCGTAAAAGACATCCGACAATGATTGCTACATAAGTCAAACCCAGAAAAACAGTATATATTATGGCACTGGACTTGCGCCCGATCTTTATGGGAAAATGGCTCCGGCCAAATTGCCTGTCCGCTTCAACATCCGGGAATTGATTGAGAAGTAACAAATTGTTGACCAGAAAAAATGGCACCAGGGAAGCGATCGCCGCGGTCCAGGAATAATGTCCGGTCAACATGAAATCGGTACCCATCACCATCAATGGCCCGAATCCAAGGCCGGGAGCAATCAGACACAGAATCGGACTGCGCGTAATGAGCGGTGTATAGGTATAGATTATTATAATTCCGAGGATGCCGACGGGTAGTAACCAAGGCCCGCGTTCCATCAGGAAGTAGATTCCGATACAGGCCGTTAAAACCAGACTAACCAGACCGGTAATCAAGGCCAGATGGGCCTTTTCAGGGTTTTCAGGCAGACTCTTGGTCCCGCCGGAAAAGGGTGTGGCTTGGGTGATAAGATCGAGGCCGCTCTTGAAGTCATGGTATTCGTTGAGTGCGTTCACGCTGATATGCGCCAAGAGGGAGCCTATTAATATAAGGACAATAAATACAGGGTTAAGAGAGGCTCCCGACCAAAAGGCGATTGCGACCCCCAACAGCACACAGGCCGGGGTTAAAATTAGAAAGTTTGGCCGCATGGGGCCAATCAAAGCATTACTCATAAAACCTCCATTGAATAGATACGCTATTTCGCGGCGGGAGTATATGGAGAATGATCTGGTGTGTCAATTGAATATTAAGCCAATTTCAACTTGTGACCTTCAGGTTATTCACTGCGTTTTTGAAGTCTATGGTGTTCATTACCCCGCTGGCGCGGGACAGTTCGAACAAGCCAATTTCAGCGCGCTACGCTTGCATATAAGGTGTCACTAACCCCGCTATGCGGGATAAGTGAGACTAAGATTTTTGCTTCGCTTAACGCTAGTAAAAATCAAGTCTCACTAAATATCTTATTAACAATATCAATATAATTATCCCGGTGGTGGGTTTTATTTATTTTCTTTCTAATTTTTGCCCCGTTTTCAAAAAAGCCCGCCATATAAGTCCAGATCTCTTTCATTTTATTGGTAATGTGCGCGGGACCATACAGAATTTTTGAATATTCATCAAATAATTGATCATGGAAAGCCCTAAAAATTTTGATTTTTTCAGCATAAGGCTTTTCTGTATGGAACTTGATTTCCTCCGCAAGAAAAGGGTTAGCAAGCAAACCCCTGCCAATCATCCACCGATCGATTGATCCGAAGCGCTTTGTCAGCATCTCAAACTTCCGGGCAGAATCAATATCTCCGTTATAGACAACCCTGTGCTTCGAGAGATTAAGGCACTGCTCAAACATGTCGAGGTCAACTTTCCCTTCATACATTTGCTTACCGGTTCTCGGATGGATAATCAGTTCCTCAAGCGGGTACCGGTTGAAAATAGGGATGAGTTCCAACACCTCTTCCGGATATGTTAGCCCTATCCGAAGTTTGATCGATAATTTTGGCTTAAGCCCAGGCAGGGCTTTTGTCAGAAATGATTCGATCCTGTCCGGATAGCAAAGCATGCCCGCGCCTCTGCCTTTCTTCACAACCATGGGGAAAGGACAGCCGAGATTCCAGTTTATCGTGCCGCATCCCATATCGTATAGAGTATTGGCAAGCAGGGTGAAGTCATCCGGATTAGTACTCATGATCTGCGGTATTGAGGGAATGCCGGTATTATTCGCCGGGTGCAATTCACGCAGAAGGTTATTTTCCGGCTTCATTTTTTTTACGGAGGGGATGAAGGGCGCAATAGCGATATCAACTCCCTTAAAATATACAGGGAAAATGTTGCGATAAATCCTGTCGGTTATCCCCTGAACTGGTGCAAGATAGATCATGGGCAGTCTCTATGTCCTTTGGGTGATATTAAAAATTATGTTGACGCTTCTATTAATTGTATTTAATTGAAATAGCCAGCCAAAAACTAATTTTTTATGACATTCCTGACTTATCCCCGCCGGTGTAGATCAAGGGTATGAACCCCAAAGCAAGTTGCGGAGCTTTCGGAATTGGAGTTTCATAATAACTTGTTGACAACTATTAAAATTAGTTTACAATAAAGTTGTCAACAAACACTTGGGGACGGCACGATGGATATAAAAAAAATTATTCTCAATATGATCAGTAAAAAAGGACAGATTAGATCTGCCGACGTTGTAAGCACAACCGGTCTCTCACGCGCCTACGTGCATAGATTTTTGAAAAAGCTGACAGATGAAGGCTTGATCGTTCTGATCGGCAAAGCCAATCAAGCGCATTATGTCATGGCCTCTGCTAAAGGTGTACGCACAGCAAGACCTTTGAGAGTTCGAAAAATCATCACCAACAGGGATCTGGCCGAAGACAAGGTGCTTGGCCAAATTAAGAAAGAAAGCTCCATTTTTCAAGGAATCGCCGGCAATGTTTCTTCGATTATCGACTATGCCCTGACCGAAATGCTCAACAACGCTATTGAACATTCCTTATCAGAAAAGATTGACATGGTCGTCACGAAAAACGCAATAGATATTCGCTTTACCATCTCAGATCATGGTATCGGTATTTTTAACAATATTATGAAAAAAAAGAGGCTGGATTCCACGATGGATGCTATCCAGGATTTGCTGAAAGGGAAAGAAACGACGGCACCGGAGGGGCATAGCGGCGAGGGAATTTTTTTTACATCAAAAATAGCAGATCGCCTGACCATCAAGAGTTTTGAAAAAAAGATTGTTTTCGACAATGTAGATGAGGATATTTACATAAAGGATATTCAATCGTCCAAGGGAACAAAGGTTGATTTTGTGCTGGGCTTGAAATCAAAAAAAACGCTGTCCGATTTGTTTAATCAATACACAGATGAGTCTTTCCAGTTTAGTAAAACCGCCGTGAAGGTGAAGTTGTATCATCAGAATGTCGATTATGTTTCACGTTCACAGGCCCGAAGAATTCTGGCAGGTCTGGAGAAATTCAAGACCATCGAGATTGACTTCAAAGACGTGGCAACCATAGGCCAGGCCTTTGCCGACGAAATCTTTCGCGTCTGGCAGAACACACATAAAGACATCAAGGTGGCAGTGATAAATGCCAATGAAAACATAATGTTCATGATCAGGCGCGCTAATACCAAGTTGCTTTCAAATACAAAAATATAAATCTTAATATTTGAAAGCAACTTGGTATTACTTGGTATTATGCCAGGTAAATGACCATTTTAATGAGACTTGCTGAAAACGAACGAAGTGAAGTTCGAAGCGCTAGTCGAATTATCCCACGTGCGAAGCCAAGTAGGGATAATGTACGATAGCATAGGGATAAAAATTAGTTGACAACTTGTAGACAGCTTTCAAAATGTAATTTATAAAAAGTTGTCTACAACTAAAAAAGTTTGTATTAACCTATTGTACCCCTTTTGAGGATGCACTTTCGGTTATGAAACTGCTTATTCGTGGTGGAAGTATTGCTGCAGGTTTCGGCGTAACCAAAAGTTATGGAGATATTCTTGCTGAATCTCTTGCCGGCAGAGGGATTGAGGTGATTAACCGGTCAAGGTACCAGGAGACCTCTTTTGATGGTATCTGTACATTTCAAGCCGACATCGCCGGTTTTGCGCCGGATTACCTTCTTATACAATTTGGTGTTGATGATGCCTTCGGGTATGTCTACCGCTCTGAATTTCAGGAAAATATTGTGCAGATGATTAGGTTGGCGCGGCTTAGTTTTAATCCGGGGATCTTCCTGGCTACCTCCCATGCCTTCGATAATTCTCATGATATGGATGCAGTTAATATTTTTTACAGGTCTTTGAGGATTGTGGCAAAAGACCTGGGCTGTGAATTGATACCGGTACACAGCTACTGGTCAGGTTTACTTGCGGAACAAAATCTTATCAGTAATGATCTGGTCCTGTCTGATTCCAGGTATCCCAATGAGAGAGGGCATGAGGTTATTGCAGAGGCAATAATGAAAAAATTAGACAGAATCTTTTACAATAAAATCATTGGGGGCGGTTCAAGATAATATGTATTTCAATTCCTGAAGATGATTGATATTCTTTTAAAAATATGAGATATGCACAACCGAAGTTAAGTGACCAGACTGGTCTTTAAAGTTGTCGGAGATAGTAATGTCCGAATCAAGGTTCCATCATATCTCTACAAAAGGAAAACGCTCAGACGTCGCCACTGTTGATGCGGCTTTAACTGCTGCAAAGGACGGAGGCTTTCTGTGGCTGGATTACTGCGGGCCTTCGAAGGAGGAACTCTCTCGGCTCATTGATCCCCTGGGTCTCCATCCCCTTTCCATCGAAGATTGTTTAGACGAGGATCAGATTCCTAAGATTGAAGACTTTCCTCGAAATACTTTCATTATCTTCAACTCCTTTGACTATCTAAACAAAAAACTTTCGATAGGTGAGATCAATCTGTTTATTGGCGGGAACTTTCTGGTTACTGTCAGCAAAAGCAATTCTGAGAATCGCAGGCCTTTGGATGGCGTTGAGCATATCGTGGATAGGGACATCGATAACGCGCGTCAGGGACCGGCATTCCTTATGCACGTCATCATGGACTACGTTGTGGATAGAAAGTTCTTAGCGATTGAAGCGCTCGAAGACGAACTGGAAAACAGAGAAGAAGCAATGCTTGCTGACGTATCCAACTTCATACCAGCAGAGCTGCTCCAGTCGCGTCGGGACCTGTTGAGTCTCCGCAAGAGTCTTTTCCACGAGCGGGAGATCCTCATCAAGATCTGTCGCAAAGATTGTCCCTTCATCCCGGAGAAGGCAATATTCCATTACCGGGATATCTACGATCATCTCACAAAATTTTTCGAGTTGACCGAGTCTTATCGGGATTTAGTTTCCAGTCTCATGGAGATGTACCTCTCTATGCTGAACAATCAGATGACCAAAGCTGCCAACGAGACAAATATTGCAGTCAGACGACTGACTTTCATTACCACTATCTTTATGCCACTTACACTCCTGGCTGGAATCGGCGGGATGTCCGAATGGTCTATGATGACAGGGCCTCATAACTGGAGGATTGCATATCCTGCTTTCCTGCTTGGCATGGTGGTTATCGGTTTTATCAGCTACCGCCTGCTCAAGTGGTTTGAGAAGAGGAGACGATGACGGGTTATTTAATTAAGGACAGTGTCCTATTTTCCATAAGGACGGATAATAATTGCTATGGCTGATAATATAGTTTTCTCGGGAAACATACTTTTCTTGTCTCTTGCCGATGTTATTCAGCTGCTCGGCGGTAATCATTGTACCGGAATACTGACTTTGCGGAGTCAATATTCAGCGGATATGGGGGCTATATATTTTATTGGCGGAGATCCGGTAAATGCCTCCTGCGGCAAGCTGAAAGGGATTGAGGCACTCTATGCTCTGTTCGGATGGACCGACGGGAAATATGAATTTTCTGAAGAACAATTATCAGGGATTGATCCTGTCATTAAACAGAACAGAATGGCGATAGTCATGGATGCCGTAAGATTGTTGGATGACGGACAGATAGCCAGGGTCGGCCCTAATCCTCTCACAAAGAAAGACAATGATGAATCAGTACCAGACATGACAAAAATGGATTTTGAGCATCCTGTAAAAGGGCCTCTTGTGAATTATCGTTATGTCATGGGAGAATATTCTTACAAAGACGGCGCAACTATTGTGAAAGAAGGAAAATACGGCAAGTGGATGTGGGTCATATATGAAGGTACGGTAAAGATAACCAGACAAACATCCAAAGGCACCATAACCCTTGCCAGGCTGGGAGAGGGATGTTTTATAGGGACAATAAGGGCGCTTATACACGGCGAATATTCCCGAAGCGCCACGGCGATCGCCGAAGGAAAGGTCAGGTTGTTCATACTGGAGGCAGAACCCCTTCAGCGGGAATATGCGGCATTATCGGAGAATTTTAAAAAAATACTTATCAGCCTTGATTACAGATTAAGGCAGATTAACGACAACGCCGTAGCCGCATATGTAGGTGATTATTCCAAAGTATTGCCTCAGAACAAGGTTTGTGAGGACAGATTTCAAAATAATACGGATCTCTATATAATCAGAAAGGGAACAGCCGACATAATCGGCAAGTGTTCTAAGGGGGATGTTAACCTCCTGTCCTTCGGTTGCGACGATGTCTTTGGAAAGATTCCTTTCATGGAGTTCGGTCATGAACCGTTATCCGCATCAGTTCTGACATCGAACTCCTTTGAGGCGGAGATTCTTGACAGCCAGTCGCTTCAGAAGGAATATGACAACCTTTCTCCCACGTTAAGGAATTTTATTTTTAATGCTGCAACAAGTATTGCCATGACTACGAAACTTTTCTATCAATTGCTGGAAAAAGGGGAAGAAAAAGAGGACGACGAAAACTGAAAGCGGGAAACGAGGGAACATATATTTTGAAGACATTGAATCCCGATCATATTAGCTCTGTTACCAAAGTTTGCTTTTCCAGGAGAAGCCACATGAATCAGGTGAGATTTTTTGCGAGCGTATCGTTAATTACGTTATTTAGTTTTTTTATTGCAGCAGAGAGCTTGTCCTCTGAAAAGACGATGGTTACAGAAAATGTGGCCAAAGGAGAGCAGGAGAAGGTTGGCAAGGAAGGGGCTTTAATCAAAGAAAAATACCCAAATGCGATTCGTACTTCATCAGGACTGATGTATA
>JANXZU010000002.1 GCA_025355345.1 Syntrophaceae bacterium
GTAATATTAAATTTTGTAAAGTATTTAAGCCTGTTACCTGATGCTTGTCAATGAAAATTGAAGACATGAAAATTGAAGACCGTTTTTCTTATTCTCTCTGATCATTTAGTATAAATTTGAAGAGAGAGCATTGTTATCCCGCATATGCCTATAAAAACGCCTATCCAGCCAGCCAACCTGATCTTTTCTCTGTAAATGAATGAAATGATCATACCAAGCATAATCGGAGCGCTAAGCGTAATAGGAAACACAACCGCAGCAGGCATAAGTTTTAGCGCTTCAAGGGTGCAATATACGCCGACATAGCTTGCAAAAGCGGCAAGGATTCCATAAAACAAAGCCCGTGCTTTCACTCGTTTCCGTCTGGTCAGAAAGAAAATCAACATCAGAATAAAACCGACGGCGTACGACATAAAGAGGTATGCAAATGAATTGAATTTGTAATGACTTATTAAAAGCTGTCCGATCCTTGGAAGACCGCTTAACGCAAAAGCACCTATGATCATGAAAAACCATAGCGTGTTACTATTGTTTTTGTCCTTGGCAAAAGCATTGTTTGACCAGGAGACAAGAACTATTGACGTTAGTATGAATAATATTCCGGTTATGGTTATCATATTCAGCGTGGCCCTGAAAAATATAACACTGAAAATAACCGGTATTAGAAACGATGATCTGTAAATGGCATTGGAGTAACCAAAATGCCCAACCCGTACCGATTTATTAAAAACGAAAACGGCTGTTGCTCCGCCGATCCCGGCTATTGCGGAAACGGAGCATAGTTCAAATGTATAGCATGCTATCTCCACATTATTAAATTCTGCGAAAAGATACCCTAGAACACTGGCAGCCGCGAACATCACAAATGTTAAATCAAATGATGATATGCCGTTTTTCGCCGAGAGTTTCGCAAGATATGCGACGGTTGTAATTCCGAGCACAACGAGTAAGATATATATAAAACTCATATTTTAACTTCTTACAGAAGATTTACTATTACTCACAGGCCTGCGCCCCGTTAATCAATTTACGATGCCATATCAAAAGACGATACGCATAGCAACGAAAGAAAGTTTTGGCTGCCAGGCGATAAGACCTTCATCCGCGCATTATCTTCTCCCATCTGTTCTTTTTTATCTAAAATTGTGATATTGACGAACCAATCTTTATTTATCTATGAACCGCCCGAGGACAAAAGACAGGAAAAAAGACCATGGATTTGATCGATAATCTGAAGAATAGAGCCATTAAGGGAAAAGGCATCAGCACCGCGGTGGCCCTGGAACTTTTTGTTGAAGGGTCCGGCGTTCCGTATCGCGTTTTGGCCGCGGCCTCCGAAATCCGCGAACACTTTAAGGGAAAGCACATTATTTTATGCGGCATCACCAACGCCAAGTCAGGCCGTTGTTCCGAAGACTGTAAATTCTGCGCGCAATCCTCTCACTATTCCACCAATGTTCCCTCCTATCCGCTCAAACCTGCCGGACAAATCATCGCTGAAGCCAGCCAAGCCAAAAAAGACGGAGCGGAGTTTTTCGGCATTGTCACCAGTGGCAAGCGCGTGAAAGCCAAAAAGGAATGGGCGGAAATTTTCAAAGCCGTTCGCGGGATAAACAAAATCGGGATACATCCCTGCGCGTCTCTGGGCATCCTCGATTCGGCAAAAGCCCGTGAGCTTAAAGACGCAGGCCTTTACCGCTATCATCACAACCTGGAAACGGCCCGCAGCTATTTTAAAAATATCTGCACGACACACGACTATGAAGAAAATGTGGAAACGATCAGCGTCGCCAAAGCTGCCGGTTTATCCGTTTGCGCAGGCGCGCTTTTCGGCATGGGCGAAAGCGTCACACACCGCATCGAGCTTGCCGCAACACTGCGCAAGCTGAATGTCGATTCGATTCCGATCAATATCCTTAATCCGATCAAAGGCACACCTCTGGACCATCTGCATCCATTGCCGCCAATGGAAATTCTCATGACCATCGCGGTTTTCCGCTTCATGCTCCCGGATAAGGACATCAAATTGTGCGGCGGCAAAGAGAAGAATCTGCGCCAGCTTCTGCCACTGGGCATTATCGCCGGGGCAAATTCTCTCATGACCGGAAATTATCTGACCACCACGGGCCGGGATAGCAAACTGGATCACGAAATGATTACCGATCTGGGGCTTATCCCGACACGAGATATTGATATTTGTAAATGCGGGACTGAAGGGAAAAACGCCTGTATGGCCGGAGGAACCGCGCGGAGGAAATCGGTCCGGAAATAACGAGTCATCCGGCTGATGTGTGCTTTTGATTTATAAAGAAGAAAGGAATCTTGGTAGGTCGGGCTTACATCTACGAGTCAACACTCTGCTCCGTCGGCTGAAGTTGAGGGTTACTATTCGTGATGCAGCAGATTATCGGTTTAGCTCATCCCAGATAGCCACGCTGATTTTTTCCATAATATAGGGCTTCTTGACATAGGCACCTGATTCCAGTTTCTGAGCCTCTCCGACCTGATCGGTCTCAGAGGAAACGCTGAAAAGAATATTAAACCCAGATTTTCCATTAGGTGATTTTGATCGATGCAGTTGCGCGTTATAGTAGTTGAAAGAACAACCGTAACATGTTCTAATGGAAACCATTAGAAATACATTATGCATATCATCATGTTATGGGGTGATGCGATG
>JANXZU010000016.1 GCA_025355345.1 Syntrophaceae bacterium
CCATTACCCTACCAACTAGCTAATGGTACGCGGACTCATCCTTCAGCAAAAGCTTGTAAACAGAGGCCTTCTTTGACTGCATAACAGTAGATATGCAGTATCATTCGGTATTAGCGCACCTTTCGGTACGTTATTCCCAACTAGAGGGTAGATTATCCACGCGTTACTCACCCGTGCGCCACTTTACTTATCCACCGAAGCGGACTTTCTCGTACGACTTGCATGTGTTAGGCACGCCGCCAGCGTTTGTTCTGAGCCAGGATCAAACTCTCAAGTTTTAATCCTAGAAAGAAGATTTCTCTTCTTATTTCTCGCGTTACTACAAATAAATTAATAGGACCCACAAATTCATTTTCCCACTATTCAATTTCCAAAGAGCCATCTTGAAACGAGCTTTTATAAATAAATCAATCTGATTTACTTGTCAAGTTAAATTTTCAAAATTCAAAGAAACTTTATGTTCAGCCGGTAATCATTGGAGCTATCCGAATAACTACGAGTTATACTATCAGTGAACTTTGTTGAAAACCTCAACCTGCCTTCAAGCACATCTCTGACGAACAGAAGAGGTCTTCTACCCCCTCTTTACAAATGTGTCAAGAAATAATTTCAACTATTTTACAATTTTCTGTATAAACTTTAGTCATTCTATGATTACAGCCACTTACCAAACATTTATTTTGTGCTTCCGGTACTGTTTTCCTGTTTTTAGTATATATATTTGAAAATATTAGTCTGAAAATAGCAACATCTATTTTCAGGCAAGGCGCTTTTCGAGCGCAGCCAGCTCATCTGTAAGCTCGACGGGAAGCCTGGAGCCAAATTTAGCATAATGTTCTTTAACTAAAACGATCTCTTTTTTCCATCCTTCCCTGTCCACCGCCAGAAGTTCTTTCATGTCAGAATCACTGACACCTGATAGCCCTGCACGATCGATTGCATCCGCTGTTGGCATATAACCAATGGGCGTTTCCGATACACCACCTTCATTGTTGCAGCGATCAAAAACCCACTTGAGCACGCGGCTGTTCTCACCATATCCCGGCCAAAGCCATTTGCCATCAGCTGTTTTACGGAACCAGTTAACATAGAATATCTTGGGAAGCTTATCTGCCGATGCCTTCTTACCTATTTCTATCCAGTGTTTAAAATAGTCTCCCATATGGTAGCCACAGAAAGGAAGCATGGCAAACGGATCACGGCGCACTGTACCCGCCGCCACATCAAGGGCTGCTGCTGTTACTTCGGAACCGACAATTGATCCCAAAAATACGCCGTGATTCCAGTTAAATGATTGATGAACCAGCGGTATAGTGGCAGGTCGGCGTCCACCGAAGAGAAACGCGCTGATCGGTACGCCTTTTGGATCTTCCCATGCCGGATCGATGCCGGGGCATTGCCTTGCCGGTGTTGTAAAGCGCGCATTAGCATGAGCTGCTGGCTTGTCGGTTTTTCCTTCCTCCCATTCCTTGCCTGTCCAATCAGTAAGCTTTCCCGGAGCCTTATAGCCTATACCTTCCCACCAGACATCACCATCGCCTGTTAGGGCGACATTAGTATATATAGTATTGCGATCAATAGTCTTCATCGCATTAGGGTTTGATTGCAGAGACGTCCCCGGAGCAACACCAAAAAATCCAGCTTCAGGATTTATTGCGTAAAGGCGTCCGTCTTTCCCGAATTTCATCCAGGCGATATCATCTCCCACGCATTCCACTTTCCATCCTGGCATTGTGGGAACAAGCATGGCTAAATTTGTTTTACCGCAAGCGGAAGGAAACGCGGCGGCTACATATTTTTTCTCACCCTTAGGATTAGTAATACCCAAAATTAGCATGTGCTCTGCCAGCCAGCCTTCTTCCCGGGCAATCACGGAAGCAATCCGCAGAGCGAGACATTTTTTACCGAGGAGCGCATTGCCGCCGTATCCGGATCCATAAGACCATATAGTATGCTCTTCAGGAAAATGAGAAATATATTTTTCTTCAATTGGAGCACAAGGCCATGCACCGTTATCCTTCCGCCCTGCTTTTAGTGGTTTTCCCACTGAATGCAGACAGGGAACAAATTCGCCATCTTCGCCCAGCACATCAAGGACTTTACTGCCTACACGTGTCATAATATGCATGTTCACCACTACGTATGGTGAATCTGTTATTTCTATGCCGATTTTCGAAATGGGAGATCCTACCGGCCCCATGCTGAAAGGTATAACGTACAGAGTGCGGCCTTTCATGCAACCTTTGTACAGACCTTTCATAATTGTTTTTAGCTCCTCCGGGTTGTTCCAGTTGTTTGTCGGACCGGCATCATCTTTTGACCTTGATGCTATATAAGTCCTGTTTTCCACCCGGGCCACATCAGACGGGTCAGAACGAAACAGATAGGAACCAGGCAACTTTTTAGGATTGAGCGGGGTCGCCAAACCCTCATCTACCATTAGCTTTATCATGCGATCATATTCATCTTTAGAACCGTCACACACACAAACCTGATCAGGGTTGGTCATCACAGACACTTCTTCTATCCAATCGTTAAGTTTTTTATTTTTAGTCATTTCAGTTTTCAAAATCGTTCCTCCTTGGAGATTTAGTTTTAAATTATTTTAATAAAGCCAATTTTATTATTACAACAGAACCCCTGGCTTCTCTTCGTGCTCCAAAAGATAATGGCCGGGGATTGTAAAGGAAATTTTATTTTTATTTAATTAGAGGTCGTAAAAAAACGCAGGTGTATGATTGGCGGGATTTTTTTTAATCAAGATTCTGAATCTATATTTAAAAGAGTAGTAATTATTTTCAAACATACTTTTCTTCAATTATTATAAAGGACAGCTTCAGCCTTTATCTTCCTCTCTTACTTTTGCTTTTATATTCTACAATATTCACTGCGCTCCGGCAAAACAGATTAACTGCCACCAAATATGCCTCAGGCCTTCTTCAACCAATGTTTTTGAAAATTTAAACATGATTTAGACGGATATTTATATATGAAAAAGATCTTCTCGTGTCAAGAAGATTAAATCATAAGTTATTATAGTAAGCAGTCCTCTCAGATAGATAAACTTTTCAATAGCCCAGTATTAGAATTTGCTGCAATATTCAATAATTATATTTTATCACATATTATTACCAATTATTCAAATAATTAGTTTGCAAAATATATTATTTACAATCCGTTTGAAAGATGCTAGTTCACCATGGATATAAATAAATGACCGGCGGTTATCAATTAAAGAACAGTTGTGAAAACTTATTGTTTTTATACTATAACCGATCCGTAATCATTTCGTAACAATATACCAGTATATTGCCGAATCGATCGTAAAAGATTGAATCGGATTTAGTCTTAAGCGGAAGAAGCCTTAAAATACCCGTTTTTAAGGGAACATTTAAAATAATACTTTAGGAGGAAGAGTAATGAAGAGATTTTGGTTAGTAATGCTGTCGCTGGGTATGATCCTGGCATTCAGCGCATCGGCAATGGCGCTCGATGTAAAGTTTAGCGGAGATTTTACGGTTGGTGGCATGTATTTAGATAAAACCACCTTAAAGAAAGACACATCATCAGATGGTCCCAGCACTGCGTTCTATTATCAGAGATTAAGAGTCAAGACCGATTTTGTTGTGTCTCCCGGCCTTACATTGATTACCCGTTTCGATGCCATGGAAAGAGTTTGGGGTGGAGCTAGAAGCACCACTACTGCTACTGCGGACACAGATTCTGCGCAAAGCCCGTACGAAAATGAAAACATCGCTTTTGACTGGGCTTACATCAATTATGTGTCGCCTGTTGGAACATTCGATGTTGGTTACATGAATGATGGAGCAACAGGAACAGTATTTGGCAACAGCTCTGTCCCTGCTGCCCGTATAAAATGGAATAAAGCTTTTGGTGCAGTAACCATTGCCGCCGATATTACAAAAGTCAAGGACAGCAGCAAAACTGCTATTACGCTCGGGACCCTTGCTGATAAAGACAACGATAAGTATGCTGTGGAAGGAATTTATACGTGGAAAGATGGCAAAGCCGGCGCAAAAGTCACTTACTACCGTTACGCCGATACAAGAGACGCTGGGTACACAAAAAAATATTGGCTGTTCACGCCTTACGCGATTGCCAAAATCGGCCCGGTGAGCTTGCAGGCGGAAATAAACTATGCTACCGGCAGGGAACAGGAATTTGATTCCGGCACAGGTGATGTAAAATTGGACCAGCTAAGTGGCTGGATTGATGCTACCGCAACCTTCAACCCTGTTTATTTCGGTGCAACTTTGGCGTATGTATCAGGTGATGATCCCGGCACAGCAGACAAAAAAGAAGGCGGCACTCTTAACGGCGGCCGTGATTGGATGCCTTGCTTGATTATGTGGAACTTTGAGCGCACATACTGGGCAGGAACTCTTACAGGTTACGACACTGCTGCACAGGATACAGCAATGAGCAATGCCTGGTTCGCCCAGGGTAGAGTTGGCGTGAGACCTGTTGCTAATTTGGATATTATGGCTTCACTTTCTTTTGCTTCAGCAGACAAGAAACCAGCTGCGCCAATGACTGGTTATGCTGCCGCTTATGTTGGCAATGCTTATGGTTATGAAATTGACGTTACCGGTACTTACAAAATCACCAGTAACCTCTCCTATATGCTGGGCGTAGGTTATCTGATCCCCGGTGAATATTACAAGGGCTACAGCGCCTCTAACACCTTAAGAGACAACTACTTGCTGATTAACAAACTGACGTTGACCTTCTAAATTAAAGCGATACGCCTGGCAAAACAGTTTTAAATTATAATCCCCGAAAGGAATCCTTTCGGGGATTATTTTTATTAAAAATCAAAATACCTTCTTCTATTTTATTTTATTAATATCGGCTTCTTTACCGATGACAACGAGTACTTCACCGTCTTTAATAACAAAATCTGCCTGCGGCACCATATGCACACTCTCAGAAAGAACATCGCGCACAGCAATTACTTCAATACTAAATCGGTTGCGTAATTGCAGTTCTGCCAGCGTTTTCCCCAAAAAGCTGTTAGGCGGCGCCATTTCAAAAATCATATAATCAGCGGACAGCGGAATGTAGTCCATAACATTGGGAGAAATCAGACTCTTGGCCAGCTTCTTGCCGGCGTCCTTTTCCGGAATAATAACGTCAGTTGCGCCAACCTTTTCCAGGATCATTTTGTGATCTTCATTTGGCGCTTTCACGATAATATTTTTAACCTTCATCTGCTTTAAATGCAGAGTAATTAAAGTGGCAGCGGCCAGGTCCTCACCAAAAGAAACAATGGCAATGTCATCTTCTCCAACGCCAATCTCATCCATTATTTCCTGATCAGTTCCATCTGCCAGAATAGCTTTGGTGCAATGATCCCTCATCTTCTGGATAATATCTTTATTTTTATCAATCGCCACAACTTCAAATCCATTTTCAAACAGGGTGCGAGCGATATTGTAACCAAATATCCCCAGTCCTATGACAACAGCCCTTTTCATTTACTCCTCCTTATTTAAAAAACTATGACGCCTTAGTAAAATGAGCCAGAGACAAGGCGCACAAGGCCTGAGAAATGAGGCCTATTTTTGCGTAGGCCGCAATGACGAGGGACGAAGCGCAACGCAGCATATGGCCATTTCCCTAAGGCATCATCCAACCATAACGGACTCTTCCGCGTATGTTATCCCTTTTCTTCTGGCGGAATACCAGG
>JANXZU010000084.1 GCA_025355345.1 Syntrophaceae bacterium
ATCTGCACTGCAAAAATCATCCAGATAGGAAAAAATATCGCGGTTTTAGAGGCGGAAATAAAACATGATGATATTTTGGTCGCCAAAGCCCTTGGTACTTTTTCAATATTCAAAACTAAAGATGAATCTGTCTCATGTTAACATAAGATATCTTATAAGACCTAAGATAGAAATATTCGGCTGGCGAAGGTTGCCTCTAAAATTAAAAAAACCAGCATATCCTCTTATTAATCTTAAATAATATTCCGATCAAAATAATCCTTCAGTCTCGCGTGCCCTTCAGTCTTCAGTCTATTATTCTTCAGCCTTCTTTCTTTAAATCCCCTCTGCTGCTAGCTGCTCAATCAACTTCATCTGTTTTTCCGTGAGCTTTTTCGGAACTTCGACATTAATCTTTATATATTGATCGCCTTTGGCGGCGCCCTTGAGTCCGGGTAAGCCAAAACCCTTCATTCGGATCTTGGTGTTGTTTTGTGTGCCGGGGGCAATCTTTAATCTTTTCGAGGTTCCGTCCAAAGTCGGAACATCTATCGTTGTTCCCAGACCTGCTTGGGTAAACTTTATCGTCTTTTCGATATATAGATCATTGCCGTCACGGGCAAAAATTGGATGAGGCATTACGTTAATATTTAAATATAAATCGCCATTTGGACCGCCATTGAAATCTGCGAGTCCTTTTCCAGGCAGCCTCAATTTCTTTCCGGTGCTGATTCCGGACGGTATTTTTACACTGATATCTTCAATGCGATTTTCCATTTGGAGAGATATTTTTTTCTCAGCGCCAAATACTGATTCCTCCAATGATATTGATAAATTATACTCTGCATCCTGGCCTTTTTGCGGCATATTGGCATGCTGTCGGCCGCCGCCCATGCCACCGAATAAGCTGGAAAAAGGGTCGTCATAATCTTGCGATCCGGCGCCTCCCTTTCTCCCCGTGCGAAAAGTTGTCCTGCTTCCCCCTCTTCCGCCGCCTCCAAAACCAAATCCTCTCAATATTTCATCCAGATCAAAATCACGGAAAATATCTTCCTGGGAATACTGTTGACGAAACTGGTCTGCAGAACCGAATTGGTCATATTGCTCGCGCTTCTTCGCATCACTCAGAACGGCATAAGCTTCGCTAATCTTTTTGAATTTTTCTTCAGAGGCTGCTTTATTATTGGGGTTTTTGTCGGGATGCCATTTTACAGCCAGTTTGCGATATGCTTTTTTTATCTCATCGGCGGATCCTTTTTTATCGACGCCTAATACTTGGTAGTAGTCTTCTGCCATAATGTTCCTTTGTTAGAAATATTGCGGTTAATTTAAGCAGCAATCCCCATTTGAAAAGCGTCTAAGTTCAATTTTACCAATTTTTTGGGGAAGGATTTCTTAATAACGCTTTCCCAAACGGATTTTTCAACGTTCATCAGATTAGATAGTGCGCCCAGAAGGACGACGTTGGCCGCTTTGATGTTGCCGGCTTTTTGCGCGAGTTCGGCTGCGTTAAACGCGATCACATTAGGGTAATGATTCTTTAAAAAACAAATTGCATCATATGGATACGTAGCTTCACCCATATTGACTGCCGGAGGATATATTTCTTCCGTATTGAGAATAATAGATGCGTCTTTGGTTAAGAATTTCAGATAGCGCAGTGCTTCCATTTTCTCAAAGGAAACAAGCGTTTCAATACTTCCGGATTCGGCCAGCGGCGAATAGACCTTCGTGCCATATCGCACATGGCTGGTTACGCAGCCACCGCGTTGCGCCATGCCGTGGACTTCACTTTTTTTGACATCGAAACCCGCTTCCATCATGGCCATGCATATGATGTCACTGGCCCTCAAAATACCCTGACCGCCGACTCCGGCGAATAATATGCTTTTTACTTTGGAATCAATCATTAACGTTTCCCTTTTCCTTAACTGATCGCGCCGAATTTACAGACTTGAGCGCATAAACCACAACCATTACAAAGTGTTTCATCAATAAATGAGATACCTTTGCGCTTGGAGCCCACTTTGGTTACGCCTTCTTTCCAGGAAATCGGCGGACAATTGAGCCCTAGGCAGGATTTGCATCCTTCACACTTATCCGCATCAACTTTCAGAGGTGGCTGCGGTTTGATATTTGCCCTTTTAAACAAAGCGCAAGGCTTCTGTGCAATGATGACGGATGGGCCGGAACTGGCCAGTTCTTCATTGATTGCGTTTTTTGTTTCTTTTAAATTGTTCGGATCGATAACCCTTATATTTTGAATTCCTAGAGCAGATACTAAAACATTTAGATTAACTTTTTTGGCCTCTTTTCCCATGAGAGTGTAACCAGTTCCCGGATGCTCCTGCATACCGGTCATGGCTGTCGTGCTGTTATCCAGAATGATGATCAAGGCGTCACTGTTGTTGTAGGCCATATTTAAAAGCGAGGTTATACCGGAATGCAGGAAGGTGGAATCGCCAATCACGCCCACGACCTTGCCCTTCCCTTTTTCCTTCAGAGCTTTGCTCATGCCGTGCGCCATGCCAATACTTGCGCCCATGCAAATGCAGGAATGCAAACCTTCCAGTGGTTTCATATAAGACAGGGTATAACAGCCAATATCACCATGGACATAGGCTTTTGATTTTTTGAGCGCGTAAAACAAACCACGGTGCGGACATCCGGGGCAAAGATTCGGCGGACGTTGCGCAAGGCTTTCTTTATAGGGAGAAACAGCGCCCTGCAAATCCGAATTAATTGCGTTTTTAATGACACCGGGGTCAAATTCATTGGTATAGGGAAAGATGTCCTTGCCGGTTACAGGTATTCCCATGGCTTTAATCTGTTCTTCCAGGTAAGGATCAAGTTCTTCCACCACATAGATTTTTTTTACTTTTGACGCGAAATGACGAATCAATTTTTCGGGCAGCGGATAGATCATGCCCAGTTTCAGATAAGAATAATTTGGGAAAACGTCTTTAGCGTAATTATACGGCATGCCGGCGGTGATGATGCCGACTTCCGGGTCGTTGATTTCCATTTTATTTTCGGGAAAAGTCTCAGCAAACTTCTTGAGAGCCATCTGGCGTTTTTCCACTTCCACGCGCCTGGTGCGGGCGTTGATGGGGACCATGACGTATTTTCCCGCGTTATGCTTGAGTGTCGTTTTATCTTCATGCATTTGCGGTTCGCTTAACGTGACAACGGATTTGGAATGGGAAACACGCGTCGTTGAGCGTAAAAAGACCGGCGTATCGAATTGTTCGCTGATTTGAAACGCCAAACTTACATAATCTTTGGCTTCCTGAGGGTCCGCTGGTTCCAGCATGGGAATTTTGGCAAATTTGGCGTAATTACGGTTGTCCTGTTCGTTTTGCGAACTGTGCATAGACGGGTCATCAGCGCTGATGATCACCAGCGCTCCTTCGATGCCGGTGTAACTGACAGTAAAAATCGGGTCAGCGGCGACATTCACGCCAACGTGCTTCATCACGGCCAGCGCCCTCGCTCCACCCAGGGCCGCGCCAATGGCCACTTCCACCGCAACTTTTTCATTGGGCGCCCATTCGGCGTAGACGTCGTCATATTTTGCAAACTCTTCCATGATTTCCGTACTGGGTGTGCCGGGATAGGCTGCTGCAAACCTCACACCCGCTTCATAGACACCACGGGCAATGGCTTCGTTTCCTGACATTAATTCTTTTTTCAAATGCTTGTGCCTCCGCGTAAATCAGCTCAGGGTGGATATTTTCCGCTTGATAAAAATGGTTGCCGCAGGCTCGGTTGTTTTTTCCAATGCTTTCTTATAGTATTCCAGAGCTTTTTCTTTGTTATTTAATTCTTCATATGCACGCGCGATGTTACGTAATCCGATCACTTCAAAACCTATATTATAAGAGCTTTGCGCTTGTTCAAAATACTTCAGTGCTTCCTTAAAGTCCTTTTTAACTTCGTATAAATACCCCAGAGATGTTAAAGTTAGAAATTTAACGCCCGTTTTATCAGTCCCGGTTTTGCTGACAAATTTCTCATAGGAGCTGATTGCCCTGTCGAACTCGCCGTTATTGTAATAAACATTACCCAGGTGATAGTACGCCATCCGACCGCTCCAGCTGTAGGGATACTTATCAATCAAGTCTTTAAATATCTTAATATTTTCATTGATAGTTTCTTTATTATCCCCACTTTTGAGAATATTTCCCTGAACCTTAGTGTATAGTTTTAAAGCGGAATTGGAGTAATAGCTCCAGTAAAAATAAATTCCCATAGCAATGACAACGGCGCAAACCAGCGCTCCGCCGACCACCATGACACGGGTCATATTTTCAGAAATATAATCGCCTACTCTCTCGAATGTGGTTTGAAATGCATCAGGGCTTTTCAGTTCTTTCTTGGTTAACTTTGCGGACATATTATTCCCCTTTATTGATATTATATTTGTCGGTTAATTCCAGAAGCAATTGCGGTATCCGGCGGATTTTTCCTTCATTGTTGGTGCAGGCATGGATGGTGTAACCTTCCACAAGAACCTTTTGTTGATTTTCGTCCCATATTTTGGAATTAAACTTAATACTCGCTCTTTTGATGTAATCAAATTTTGTTTCAATCATTACCTGCTGATCGTACTTTGCGGGCGCGAGATAATGACAGGACACTTTGGTTAATGGAAGATTAAGACCAAGTTTTTCCAGTTCCGTATAGGCCACTCCCAATTGTCGCATCAGTTCACTGCGACCTAACTCGAACCAGCGAATATAATTAGTATGATAGACAATGCCCATCGCATCTGTGTCGGCATAAATCACTCGGACTTTTGTATAATTACTAAGCAAGGAAGGCACCCCAGTCCCGAATGAATTTTTCCATCAGCAGGTGGCCGGGAGATACCAAAATACCGCTTTCCCTGGCGGCAGCTTCGGTGAAGGACCGCCCTACTGCAAGATTTTCTTCTTTGCGTGACGACAAAACGGCAAAAGGACTCGGATCGCCAACATGAGTTTTCAGATCAATCGGAGTCGGATGGTCGCTTAAAACAAGAATCCGATAATCACCCAATTTCCCGATGTCATTCAGAATTGGTCCGACTATCTTTTCGTCGAAAAGTTCAATGGCCTGAATCTTACCTTCGGCATTGCCCTCATGGCCCATTTCATCAGGGGCTTCCAGGTGTAGAAAAACAAAATCCATGAACTTCAGCGCGTCAAGCGCCATATTCGCCTTACCTTCATAATTAGTGTCGATGTAGCCGGTGGCCCCTTCTACGGTTAACCTTTTCAGCCCGGCAATTGATCCCAGGCCATTAAGGAGATCAACAGCCGAAATCATGCCACCTTTGAAATCATATTTCTGGGTCAACGGAACAATCTGTGGCCTCCTTCCCTGCCCCCACAACCAGATGGAATTCGCCTGCTTCTTACCATCCGCCAGGCGCTTGGCGTTGACCGGGTGGTCCTTTAAAATCTCCGCCGCTTTTGCCGTCAGTTCATTAATATCGCCTGCGCAATCTCCCTGGGGGAGATATTGGGCGATGGC
>JANXZU010000089.1 GCA_025355345.1 Syntrophaceae bacterium
ACCGGCCAATACACGCGAAGCCAGAACATTACCCTGTCCACCGACACCGGTGATGATCACATTCATCTGATCCTTACCCGGCGCGTACCGGGTCGCCACATCTTGCCCCGCTGAAGCGGGACAGTTCGGCTTACCAATTTCAATACACTTCGTTTTTGAAATTGGAGACTCACTGCCGCCGCGGTATACTTTGGAATGCAACTTGGTATCAGTTACGCGCTTTTTCATTTAGACGCCGCCTCCGTCTTCGTTATTGCTTTTTGCGGGCAAATTGAATAGCAAACACCACAGCCCGCGCAAATCACTTCATCAACTGCCGCCTTCTTTTTTATCCGATCCCAGGTCAGCGCCGGACAGCGGAATATCCTTGTGCATAAACGGTTACAGCCGCAGGAATCACCCATACACAAATCTTCATTTACTTTCACGTCAAATATTTTCTTGCCTTTTTTCTCGGGACTAAGCGCACAGGCTTGACGAAGAATCAGCACTTTGACAGATCCTTTCTCGGCCATAAACGTGGTCAATATTTTACTCGTGGCTGCCAGATCAAACGGATCACTGATAATTACTTTCGCGCCGATTGCTTTGCAGATCGCGGCAATCTCGACCGCGGGAACCACTTCTTTGAGCGCGCTTGTCGGCAATCCCGGATGAGGCTGAAAACCGGTCATGGCAGTGCCTGCGTTATCCATAACAACAAAAGTGATGTCCGCCCTATTATGTTGCGCATTGATTAGAGCGGGAATGACCGCATGATAAAATGTCGAGTCACCACAAACAGCGAGAATTGGTTTATTCATGCCAAAGACATCAAGCTTGGCAAAACCGCTAGCCAGACCCGTACCGGAACCCATTGAATGCAAAGTGGGTGTGGTATAGTAGCCCGTTGCGGGAAATAGCGCCGCCATTGCATAACAGCCGATATCGCCGCAGACAAATCCTTCGCGACCATCCAGAGCGATGGCGTTGGAAATATTCCAAAAGGATGCCCGGTGCGGACAACCGGCACAAAAAGTCATCTCTCTTGCAGGAACTATGGCCGCCGCCTTTTGCAATTCTTTGGTATAAGCAACAGGCAGCGATTTACGTTTAATTTTAAAAATTTTGGTAAGCGCTCCAGCAACAATATCCGGGTTGAGTTCCCCGAAGGAAGGCAGAGTTTCATCAATTTTACCGTAAAATGTTTTGCCGCCGATTTGCGCAAACATCCCGGCGGCCAGAACCTTCACGGTTTCTTCCAGAAAAGGCAGAACTTCTTCCACAATCATTATTTTATTCGTCAGGCGCAAATATTTTTTCAGCAGCTTTGGCGGCAGAGGCAAAGTACAGCTAAGGTTTAAAATTCCTACGCGCTTTTGAAGGTTAAGCATACTGAGTGCCTCGCTGGCATAAAGAAAACATGCGCTGCTGGTGATGATTAGCAGTTGAGGCTTCGCCGGCCCTACATATTTATTAAAAGGGCTTTTTTCAAACAGCGCCTCGACATCTTTAAGCTTTTTCTGATGGAGTGCGTGCTTGGCAACAACCGGTGTACTGATCATCGGCCCGGTTTGCGAATCCATCACCGACCCGTCATAATCAAACTTCGCCTCTCTTGTTTTGACGGGCAACTTGCCGCAAATCACATTGCCGCTGGCGTGAGACATGCGCGTCACAGAACGCAGCATAACCACATTGCCGATGGCCTCCGATAGTTCAAACGCCCACTTAGTCAGGTCTTTGGCTTCCTGAAAGTTGGATGGCTCAAGTAGAGGAATCTCCAGCATCCTAGCAAAATAACGGGACTCTCCCTCATTGACGCTGGAAAGAGCGCCCGGATCTTCGCAGGTCACTAAAACCAGACCACCGCGCGTGCCGGAAGCCGTTAGGTGCAAAAGAAAATCGGAAGCGACGTTAACACCATTTTGTTTCATCACACAAATCGAACGCAATCCTGCAAAGGATGCTGCCGCCGCAACTTCCAGCGCTACTTTTTCATTTACTGACCATTCTACATAAAGTTTTCTTTCTTGGGCGACCCCGGCAAGCCTCTCAATAACTTCGGAGGAAGGTGTTCCCGGATAACCTGCTGCAACACTAATACCGGCTTCGAGCGCACCACGAGCGATGGCCTCATTGCCCATGAATAAAACTTTAGCTCCGGCCGGACTTAATAATTTGGACATCACCTTACCTGCTTTTTTTATTAGATATTTGTTTAGCTAAAAACATTTGCACCACCGGATCATGGCAATCCAGATACAAAAGATTTTTTGCCGATCCACTTTTGCGAATAATATTTTGCAGCGCTGCTTTCTTTTTCTCAACCGCTGCTTTTTTCAACTGTAATAAACTTTCTGTCGGAGCCTCTTTAACTTCCAGCACACCGCGCTTTATGGCTAAATCGATTAAATCCCTGCCCTTCTGTGTGCGCACAATCATTTGATTCCAGTGGCGCATCTCCTCCCAATTGTCCCCAAAGCGCGCCGCCCCTACCGATATATCTGCATATTCCGCCGTGCTGTCCAAGCAATAATGACAGGCATTGCGAATGCATTCTTGCATATCGGAAAGCGGAAATGACTTTGTCCCAGTTGCCGTATAGATTTCCAAAGAGTTTTTCCCGGCCGGAATATCCATGCCGGAAATCGATTCCAAAGCTATATCATTCTGGCCCATTAAATCATTAAATTTCTGGGCGGCAAAAGCCCACCCGCAATACAAACCGATTACTAATTTCAGTTGATCAATTTTTCCACGATCTTCTTTGACTGATTTTAATTTCATCTTGGCCAATGCCAGTGCCTGGCAGGCTGTGGCAACAACACCTATATTGCCCGCATCTTTTGTCCCCTCTAACTGATTAAATACGGCAACTGTAGGCGATACGGTGAACTTGCTGCCCGCATTTTTTCTAAGCTCTACTTTATCTTTAACAACCAGGCCACTTTGGCCAAACTCTCGATCAGGAGAGGAAATAATGGCAGAATCAATCAATCCTTCAAGCAAAGCCAATTCCATCAAAGCAGTAACTGTTCCGCCATGCTGGACATTTTCTCTTAATTGAGGATTAGTAGCACGAGAAAAATAATAACCTTTCATTGCTCCTATCTCCGGCGACATATCGCCTGCATCAAAAAGCAAATTTCTTAATTTATTCAGATCAGTTGAGGTTCTGGGACAATAATCATAACATTTTCCATTTTCCAGATCGCAAGCATGCAACTGAACAGTCCGGTCGTGATATATGACCTGATAAGGGCAAAGGCCGACACAGGCACCACAACCAGTGCATAAGCCACTTTCCAGTACTTCTTTTTTTAATATTTTCTGGCTGATAAACTTTTTCACAGGTATTGTCATCACTCCAAGCATTGCCTTCTTAATTTGTGTTTTTTATATATCATCATTGTTTTTGAGGCAAGATAATGATTAATAAACGGCAAAGTACTTTTTTATAGCTTTTTATGACACATTAATATGATAATAAATATTTCTGTTTTCAAGGCCTTAGCAATATTTCTACTTTTTTTAACGACACTTCATTGTGGGTGTTGACATCCTGAGCTAATTGTATTATGAAGCGCCTGCAAAATTAATTTTCCCCAGTAGTTCCATTTATCAGTGGGATTGGCAGATTCCGCCTAGGCGTCATTAACAAGTGAATCTGTGGAAGTAATTTAAAGTATTGCCGATTAATTGTGTTCCTCAGTAGCTCAGTCGGTAGAGCGGGTGGCTGTTAACCACCATGTCCGTGGTTCGAGTCCGCGCTGGGGAGCCAGAATATTCTGCCCGTTTTTACGAAAACGGGTTTTTTATTGCGCTCGCAGAAACAAAAAATAGTTGACTGAAGTCGAGGTATAAATTTAGCAGAAAATTACAACAAAAATATGCATTCTTCCCATTGCACATCATCATTTTCCGGATCAACTTAGAGCGGATGGCTGGTAATCTTAATTCTAATCTCTATATTTCTCATAATTACTTGATTCAAGAACAAATTTCTATT
This sequence comes from Syntrophaceae bacterium, assembly GCA_025355345.1. Taxonomy (GTDB): domain Bacteria; phylum Desulfobacterota; class Syntrophia; order Syntrophales; family Smithellaceae; genus FEN-1160. The sequence goes on from JANXZU010000089.1 coordinate 3,992, forward strand.
GAAATTTAGAAAGTAAAATCATAGACTACAAGAGTTGACTTGACCATTAACTTGTAGTATTATCATAATTCATTAAATTAATGATTCTTTAAAAGAAAAGGTTCTTTTACTAATTCATTAGTAATAAATTTAGACACAGGTATATTTTAGATTTCTTTATATTTTTAATTTACTTAAATAACATATATTCAACCAAAGAGGAGGAGAAAAATGAAGCGTTTTAAGATATTTAGCTTATTATTAACCGTATTATTGACGATGTCGTGGATATCTGCTAGTCGGGCGGCCGACATAGTAATCGGATTTACCGGCCCGCTTAGTGGTCCGGCTGCCGAATACGGTCAGGATTTTGTAACCGGGCTGGACATGGCCATTAAAGATTTGAACGCGGCCGGAGGCGTTACAATCGAAGGACAGAAGCTCCTCTTTAGGCTGGAAAAACTTGATGACAAGGTAGATCCTACACTGGCCATGAGTAATGCCCGCCAATTACTGGCAAATAATGCGTTGGTCATATATAGTCCGGTATACACAACACAAACAGCTTTAATGAAAATTAATCAGGAAGAGTGTAACGAATTTATTTTAATGGGTTATACAAGCAGCCCCAAAGCCACCCAATCGGGGAATAGATTGTTGGTAGCCATGAATGCTCCTCTGACAGTTTATGCTCAGATATTTGCCGACATGGCCTGGGATCGAGGCTGGCGTAAGGCGGCCATGGTTGTAACTCTTGGAGCTTATGGTGATGAGTGGCGGGAAGTCTTCAAAACCTACTGGAAAAAACTAGGAGGTACGATTACAGCAGATAAACCGGCCAATTACTACACCAAAACAGATTTCTCCGCACCTTTGGCAGCCGCTTTGGCGACAACTCCCGATGTTATGCTCATCGGCGGTCCTTCATCCACAACCGCCCTTGTCATTGAACAATCACGTAACATGGGTTATAAGGGCGGATTCATTCTCGTCGATCAGGCAAAAATTGATTATGTAGCACAAGTGTTGGAAAGTACTAGCTTGATGGAAAACGTAATCGGTTTAATGGGCTTCGACAATGCTCCCTCACCTGCGAGACCGGCTTTCGATAAAAGGTACAAGTCGATCTATAGAAGGCCTACCACCTGGGAGGTTTCCTCTAATTACGAAAGCATGATTTATCTGGCCAAAGCAATCCAGGCCGCAAACACGGTAGATGACGTTTATGCAATCCGCGCCGCTTTCCCTAAGGCTTTTCCGTTGCTTGCCGATAAGGCTTGCAACGAAAATCATGGAATTTCATCTAACGGAAGAGTGCATTTAATGGTAGGTGTACAGGAAATTAAAAATGGTAAATTTATGAAATCGGAGTTTTATGTCTGGTGGGCAAAAACACAGGCGGAATTTGATAAGGCACAAAAAGCAACCAAATTTCCGTCTCAATTAAAATGGTTTAAATCAAAGATTGGAAATATTGAATAGTTTTAAAAATTCGGATTAATAACTGAGTTTTTTGGAATCAATTTTAAGGTAAAAAATAAAAACCTCAACTGTTTTCGACAGCAGTTGGGGTTTTTTAATCGTTTTCATTAATCACATCATCATATTCCGGTATAATAATTCCACGGCGCACCATAATTTGATAAATTCTCTCTGCCTGCCCCGCCACATATCCGGATTCGCCATCGATTTTATAACGGCGTGGGCTAGGCAAAATCACGGCTAGGGTTGCAGCTTCACGAGCAGTAAGATTCGCCGCGTGTTTCCCAAAATTTGCTTGAGACGCCAATTCGATACCGAAAATACCATCTCCCCACTCAGCCACATTTAAATAAAGTTCGATTATTCTTCTTTTGCTCAGTTGTCTTTCTATCCTCCAGGTAAGTATTGCTTCCTTTATTTTTCTGGTTGGATTTTTTGCAGGAGTTAGATACAGATTTTTAGCCAGCTGCTGAGAAATTGTACTTCCGCCAGCTTGAAACTTTTTCTTTTTTAAATCTTTTTCCAGCGCTTTTTGCATGGCACTATAATCAAATCCTTCATGAGACCAGAAGTTATCGTCTTCCGCAATAATTACAGCTTTTACTACATAAGGTGATATTTCAGAAAGAGGTATCCAAGATGTATTAATTGATTTCTTTATTCGTTTATTTTGCCAGCTTTCTTCCCGATATTCCATGAATGCGGTTTTACCGGGGCAATTTTTTTTCAAATAAGCCACACTGGGATAAACGAAATAGCGCCCGATATCGACAATAAAGTAAGCAGCAATCAAGAGCATCCCTATTATGATTAACTTTTTCCAAAATCGCATAAATACCCTTTCACATTTTTTGTGCTGCCTTCCTATAACGCATTAAAGCAGATTGCAAAATAAATTTGACAGGTAAATGTATTTTTAGTATTGCATATGCCACAAAGTCAGCGGTATATTGCTGGATGTCAATTTTCTCTTTGTACGATGATTTCTACCCTAATATCTCGGTATATAAACAAATTCTGTGCACCGTCAGCAAGATGGGGCACCCCCAGGTAAAAAGGAGGTACTTCATAGTGAAACGGCAGTTTTTTGTACTCACAGGAATCTTTGTCATCTTGTCGTCATTATTCTTGGTTACCAGTGTTTTAGCCGACCAATACAAAGTAACAAAAGGCGAAAGTCTCTATACTCTCTCAAAGAAATTTGGCATCAGTGTTAAGGAAATCAAGAAAGAAAACGATCTGCACAGTAACGCTATCAAGCCGGGACAGATTTTAGATATACCTGAAAAAAGCGCCGATGTTTCCTCTGCTAAGTCAAAATCAAGACCAAAGGTAACTTACATAGTAAAAAACGGGGACACTCTCGGAATAATCGCCAGAAAAACCGGAGTACCTGTAAAAAAGTTAATGGCCCTAAACAATGTTCGACCGACCAGCTTACGCATTGGACGGAAACTTGTTTTGTCCAACTCATGTGATTCTGTAAAAAAAGATTCTTTAACTGAATATGAAGAGTGTCTTGCACAGGAAGAGGAAGAAGGCGATGAAAGCGTTACTGAAAATATCGCTTTGACCGAGCTGGAAAAAGAAAGAAAAGAGAATGAAGAACTCTTAGGAAAATGGAACAGCCCCGATGAAAGAAAATTATTTATTAAAGTGGCAACAGGTTTTTTAGGCGCGCCATATAAAATGGGCGGTTCCTCATTAAAAGGAATTGACTGTTCCGCTTACGTGCGGAAGATGTATGAATTATTTGATGTAAATTTACCTCGCACTGCCAGAGAACAATCCACTGTAGGCGTGACTATCGAAAAAGAAAAACTGGAGGAAGGTGATCTTATTTTCTTCCGGACACGCAGACCCATAGGACACGTGGGAATATACATTGGCAACAATGAATTCGTTCACGCATCACGTGGCAGTAAAGTCGTCCGCATCGATTCTCTGGATCAACCTTATTTTCAAAAAAGATTTCGGCGCGCTGTTCGGGTAAAAGGTCTTGATAATAGCAGTAAGGGCGCATAATCTCGATTACGAAACAAATCTTTCCATAAGGAAATGGTGTTTAATTTAAACACCATTTCCTTATCGTGTTATATTTGTAAGTTGATTATACGCAAAGTTTATTATATGAATTTGACTAAGTTTATAAGGTTATTTTTTTGAATCAGACATGAAAAACCTTACTACTAAAAAGGAGGAGATTATGAAAAAAAATATTCATCTTTTTGTCAGTATTTTTGTAATGTCATTATTTTGCAGCGGTTGTTTAGTTGCAGAAAGTAAGTACATTAAAAAAGTAGAAGAAACAGATAATTTATCTAAGGAACTTGAGACAGTTAAGGCACAGCGTGATGAGTTGGATAAAGATCTTAAATCTAAGACTGATGACTTGTCCAAAACAGCTGCGGAAAAAAGACAAAAGATAGCTGACTTGGAAGCGGAAAACACCAAGCTCAAGGATAATGTCTCCCAACTGATGAAGAAGTCTCAAGAAGTTGAAGCGGCAAGTCAAACCTATCAAGAATTGCTTAAGGAAATGAAAGGTGAAATTTCTCAGGGACAAGTGACCATCACTGAACTCAAGGGTAAACTTACTATGGACGTCGTTGATAAAATTCTTTTTGCATCCGGAGAGTCAGCAGTTAAAAAAGAAGGATTGGCAGTACTCAAGAGAGTGGTGGAAATATTAAAAAATGTTAAAGATAAAAATATCCGGATTGAAGGACATACGGATAATGTTAAAATTACCAGCCGACTCGCCAAAGTATATCCAACCAACTGGGAACTGGCTGCGGCACGAGCGATAAATGTTTCTAAATATTTACAACAGCAGGGCATTGATCCGAAGATTCTTTCGGCTACTGCTTTTGGTGAATATCAGCCACTGGCTGATAACTCAACTGCCGAAGGACGGGCGAAAAACCGCCGTATAGCAATTATTCTGCTCCCAAAAGAGTAGATGTCATTTTAGAGTTACGCAAGGAATAGGAAATGGGGAAGAATTTAGTTGAAAAAATTATCGCCGGACATTTGGTTTACGGAAACCTTGTGCCCGGCGATGAAATTGGCATCAGCATTGATCAAACTCTCACACAAGATGCAACGGGTACTATGGCCTATCTACAGCTTGAGGCCATGGATATTCCGAAAGTTAAAACAGAAATTTCGGTGAGTTATATTGATCATAATACGATTCAAATCGGTTTTGAAAATGCGGACGACCACCGCTATTTGCAGAGCGTGGCGCAAAAATTCGGCGTAGTTCTTTCTCGTGCCGGAAACGGCATTTGTCATCAGGTACATTTGGAGCGATTCGGCAAACCCGGAAAAACTCTGATTGGTTCAGACAGTCATACTCCGACTTGCGGCGCGCTTGGAATGATTGCGATCGGCGCAGGAGGTTTGGATGTTGCGCAAGCCATGGCGGGAGAAGCATTTTATCTGGCCTGTCCAAAAGTAGTTAAAATTAACCTGACAGGTAAACTTAAGCCATGGGTTTCGGCCAAAGACATCATTCTAAAAGTTCTGGAAATATTTACCACCAAAGGCAATGTCAGCACTATATTCGAGTATGGCGGTGAAGGAGCAAACATACTCACAGTTCCCGAACGCGCTACAATAACAAATATGGGCGCGGAATGCGGAGTTACAACATCCATTTTCCCCAGTGATGAAATGACACGACTATTTCTCACTTCTCAGAAAAGAGAGCATGACTTTACACCACTTTGCGCTGATAAAGACGCAGAATACGCCAGGACCGTTGACATTGACTTATCCGAAATCCAACCAATGACCGCCAAGCCACACAGCCCAGAAAATATCGGCACAGTCAAGAGTATGAAAGAAATTATTGTGGATCAGGTATGTTTGGGCAGTTGCACCAATTCCTCATACAAAGATTTAGCAACAGTAGCCATGGTATTAAAAGGTAAAGTTGTCCACCCTAATGTCAGTTTCATTTTAGCACCGGGGTCGCGACAGGTTCTGGATAATCTCGCACGCGACGGTTATCTTGCAGATTTAATTTCTGCAGGTGCCAGATTAATGGAAAATGCCTGCGGCTTCTGTATCGGTAACAGCCAAAGCCCTAAATCCGGTGCCGTGTCTTTGCGCACATCAAACCGCAATTTCCTGGGAAGATCTGGAACCATGGATGCCGATGTCTATCTGGTAAGTCCGGAAACTGCCGCTGCCGCAGTCATCACAGGGCGCTTCACCGATCCCCGCGATCTGGGCATTGAATATCCCCACGTGACAAATCCTGCTAAATTAATCATCGATGACAGAATGATAATCCGGCCTGATGCTGCTTTTGCGTCAACTCCTGTATTTCGCGGACCAAACATAGGTGCACCGCCTCAAAATTCCTCTCTGCCGGATATTATTTACGGACCGGCAACCATCAAGCTGGGCGATATGATTACCACTGATCATATAATTCCTGCCGGCGCGCGGATGAAATACCGTTCGAATATTTCGAAATATTCCGAGTTCGTTTTTGAAAACGTCGATGCTTCATTTGCAAAACGAGCCGTGCAGATCAAAGAAACTGGAAAGCATAATATTATTATAGCAGGACTTTCTTACGGTCAGGGTTCTTCACGGGAACATGCCGCTTTGTGCCCGATGTACCTGGGTGTTAGAGCGGTTATCGCCAAATCATTCGAAAGAATTCACGCTGCTAATTTGATCAATTTCGGTATCCTGCCGCTGACATTCAGCACCCCAGGCGATTATGATAAAATTGATCAGCAGGACGAATTAGAAATTATCGCAGTAAGAAAAGAAATTTCTGATGGTGATGATCTTATTGTACTAAACAAAACTAAGGGCACTTCTTTTCAGGTGACCTGCCAATTATCCGCCAGACAAAAGCAAATCGTTTTAGCTGGCGGTGCTCTCAATGTGCGCAACTGAAATTCAAATATAAAAACAATCTAATCTGGAGCAAATATTTTTATGGCAAATAAAATCAAAGTTAAAACTACTCTTGTCGAAATGGATGGCGACGAGATGACCCGCATCATGTGGAAAATGGTAAAAGACAAATTACTTCTACCCTATCTGGACATGGATATTGACTACTACGATCTGCACATGAAACATCGCGATGACACAGATGATAAGGTGACCGTTGACGCCGCCCGCGCGATTATGAAATACGGCGTCGGCATTAAATGCGCCACCATTACTCCCAACGAAGACAGAGTTAAAGAATATAGTTTAAAAAAAGCGTGGAAAAGTCCTAACGGCACCATTCGCGCCATGTTGGACGGCACGGTTTTTCGCAAACCAATTCTTGTGAGCAACATCAAACCTGGAGTATCTTCCTGGAAAAAACCGATCACAATCGGCCGCCATGCCTATGGTGATGTTTACAGCAACACAGAATTTGCTATTCCTTCCGCAGGCCTGCTGGAATTAATTTTTACTCCACAGGATGGCAGCAAGGCCATCAGCGTTCCGGTATTTAATTTTCCGGATAAGGGAATCGCACAGGTTAATTTCAATCTGGAGCAATCTATATTGAGCTTTGCCCGCGCTTGTTTTACTTTCGCTCTTGATGAAAAAATTGACGTGTGGTTTTCTACTAAAGACACTATTTCCAAAATATACGACGCGGGTTTCCGTGATATTTTTGAACGGGAATTTGAAATAAACTGGAAAGATAAATTTTCGAAGGCAGGAATTGAATATTTCTTCACCTTGATTGACGACGCCGTCGCGCGAATTATGAAGAGTGAAGGCGGTATGCTTTGGGCACTGAAAAACTATGATGGTGACGTCATGTCGGATATGATTGCCTCAGCTAACGGTTCGCTGGCAATGATGACATCGGTTTTGGTTTCTCCTAACGGCTGGTTTGAATATGAGGCAGCTCACGGTACCGTTCAAAAACACTACTACAAACATTTAAAAGGCGAGGAAACCTCCAGCAACTCAATGGCGCTGATTTTTGCGTGGACAGGCGGATTGCGCAAACGCGGCGAAATGGATGGAACCACGGAAGTGGTTGATTTTGCCAATAAACTTGAAGAGGCAGCGCTTGCGACAATAGAAGAAGGCACAATGACCGGCGATTTGCTTTTACTTGCTGAAAAGAAACCTACCAATAGAAAAGTGAACACGGAAGCTTTTATAGACGCCATAGCCGGTAATTTACAGAAAAAGCTAAATGGTTAATAAAACAAATACAGCCCTGCCGAATCTTCTTGATTTTACTCTTGATGAAATGGAAGAGTTTATTTCATCATCCGGTAAAGAAAAATATCGTGCCCGGCAGATCATGAAATGGCTGCATCAATCAGGCTGCGTTTCTTTTGACGAAATGACAACTCTCTCCCGTGATTTCAGGGAAAAACTCCCATCTATTTGCCGCATCCAGAGACCGGAAATCATCAAAATTCTTACATCGCAGGATGGAACAAAAAAAGCGCTCCTGCGCCTGGAAGACGGCCTTTGTATCGAAAGTGTTTTAATTCCCGGTAAAAGCCATTGGACAATATGCTTATCAACACAGGCAGGTTGTTCTATGGGCTGTGAATTTTGTCTGACTGCACGCCAGGGATTTACGCGCAATTTAACGCCAGCAGAAATTGTCGGGCAACTTATTGCGCTGAAGCATGAAACGCCGGAAGGAGAAACCATAAACAATATTGTTATGATGGGCATGGGTGAACCACTAGCCAATTATGAAAACACTCTTAAGACTATAAACATTCTGACCTGCGATTTTGGTCTGGGTATTTCCAACCGCAAGATTACTGTTTCCACCTGCGGGCTTGCGCCTCAAATCGCACAACTGGGCAAAGACATCTGCATCAATCTGGCCGTATCACTTAATGCATCCGATGATGAGACTAGAACTCGGCTTATGCCGGTCAACAAAAAGTATCCCCTGCAAATATTGCTCGACGCATGCAAACAATATCCCATGCCCGGTCGCCGTCTGCTAACCTTTGAATATATTCTAATTGATGGCGTTAATTCTTCTGCAAAAGATGCCAGGAAATTGGCCGTTTTATTGAATGGTCTACGCTGCAAATTAAACTTGATTGTCTTTAACGAACATCCCGGATCACAGTTTAAATCACCGCCTGTAAAAGATGTGGAAGAGTTTCAACAGATTCTGCTCGACCGACATTTCACCACCATGCTTCGCAAGAGCAAAGGCAGTGACATCCTGGCCGCCTGCGGCCAGTTGAGTGGTTCGGTCACTGTCTGATAAATATATATCTGACAATAATAATATCGTTAAAGATTGTTAGGGAAGCATGTTATTCTTTTTACTATAGTTTCTAAATACTTCTTACAACGAAAGGAGAAAATAATGAGATCCAGAAAATCAAAAAGCCTTGTTGTTCCATTTTGTTTTATCGGTTTTTTTATCGGGGGACTTATTGGTTTTTTATTCAGGCCTTCAGCTTTTCTAATCGGTCAGCTGCCATTTGATGTTGTAATAACCAGAGGCGCTAACTTGAAGGGTATGGATCAGGTGCTGATTCCACTGGCTCAATCATCTTTTAACAATATGATCGCTATATCTCTTATTGGCGCTTTAATCGGCATCGCGGCAGGCTACTTACTTTTAAAAAGATAGTCGCAGTTACTCCGACTATTTATTTTCTTCTATATTCGGCGCAGGTGCAGCTTTCACGGCACTAGACTTCATTGTTCCTTCCATCTTAGCAATCTGAGCGGACAGATCATCTATTTTATCTTTTGTGTTTTCCATATCCGCATTAATCCCGATGCGATCTGATTGCGTGTTTAGCTTTTTCTTCTGCAAGCTAGCCCTGGCATTGACATTATCCTCTTTCTTTCCCAAACCGGTTTTAATAATTGCTGCAATTTTCACGAGATCATAGTCAAGCTCCGCCTCATTACGAAAACTTTCCGCTAAATCTTCCTCATAACTCGCATATTTCTTTTGAACGGAGGCTCGCTCGCTTTTCAATTCGGCCAGCTTCAATTTATCCGAAGCGACTTTTAGATCAAATTCAGCTTTGGCAAAGCCTTCACGCTTATCCACAGGTATTTGATTGACCAGGTCTGTATCAACAGTTGACGTTATCGAACTTACTTTGGATTTAACGGATGATGCGAATTCCTGAGTTGTCGCACAACCACTTATCAAAAATAATCCTGTAAAAAATGAAATAGCCGCCAATTGTATTTTATTCATAATTAACCCTCCTGATAAAAGTCAAAAAACATATTAATAAATATTTCTACTGACCGCTTTTATATGATGATGTTAGATACATTCTTCCATAGGAAATGTAAAGGCTCTTATCCCGGCGCGGGGATGCTCGACTTTCAATTTCCGCACAAGATCGCTAATATGCTGAATCTCTTCTGGATGGACTCCAATAAACAGCGCATTGTTTTTGCCGGGCCAGCAGTGAGTGCCAAGCTTTGGTTCAGATTCTTCTCCTTCACCTGTCGCTCCATGCATTTTAGTATAAGATTTAAATCCGGCGCTCTTAAATGCGCCGATTATGCTCTCATCGGAAGCCTCCGCGTAAATAACCAGAAACATCTTCATAATTAAGACCTCCTTTTTACACTCATTACTGTCTTTTTCTTCTTCCTTAAATGTTCCCATCGCTCTTTTACTGTTTTCGTTATTATTCCATAAAAATTTTTCATTAACAATACTAAATCATTTAGCATCTCCATGAATGTTTTCCTTCTAAAATATTCCTGCCAATCATCAAATATATCGTAAGCTGCCGGCACTACAACCAACGTAAGGAACAAAGAAGTAATCAAACCGCCGATAACGGCAATCCCCATTGGTGCGCGTGTTTCCGCTCCCTCACCAACACCAATAGCTACGGGAAGCATACCAAAAATCATCGCAAAAGTTGTCATGAGAATTGGCCGCATCCGGACAGGTCCGGCATGTAATATCGCCTCGCGCCGGGACATGCCACGTTCGCGAGACACATTGGTATAATCAACCAGCAAAATCGCGTTTTTCTTTACCAAACCCATAAGAAGGATCAGCCCAATAAAACTAAAAATACTAAGAGTCTTACCCGTGATAAACAATGCGCCAAACGCGCCGATAAAAGACAGTGGCATAGAAAGTAAAACTGTAATGGGATGAACAAAACTTTCAAATTGAGCGGCCAAAATCATATAAGCCATTATAACTCCAAGAATAAGCGCAAAAATCAGATAGCCAAAAGATTCTTTCATGGTATCGGCCATTCCTTGATATCGGGGCAAATAATCAGCGGGGAGAATTTTTTCAGCGATAGAATCCAGTTCGTCTTTTGCCTGGCCCAGGGGTTTTCCTTCCAGAGATGCGAATATGGTGATTGCTCTTTGACGGTCAACACGGTTGATAACGCTGGAGCTTGTTCCTTCTTCCACTTTTACCACATTGGCCAATTCAACCAGTTTACCATCGCGGGCACGCACAAAGATTTGCTGCATACCGCCGGAACTTTCCCGATCCTGTGGATTTAATCTGACCCTGAGATCATAACGCTTTCCTTTTTGCTCATCTTTATACCTGGCGATATCAAGCTCTCCACCAACAAGCAGATTAATGGCCTCGGCAACTGTGGCGACATCCACTCCCAAATCTGCCGCCCGATCTCGATCAATATAAACTTTGAATTCCGGCTTGCCGACTTCCAGGGAAGTGTCCACATCCACGATTCCCGGCAGTTTGGAAAATTCGGCGGTTATCTTTTTTGCGTACAGTTTTAAAGCGTTAAGATCCTGTCCTCGAATACTATATTGAATCGGCACATTTCTGATCCCGCCACCGACAATTGAAATATCTTCAGCTGACACTTTTAACCCCGGAATTTGCCCCAATTTAGTTCGTGCAATTTTTTTTATGTCTTCCTGAGTCTTTTTACGCTCCGCCTTTGGATTCAGATTGATAATCATCAGCGCGCGATTGGCATATCCCCCGTACCCTTGAACATAAAAAACAGATTTGACTTCCGGAATTTCCTGCATCATTGCTTCTGTTTTCCCATAATATTTTTCTACCTGATCCACGGAATAATCAATCGGTGCTTCCATTCTGATCATAAAAACGCCCTGATCTTCTGACGGTGTAAATTCCTTCCCGATAAAAGCCGTAAGCCCAAGACTCAGAAGAAATATAATCAAGGCTCCTATAAGCACCGTTTTTCGGTAGCCCAGTGCAAATTCAAGAATTCTCCGATAATAAGATTCCAGTTTTGTGTAATAATGTTCAAGATAATCGCTGATTCTAATCCAAATGGTTTTTTTGCCATTTCCGTTTATGTTGCCGTCCACGCCAGCAGTTAGAGGGTTGGGTCCGGCTTTTTTGTGAGATTTGAGAAAAATCGACGCCATCATTGGTGTCAAGGTAAAGGAAACAAGCAACGAAACCAGAATGGCAAAAATAATCGTTAAGGCAAACTGGAGGAAAAATCTGCCAATAATTCCTTTCATTAAAGCAACGGGCAAAAAGATGCCCACAATTGCAAACGTCGTGGCCATAACCGCCAGACCTATTTCCGATGTGGCAAATGTTGCCGCCTCACGTGGTTCCATGCCCTCTTCTATGTGACGGTAAATATTTTCAATGACAATAATGGCGTCATCAATCAATAGCCCAACTGAAAGTGAAAGTGCCAGCATCGTCATGTTGTTGAAGGTAAAACCAAAAGCGTTGATCAACGCGAATGTTGAGATTACGGACACGGGTAAAGCGACCGCACTGATTAAAGTTGTGCGAATATTTTTCAGAAAAATAAAAACGGCCAAAATAGCAAAAATACTACCTAAGATTAGATGGGATTGAACTTCATTAATGGATCGTACAATAAAAAGTGACTGATCCATTGCAATATTAATTTTCATTCCGGGAGGCAGTGTTTTGTTTATTTTTTCTATTTCTTTTTTAACGCGATTGGCCACTTCTACTGTATTTGTTCCCGATTGTTTCTGAATTGCCATGCCAACTGAGGCAATCCTGTTGAAACGTGACAGGGATCGTTTTTCTTCCATGCCATCTTCCGCTCTGCCGATATCACGGACACGCACCGGAGCGCCTTTATAGGAACTGATAATCAAGTCATTGAAATCAGGAATTTTGGCAAACTCGCCTTTGATTCGGACGGTATATTCTTTGGTTTGAGTTTCAATCCGGCCACCCGGTAACTCAATATTTTCGCGCTTCAGGGCCAGGATCACATCACTGGGAGATATTTGATATGCCCGCATTTGAGCGGCAGAAAGCCAGATGCGAACCTGCCGCAAACGTAGCCCATAGAAAATGACGTTACCTACGCCGTTGATGCGCTGAAGTTGTTCTTTAAGCACTTCATCAGCATACATGGACAGATCGCGAACTGAACGATTCCCTGCAAGATTAACAAACAGAATCGGCGATGCGTCTGGATCTACCTTGGCAATGCTGGGTTCATCAATATCCGCAGGCAATTTACTTCGAATCCCGGATACTTTTTCACGCACATCCTGAACAGCCTGGTCAATATTCCTCTCCAGAACAAATTCTATAGTAGTCCGCGCTACGCTTTCTGTACTCGTAGATGTAATACTTTTGACCCCGTTGATGGTATTGACAGCGCCTTCAATTCTGTCCGTAACATCCACATCCATAACATCGGGACTTGCGCCTTTGAGCGTCGTGGTAATGGTAACTATGGGGAAATCGATCTTGGGTAAAAGATCAACACCAATTTCGGGATAACTGACAATGCCCAAAACCACCAGGGCCATAATAACCATGGTGGCAAATACAGGACGTTTTACCGATGTATCAGCGAGCCACATTTACTTTTACCCCTTCCGACAGGTTGTTTTGTCCGACAACTACAATCTGTTCCTTTTGTTTGAGCCCTTCCAGAACTTCCACATATTCACCGTATTTGTCACCTATTTTAATGATTCTTTCTCTTGCTGTATTGTCACTTTCGACAACAAAAATACGAATGATGGAAGCGTCGTACGTGAGGGATGTAATGGGAATAACCAAAGCATCGCGCGACCGCTGTGTAAATATCTGTACCCTTGCAAAATATCCCGGTTTTAATAAATGATTGGCGTTAGGGACAATTGCTTCCCCCTGCAGTGTTCTTGTTCTTTCCTCTACATTCGGATAAAGCAGGCTCACCCTACCCTTAAATTGCTTAGTGGGAAAAGCATCAACATTAAAAACAACTTCCTGCCCCATTTTTAATCCGGCAACATCTTTCTCACTGATCGTAAAATTAAGTTTGAGTTGATCAATTTTGATTAAATTTAAAAGCGGTGTCCCGTTGCGGACGTAGTCGCCGACAGAAATTTTCTTCTCTTTCACTGCTCCGTTCAGAGGTGAATAAACTTTTGTCCGGGCAAGCTTTTCTTTAGAAGTTGCTAAAGTGGCTTTTGCCCTGTCCAGTTCAGCTTCCGCCAGAGCTAATTTTGTAGTTATGTCGTCAAATTGTTGTCGAGTAATCAGTTCTTCCTGATACAAAGTATTTTTTCTCGTATATTCGGCTTTAGCATTCGCTAAATTTGCGTCCGCCTGTCTTAAGGCGGATTCCGATCTTTTTAAATCCAGCGCATAATCAATTTCATTAATTTCGACTAAAAGAGAACCTTTATTTACAGGCGAACCTTCATTTACCTTAATCTGTCTGACAATACCATCCACCTCAGAACTTACCGTTACTTCTTCATCTGCTTTCAGAGTTCCTGTTGCTTCCAGATGCGGCTGAACTTTTTGTTTTTCTAC
>JANXZU010000102.1 GCA_025355345.1 Syntrophaceae bacterium
CCCCTTCGTGGTGGGAAGGAAGAACTGGCTGTTCTCCGGCCATCCCCGCGGGGCGGATGCCAGTGCAACCATTTACAGCCTCATCGAAACCGCCAAGGCCAACGGCCTCCAAGCTTACCACTATCTGCGGTTCCTCTTCGAACAGTTGCCTCTGGCTCAATCCGATGAAGATTACAAAAATCTCCTGCCGCAATATGTGGATCGGAAAAAAATCATGGCCACCGTCTCAAGTTAGGTGCGGTTTAATAGACGCTTACGATGTCGCTGCAGAAAAGGCCCCAAAGACCACGAAGAGCCAGTGACTGAGCCGGGTAGCCGCCGGCGTCCACGATTACTGCTTTTTCAGCGCCATTGCGGGGCTGCTTTGGCTGAAGTGGAACTGAACAAGAGGGCGATATTCTATTTTACGCGCCCAGAAATGAGATGGATTTACCTATCAGGAAAAATGATGTATGAAGCAGTAATCCTCCTTAGAAACAATAATTGAGGTTTCTTCTTGAATATAATTGTCTACATTAAACAGGTCCCGACACAACGGAAGTTAATATTGATCCCGATACCAATACCCTAATCCGAGAAGGCATATCCGCCATTGCCTGTGGAATTTCAGGCGCAATATAGCATTTGGCGGGCATGAAAATGCCTAAGATCATTGCTTCCATAAATAAGGATCCCCAAGCGCCTATGTTTAGTGTCGCAAACTATGGGATCGTTGGAGATTTGTTCCAGATTATCCCGTCATTGGCGGAACAGTTTAAAAAGAGGCTGCACTAACACCGCCACACTATGTACGCATGGGCATTTGCATACTTTATGATACAAATTGATAGATTAT
The DNA here is from genome assembly GCA_025355345.1 of Syntrophaceae bacterium. Classification (GTDB taxonomy): domain Bacteria; phylum Desulfobacterota; class Syntrophia; order Syntrophales; family Smithellaceae; genus FEN-1160. Next base: position 836 of record JANXZU010000102.1, read on the forward strand.
CGCATTAAATAACCCAGGTAGAAAGCAAGGATGATTGCCAAGATATGTAATATCCACCATCCGGGTTGCCATAGAAGAAATCGATACATAAATATTCTGTCCTTTAAAATCCTTTAATTTTGCCTGAGTCACTTTCTTGCGGCCGAAATCATGTCATATGACTCATGAAATCAGATGAAGAGCTTCAACTCCAGAACAGGTTACCCAAAGCAGACACGATACTTAAAGCGGCCAGATGCACCCACCACCAGCCCATATTCGGATAGCGGAGGAATCTGCCTTTTCGCACGGTATCCTCCGGTTTTTTCAAGAGATCCAGTTCAAACAGGGCCTTCCCTATAGCGAATTTCCCCCAGAGTACGATGATATCCGCCAGCAGTGATTTAAGAATAACAACCTGGAGAGTCAGGACATGGGGGAGATGCAGAAGGGAAAAGTGCAACATACCGATAGTGCCGATAATGACAATCATGCCATTGAGCATATAGCCATAAGCTATGGTGCGGTGAAAGTAAAACAGAGGTATAATAACAACTATACTGATGATACCGGCAACGGTCGGAATAATATTTCCCGGCAGTTCGCCGGGAGGATGAATCCGATAGTGCAACATCAATCCGCCCAAGGACAAACATAAAAGGGAAAAAATCAGCAAGCTACGGATATTCTGTTTTTGGGTCATCCGCTCCTTCCATCGGATGTTTTCTTAAGGATAATAATCATACCCTGGTCGAGCGGTTATTCCGTCACCGTGATAGTTCCTGTCATATCCTCATGTCCACTGCCACAAAAGTTATCACAATGAAAAGAAAATGTGCCGACCTTTTCCGGGATAAATCGCAGCCTGTTCACCTTTTGGGGCTCAATATCGGTACGAATTCCCAGGCCCGGGCAATAGAATCCGTGGAAGCCATCCAGAGAAGTAAATTCCAATACAACAGGAATCCCTTTTTTCACTGAAATATCTTTTGGTGAGTATTCAAATTTCTTGGCCGTCATCTTTATGATGACTTCCTCATCATTTGCACCTGCAAAATTACCCCAGGCAAACAGAAACATTATAAATGCCAGAATGGTGAGGACGACCACTGGATGGGAAGCTTTCATGGTCTTCACACTTTTTCTCCTTTAATACCAAATTCAGTAATGGCAAATTCTTTTTGACCACTCTTCACATCTATGCCGCGGTAACCCAGCCCCTTGTACGGTTCCGATGCATTCCATGGAAGTGGTTGCTTTTTGGGAACTGATCCCGGTGCGGGTAAGGGGTACATCATGCCCTTGGCGGCATGATGGGCAATATGTCCGGTCATATGGTGATGTTCCTGATGAATGTGGCCATAAAATACGGTGACATCTGTAAACGGCATGAGCATCTCAATAGCTTTCGCTCCATCCCGGGTGTGCCAATCCCAATCCGGATACAAATCAAAAAGGGGACGGTGTGTTAACACGATGATGCGAGAATCCTTATCAAGCTGTTTCAGGTCATCGCCCAGCCATTGCAACTGATTATCTCCAATTTTTGAATTCGGGTCCGAAACGTTATCAAGAACAATAAAATGAACATTGTTATAGTTAAAAGTATAATGGGGCTGCCCTAAATACTCCTGATAAGCCTTTCCATTGTCCAAGCCGGCATCATGTTCACCCGGCATGAATCTGATATCTTTTACTTTTAATTGCTTGACGATATCACGAAATTCTCCCAGGCGCTTCCTCCGTTCCTTGCCGTCATCGGTTGTATGTGTCAAATCACCTGTAAATATGACAAATTTTGGCTGATATTTGAGGCCATTAACAGCATCAATCGCTTTCTTGAGTATTCCCATTGCATCCGGGTTTATGGCTTGGTTAGTAAATCCCCAATGGGTGTCTGAGATCTGGATGAAAAAGAAATCATCCTTACTTACGCCCGCTGCATTTGCCGCCTGATTCATATTACTGAGACCCGATACAAAAACGACACTGCCAATTCCCGCTAGTTTCAAAAAATCTCGTCTGTCGATGTTCATAAGCACCTCCCTGAAAAATTCATAGTAAACTACCACCGACCTTGTCGGTGGCTTTCTATGCGGCAAGACTTCGGACAATGTCCTTCGCCTTGCCTAAATGGATGTAATCAATCAGTCTTTATAAGCTCATCAACATTGTTGATTCGCTTAAGGTGTGGGGCCTCCGC
>JANXZU010000114.1 GCA_025355345.1 Syntrophaceae bacterium
CAGGTAAAGCTCCTGCGCTTTTTGCAGGAAGGGGAATCCCGGCGGGTAGGGGATACTGTAACAAAAAAAATTGATGTCCGCATTATCTCGGCAAGAAATCGTAATCTTGAAGATTCGGTAGAAAAAGGTGCTTTCCGTGAAGATCTTTTCTTCCTGTTAAGCGTAATTCCCATATTCATTCCGCCGCTTCGCTAAAGAAAAGAAGACATTCCCATGTTAACAAATAATTTGCTGCAGAACCTTTGTGACACGCACAAAAGGACTGTGCCGGGAATATCTTCTTCTGCCCTGAAGATTCTGATGGACTACTCCTGGCCCGGAAATATCCGGGAATTAGAAAATACGATAGAATACGCATTACATTTGACGGATGAAGGCCATCCTATAGGCTTAGAACAGCTTCCGGCTAAAATTTCAGGAAATGCTGGGTCAATAGGAGAACGTCAAAGCCTTGTATCAATTGACGACTACACCAGACAGACAATTTTATCCCTCCAGAGCAATCACGCGGAAGAAGATATAGCACATATTTTAGGTATCAGCCGAAAAAGCCTTTGGGAAAAAAGAAAGCGCTGGGAAATACCGCGCTCAAAATAATTCCTGTACCCTCTTTTTTATCTAATTTATCCTGCTACAATAAGTAACGTCATGCCTCTAAACAGGTTACTATTTGTAACAAATTGAATTCCTACCAGATTCTCATTGAAAAAAATCATTAAATATTTCTGTTTATTTTTAGATAGTTATCAATTCTATTTTTTATATTTTCTTCTTTCCTTTGTTTGGCACGCCCCATGCTCTATCACTCATTCAAATAGAACAGAAAAACTATTAAATAACTTTAAAAGGAGAAAAAAATGTCAACAATCGAAACGAAAAAAGACGAAGTAAGCGAGCACAAGTATTCCTTCTGTAGAAGCTGGTCTTCTCGCAGAAACAGCCGTCGCACCGGAATTGGAGTCCTGCTGTTAACTATTGGCCTGGTATTGCTGGGGGCAAAAACAGGCTACATCCCGATGGAATGGTTTCATTCAGGATTATTCTGGCCTGCAGTATTTATTTTACTTGGTTCATGGATGGTGGTCAAATCTGTGATCAGAAGAAAACAGCAACGCGAATGTTGTTAATTAACTGGGCTGGTAATTATCTATAATTGAAAGATTGACCAGCAAATATTTTACAAACCTATAAAAATTAAGGAGATCAGAAAATGACAAACACAAATAGTACAAGTGAAAAAGGGTGTTCAGATGCAGGCATCAAATTTCCCTGCGGTAACTTTGAAACAATGCTCAAGGCCTTTAAGGAGCACAAAGATAAAAATGGGGGCAAATTTGACTGTTCCGCTATCATGAAAAAATTCGGCGAAGGTGCCGATGGCAAATCCGGATGCGCGGCGATGATGCAGAAGTTCCATTCCGGCAAAGAAGGACATATCGACTGCAAAGCGGTAATGAAAGAGTTGTTAGGCAACATGAAAACCAAAACAGAAGCGTCTAAGTAAGAAGAAAGTTTCAGGAAGCCATATATATGCGAAGTATGGGATCAGACAAACAACATTAATCTGAAGTTAGGCAAGCTGACCGTTTTAAAGGCGGTCAGTTTGCCTATACAGGCAAAATAGTTTTCATTTCGAATGTTTATGTAAGCATTCAACTTTCAATAGCGCCGATAATTCAACGTTATATATTTCAGCAATTTAATACAGAATTTGATATAATTATGTTGCAAATAAGAAGCGGGAGGTGAAGGCTTATGGCATTAGGACCTATCGGTAATACCGGTTCTTTTTTCGTTCCTGCCGTTGCGGCGTATTCAATTAATGCGGCTGCGTCCAAAGGCAAATCGGATATGGCTGATTTAATAAATAAGCCATGTAGTACCTGACAGGGTAGGACGTATCAGGATCGGTCGAGTGATCCTACTGTATCAATGCAAACACCCACCCATCTTTCTCCGGATACCGCTGCGGCAGCCGTCGCTTCGCACGAAAATCAACACGTTGCCCATGAGAAGGAGAAGGCAGAAAGAAACGGCCAAACTGCTCATTCTACTGTGACGATAAAAACCTCGGTTTGCCCGGAGTGAGGCCGAATTTATGTCTCCGGTGGAGAAACACGAACAACGGTAAGTGAAACAAAAAAAACAGCCCCCTCACAAGAGCAGGATAAAGGCACGTCAATTGATATTCGCGTTTAATAGCGTATAAATTCAATCTTGTTTTACCTGTCAATATCTGGTAGTTCACAGCACATGAGCATGCAGATGAAAGAAATTCTTACAGTTTCACAACTTAACGATACTATCAAAGACCTGCTTGAGGAAGTATTTGGCCTTGTTTGGGTAGAGGGTGAAGTATCCAATTTGAGAAGACCACAATCCGGCCATACTTACTTCACGCTGAAGGATGACAAAAGCCAGATTCGCGCGGTTTATTTCCGTAAGTACGGCTTCGCAAAAAACCGTTCGGCCGATTTTGAATTGGAAGAAGGCTCAAGCGTTTTGTGCCGCGCCAGGCTTAGTGTCTATCCTCCCCGCGGAGACTATCAATTAATTATCGAATCCGTGGAGCCACGCGGCGTCGGAGCGCTCCAAAAAGCCTTTGAGCAACTCAAAGCTAAGCTTGCTGCCGAAGGCTTATTTGATCCGCAATACAAAAAAGACCTTCCTTTTATCCCCGGCAGAATTGGTGTGATAACCTCGCCTACCGGCTCCGTAATTCGCGACATTTTGAATGTAACAAAAAGACGTTATCCGGCAGCAGATATCCTGATTGCTCCATCGAAGGTGCAGGGGGACAATGCGGCAGCAGAAATCATTCAGGCACTTTCTAACCTGCATGCCGCGGGCTCAGTTGATGTAATCATTATTGCCCGTGGCGGTGGATCTTTGGAAGATTTAGCCCCTTTCAATGATGAAAACCTGGCGCGTAAAATTTTTAGTTGTTCCATCCCTATCGTGTCGGCAATCGGCCATGAAACTGATTTTACTATTTGTGATTTTGTTGCTGATTTGCGCGCTCCCACGCCATCAGCCGCGGCGGAATTAGTAGTACCACAAAGATTAGAATTGATAACACAAATTAAAAATCTCAAAAAAAGGGCGATTACAGGTTATGGACGCTACATGACCGATTTCAGGAAATCTCTTGCCGGATTGCAGGAAAGGTTCAAAGATCCGCGCCGCCTGGTGATTGATTTACAAATTCATATGGATGGCTTGCAGCAAAGAATGCACAGGGCAATGCGCCACCAGAATAAATATCTGGCCGGTTCGTTGCAGCAACTGGAGTTGAGTCTAATACATCAAAGCCCGGCAAAGCAGGTTCAGGAAAGAAGAATGTTGCTCAATGTTTTACAAAAAGATATACTAAGTAACTTCCGAAGCTATTGGGCGACTCATCATGAGCACCTGCAAAAACTTGCCGCAGTGCTTGATTCACTTAGCCCTTTGGCTGTATTGCAAAGGGGTTACAGCATTACACGCAAGTTGCCGTCAGGAGAAATTGTGCGGCAGGCTGCAACGCTAAAGGCAAATGAAGAGGTAAATATTCAATTGGCAAAGGGTAACTTCAATGCAAGAGTTGAAAAAATATACGGGGAGTAAGCCCCTTTAGATAAGCGGGTGCTTTACAATTTCAGATGACGGCATTAAGAAGCCATTTGTTACAAGACATTAACCCTCCGAGTGGGAGTTGGGGGCTTTATCTAACGGGGTAAACGTTATGGCAAAAGAAAAGTTTGAAGATGCCTTGGAAAAACTCGAGGATATAGTAAAAAAAATGGAAGTGGGCGATATGCCGCTTTCCGATGCACTGAAATCTTTTGAAGAAGGAATCAAGCTGATCCGCTTTTGTTCAGCAATACTTGATGACACGCAAAGGCGCGTGGAACAGCTTCTGGGGAAAGAAGATTCCCTGAAAGTAAAAAGTTTTCAGGAAGAAGACAGCGATGGCAACTGATGAAGAATTCCTTAAAGCCTATTTGAATGACAGGCAAAACATTGTGGAAGAAGCACTCCTGCGTTATCTTCCTTCTGAGGACAACATTCCGGCAGAAATTTACAAAGCAATACACTACAGTGTTTTTGCCGGTGGTAAACGCATCCGGCCGATTCTGTGTCTAGCCGCTGTAGAAGCCGCTGGTGGCGATATCGCCCCGGCGATGCCGATTGCGTGCGCTCTGGAATTAATTCACACTTATTCGCTTATTCATGATGATTTGCCGGCTATGGATAATGACGATTTCCGGCGTGGTAAGCCGACCAGCCATAAAGTATTTGGAGAAGCCATCGCAATTCTGGCAGGAGACGCGCTGCTTACCGAGGCGTTTATCTTGTTGTCACGGGCGGAAAAAGTGCGCTTGCCGGCAGAAAGGCTTCTTGCTGTAATTCAGGTAATTGCTCAGGCGGCTGGTCTTTCCGGCATGGTCGGTGGTCAAGCCCTCGATTTACTGGCAGAAAAAACCAAGCCGGATTTAGAAGCGCTAAGCGATATTCACAGGCGGAAAACCGGAGCGTTGATTGTTGCCGCTGTAAAATCCGGTGCCATCATTTCCGGAGCCCGTGAGGATAAGGTGCAGGCACTAACTGATTATGGTATGAATGTCGGTCTTGCTTTTCAAATTGCCGATGATATTTTGAATGTTGAAGGTGACAGCCGACTTATGGGAAAACAAACCGGTTCTGACGCTGCCCGCGGCAAAGTTACTTATCCATCAATACTGGGGATGGATGCCGCAAGAATTAAGTTATCCGATCATTTAGTCGCGGCAATTCAAAACATAGATGATTTTGATGACAGGGCTCTTCCTTTGCGCGCTATTGCCAGCTACATTATAAACAGAAAATCTTAAAGACCTTATTATCCGGAAAGAATGAAAACTCATGAAATCGCAAGAAACAGTAAATTACAGTGTTATACAAAATGTCAATGTCCCCGCTGACATCCGCAAACTCAGCATTCCCGAGCTTAACACCCTGGCGCAGGAACTTCGTCATTTGATTATTTCAACGGTTGCATCCTGCGGCGGCCATTTAGCTTCGTCTTTAGGCACTGTGGAATTAACATTGGCGCTCCACTATGTATTTAATACGCCGCAAGATAAGGTCATTTGGGATGTTGGCCATCAGTCTTACGCGCACAAAATTCTCACCGGACGCAAAGAAAAAATGGCCGGCATGCGCAGTAAAAACGGTATCAGCGGATTTCCCAAAAGGGAAGAGAGCATCTATGATGTCTTTAATGTCGGACACAGCGGAACTTCTATCTCCGCTGCGGCGGGGTTTGCCGAAGCCAGATGTTTAAAGGGTGATCAAAATAAAATTGTTGCCGTAATCGGCGATGGTTCCATGACCACAGGAATGGCCTTTGAAGGATTGAACTGGGCGGGAGACCGCAAGAAAGACCTGATCATTGTTTTAAACGACAATGAAATGTCCATTTCTCCTAATGTCGGCGCGCTATCATCATATTTAAACCGCATGATGACCGGTCATACGGTAACAAAATTAAGAGCGGATATGAAGAATTTACTCAAACGCATTCCTGGCATTGGCGAGCAGATGCTTCGATTAACCCGCCAAATAGAAGAATCCCTGAAGATGTTTGTTGTTCCCGGAGCCCTTTTTGAGGAACTGGGTTTCACTTATGTCGGGCCGTTGGAAGGTCATCGTCTGGATCACCTCCTTCGTAATTTTGAAAACATCAAAGAATTGGCAGGGCCCGTGCTTGTGCATGTCATCACCAAAAAAGGCAAAGGCTACAAATTTGCCGAGGAAAAACCTCTTACTTATCATGGTTTGTCGCCTTTTGATGTAGTAACAGGTAAACCGCTGGCAGCGCCTTCCGCGATCCCTTCCTACACGGATGTCTTTGGCAAAACCATGCTGACGATTGCCCGCGCTGATTCCCGCATTGTCGCCATTACGGCAGCCATGTGTGAAGGAACGGGGTTGGATCAATTCTCTCAGGAATTCCCCAAACGCTTATTTGATGTTGGCATTGCCGAACAACACGCGGTGACATTTGCCGCCGGTTTGGCGATCGAAGGATTCATTCCTGTTGTGGCCATTTATTCTACTTTCCTGCAGCGCGCTTACGATCAGATTTTGCATGATGTTTGCCTGCAAAAGCTGCCTGTAATTTTTGCCATCGACCGCGCGGGCATTGTAGGCGAAGACGGCCCAACTCATCAGGGACTTTTTGATTTCTCTTATCTGCGTAATATCCCCCATATAGTTATTATGGCACCCAAAGATGAAAATGAACTAAGACATATGCTCAAAACCGCCGTCGATTGTGGCTTGCCCGTATCGCTGCGTTATCCGCGAGGACGTGCTCTAGGGATAAATACAGAAGAGCCACTGAAAGCTCTGGAAATCGGCAAAGGTGAAGTACTGTGTGAAGGTTCAGATTTGGCCATAATTGCTATTGGCTCGACTGTTTATCCGGCGCTTGCCGCCGCTAAGCGTCTGGCGGGAGAAGGAATCGACATTAAAGTTATCAACGCTCGTTTTGCTAAACCGGTTGATGGCAAACTTATTGCCAATACGACAGCAACGATCAAAAAAATAATTACTGTGGAAGAAAATGTTTTGCAGGGAGGTTTTGGCAGCGCAGTGCTGGAGTGTCTAGCGGAAAAGAATATAACCGGCGTGCAGATCAAACTCTTAGGTATTCCTGATGAATTTGTGGAACACTCGACACAGGCTCAACTGCGTCAAAAGTACGGTATCGATGAAGAGGGGATTTCCCGCGCTGTAAAAGAAATGCTTAAGAAATAATGCGCCTTACAATCAAAAGTACCAGCTTTACTGATCGAAATAACCAAAGAAAGAGAAAGGCTAAAATGAAATTAAATCGAATCTTCACCATTATGACATTAATAGGTCTGTTAAGCTGGAGTCTAATTGCTTGTAGCGCTATTGCGGCGGAAGTTATGGATAATCCTTTTTCGAAACCTTTGCCTAAAGATACTTCATTATTTAAAACCTTCAGCCAGGCAGGTCCTGCGGATATAAAGGCCATAGAGCAGGATTTGCTCAAAGCCGGCATGATTCAGGCCGATATCAGCACATTGTTCAAATTTCTAAAGTTGGAGGGCAAGTCGCTGCGCCAGGATGGGCCAACGCTTTATATTGGCGACGAAAATGCGCTGAAAAGCGGCAATTATATAGCATCAGGAATCAACACCATCAGCAAAGGTTCGTATGCTTTTTATGTTGTGATATATGAGGGAGGTAACATAAAAACACTTCATCTGTCTGATAACAGGACATTCCTTTTCACGGAAAACATGGCGCACGATTATCGCGTTCAGGAAAGCTCGGGTAATAAAAGCCGCCGTTATGAACTTGTGTATAAATCGGGCATGGTCATGCGCACAATGAGCTTTGCCAAATATAACAGCACTCCGGAAAAAATAAATATACAGATGGAAGAAGCCATGTTGCAGGGATACCGCATCACACTTGACCAGTTCAAAGTGACGCTGGCCTATGATGAAAAAGGTAATATTACCCGGCAAACACTGGCTATGCTCCAAAAGGGGAGTCCTGATTTTACTTATCGACAAATCTCCAATGCATATTTAGCCTATGGTGGTTTTGCCCTGAAAAGCACGGCGTCCGGTGTGGAGGAGATTTACTCGCCGCAAGGGCGCAGACTGGATCGCGAAGAGCCTGTAATTTCAGGAACGCAGACTCAGGAGGTGGAGGCAGACGATGTTGAGGCAATGGGGTTTGTTGTGGCGAAATACGGCTTCATCAGTGACATTTATAACATATACAACATCACCAAAAAGCATATTATGGTCAGGCTGGCTCGCGATGGCGTTATTACCCGCATTACGACCACAAGCTCGCTGCTTAATGAACCGATTCGGCGGGTAATTGAAAAGCGCACGGCAGCCGATAAAGATTGGCGAGTGATTAATCCGCTTAATGAAACGAAAGCCCAACGCGACCTACTGCGGAAGCAAGACATCAAATTCAAATTTTATGAAGGTGACGCCTCGGGAGTTGAATATGGTAAGCGAGTGTATACAAAAATTTTTGAGCGTGCTAAAACTCGTTTCATCCATTGGGAAATATTTTGTACATTCCCTGCATTCGGGCAACGGGTTGATTATGAACTGGAAGCAGTCCTGCTCGACTTCCGGGGCAAAGAGATACGCCGCCAGAAATTGTCTTCATACATCGAACCTGATTGGATAAACCTCTATGTAGGAAAAGGCTTCGGCGATCCGGCAATAAACAATTGGGATGCCGGAAAATATACGGTAAATATTTTTATGGACGGGAAAAAAATTGCGGCTGATAAGTTTGAGGTAAGGTGAAACAATCAATTATTCGGTTCATTCTATCTGCAAGTGCACGAATAGCAAGTGAAGTCCGGCAGAAAGATTAAAGCGGAGATATTCTTTGCAACGGCGACATTATCAATCTCAATAAAATGAATATGCGTACAGAAAAAATTCGGTTAGATAAATTACTCGTGTTGCGCGGTATTGCGCCAGCCATAAAAGAAGCACAGGCGCTGATTCTAGCCAAGGCTATAAAAGTAAATGCTGTCTGTCAGGATAAGGCAGGTACGCTGGTGCCTGTTGATGCCGAAATACACATCAAGGGTGAGGACAATCCCTATGTCAGCCGCGGCGGGCTTAAGTTAAAAGGAGCTCTCGATGAATTGGAATTAAATGTTGATGGTTTGGTTGCCCTTGATGTAGGTGCTTCCACTGGAGGTTTTACCGATTGCCTCTTACAGGCAGGTGCAATAAAAGTTTACGCGCTTGACGTCAACTATGGACAATTGGCCTGGAAGTTACGCCAGGACAAACGTGTGGTTGTTATTGAAAGGACAAATATCCGCCACTATGACGGCACGGATATTGAGGAGCAGCCTGATCTGGCCACAATTGATGTTTCTTTTATTTCGCTGAAAGTTGTCCTTCCCGCAATTCTGAGCCTGCTCAAAGATGAAGCGCGAATACTGGCTTTAATCAAACCGCAGTTTGAAGCAGCAAGAGAAGAAGTCGGTCACAATGGCGTTATTTCAGATTCTTCGATTCATGAGCGCGTGGTTGAAGAAATATGTGAGTTTTGTAAATCAGCAAATTTGGAAGTTTTACGGACATGCTCTTCATCGATTTTGGGGCCTGCCGGTAACAGGGAATTTTTTATTTTAGCGCGAAAGAAAAAGGTAAATGGAAATTAAACTGGCAAAAACTGCGGGATTTTGCATGGGGGTGCGCCGGGCGGTAGATATTGTGCTGGAAATTGCCCAGCATGAAAATGGCCGCCGAATTTACACCTACGGCCCTCTCATTCACAACCCGCAAACAATTGAACTGCTCAAAAGCCGTGGCATTATTCCTGTCAACAGTGTCGATGAAATTGCCGATCCGGGAAATGCCGTACTGGTAATTCGTGCTCATGGAATAGCCCCAGCGGAAAGGGCAAAAATTAAAGAAAGCGGTATAAAAATTGTCGATGCAACCTGTCCAAAAGTTGGCTATGTGCAGGCAATAATAAAAAAACATACCGCCCTGAATTATACTGTAGTGATCGTGGGAGACAAAGAACATCCGGAAGTAGACGGGCTCTTGGGCTATGCCGGTGGTCGGGGCATAATCATCGGCAGGGTAGAAGATGTTGAGAAAATGCCACACTTGATCAAAGTTTGCGTTGTTGCCCAAACCACACAGGATTCAGAAGATTATAAAAACATTGTCGAAAAAATCGAAGAGCTTTATCCGCAGGTAGTTGTCTTTAACACAATTTGTTCTTCAACCGAGCAGAGGCAGGAGGAAGTAATAGCGATGGCCCGTGAAATGGATGCCATGTTTGTTGTCGGCGGGAAAAACAGCGCCAACAGCAGAAGGCTTACAGATCTCTCCCAAAAGCAGATCACTCCCACTTTTTATATTGAAACCGCGACGGAAATTGGCAATATCAATCTCGATCGCTATGATCGGATCGGTGTTTCCGCCGGAGCCTCAACCCCTAACTGGATTATCGACCGCGTAATGGATAGCATAGCGGAAACTCAAAACCGGAAATTTAAAAAAGTCGGCTGTCTCTTTTATTTATGGATCCTGGCAATTAAAACGGATGTCTATTCCGCTTTTGGCGCCGGTTGTCTGGCTCTTGCCTGCATGGTATTGCAAAACATTCCTGTTAGCAAATCATCCATAACAATTGCCTCTTTTTTCACCTTTGCAATGCATGTATTAAACAGATTGATCAGTCGTAAACCACCTGCCGGCTTCATCGGTTCGTTTCGAGAAGAAACTTACCTGCAGTATGAAAGACTATATCTTTACTCGGCCATAGTTTGTGTTGCCGCTTCACTTATCCTTGCTTATAAAAATGGTATTATCCCTTTCATTTTTTTGTTTGTTATGGCTATTGCAGGTATTCTCTACAATATGAAAATTCTCCCCGGGGGATGGCGCTTTCAAAGTTTAAAGGATTTGCCCGGCTCAAAAAATATATTCATGGCAATAGCCTGGGGAACCGTTACAGCAATTTTGCCCGCCTTGAATGACAATTATAGCCTTCATGCATCTTTAATCATCGCCTTTGTCTTCACATTTGGGGTGGTGTTCATCCGCTCGGCAATGTCGGACATTCTGGAAATCCAAAGCGATAAACTAATCGGCCGAGAAACAATTCCTGTATTATTCGGCAAAGTTCCTACAATGAACCTGCTTAAAATTATATCGCTGATATTATTAGTGTTATTAGCAATATCAAATCCTGCTGGCTGGACTACAACTCTTAGTTTTTTCCTGATTACGTGCATATTATATATATGGATTTGTTTCCAACTATGTGATAGAAAATCGGGGTTTTCGGGGGCGGTTATGGAAGGCCTGCTTGAAACAAGCTATATTATCGTAGGGTTAAGCGTTGTGTTTTGGTTTTTTCTACGCTAATGAGATTTTTCTTGCGGAAGAAGGAGGTTATTAAACTATGCCCACTAAATTGTTCTTAAAATGCATTTTATTATTTATTATATTAACAACTATCGCATGCGCGGGATTGCGTTATTCGGATATTGACCCTGCCGCAAAAGATTTTCATCCCCCAAGAATAGCTATTTTTCCGGTAATAGAAGTAAGCACATATGAAGAAGCAAGAGGAAATGTGGAACAAATTGTAGCCGAAGTGCTTGTCGAAAAAAAATGGTTTGTTGAGGTAACAGATACTGCCAGTCTCAACAGGCAAATTAAGGTAAGTGAGGAACTGAGCAAAGCAATGGCTGATTATCTTTCCAAATTACGTTTGTTATCCTTTTCCGATCCTGATTTGAGTAGGAAAATAGGCGAAATGACCAAAGTTGACGCGTTTGTATTATTATACGTGGATTCGTGGAATTACACGGTGGAAAATAAAGATAAAGTGGCCAAGGTAGGCATACGCATGAAAGTTGTTGAAGCTTCAACCGGGAGAATCATGTGGAACGCGGGCCATCATATAGCAGAAACCTATACACTTGGGCTGATAAAACCTGCCTTACCTAAAGTCGCTCGTGATGTGGCCCGTAAAATGATTGTTGAAATGCCGCATTGAGCAGCATCAACCGATAAAAATTATAGTAGCAATGGAGGTATTTTATGAAAGAAGAAGTGCAGAAAGCTATTGATATCGTCAGGCCGAATCTGCAGGCTGACGGCGGAGATGTTGAGCTTGTAGATGTTTCGACTGATGGTGTAGTTAAAGTCAGGCTGACCGGCGCTTGTCATGGGTGTCCGATGTCTCAGATGACTTTGAAAATGGGCATAGAAAAAATAATTAAACAGCAAGTGCCTGGTGTTAAGGAAGTTGTTTCAGTTTAAGCCATTAGGCGGCTTGAGTTTCAGCAATAAATTATTAATAAAAGGAGATTTAAGGAAAATGGCGTATGTAGTTACGGATGAATGCATTGCTTGTGGCTCTTGTGAGGATGAGTGTCCAGTGGAAGCAATTTCTGAAGGTGAAGACAAATATGTTATCGATGCCAAACTTTGTAACGACTGTGGAGCATGTGCCGATTCATGTCCCGTAGAAGCAATTGTGCCGGGTGAGGAAAAATAAGTCATTTATGGCAAGCTTGCAACAGGGGTTTAAGTATCTTTATAATTATGCTTTACCCCTGTCTTTCCTCATAATTTCAAACCATCCTTAAAATATTATCTTTCTGTCTTAAAAAATCTACGCCGGATATTCTTGGTCCCGTCAAGTGATACCAAAAAATTAGATGTCGAGGTTGAGCCAATGAACAAGTTAATAACCTTTGAAGGTATTGAAGGATCAGGAAAGTCTACACAAATCAGGCTGGTTGCTGAACATTTAACTAAAATGAATCTGCCTGTTTTAATTACGCAGGAGCCAACGGGGACTGATATTGGCCGAAAAATCGGTGGCATTCTTTTTAATAGTGAACATCATTACATGTGTGCCGAAACGGAAGTTTTATTATTTTGTGCGGCGCGTGCCCAGCATGTCCGCGAAAAGATTATGCCGGCGCTTAAGAATGATAAAATTGTGTTATGCGATCGGTTTTCTGACGCGACTTTTGCCTATCAGGGGTTTGGCCGGGGACTCAATCTTGAATTTATTCAAATTATCAACGATTATTCATCACTGATGTTAAAACCAAATTTGACTCTGCTTTTTGATTTGCCCGTGGAAATAGGCCTGAAAAGGGCCATGGACAGAGATAGTCTGCTTAAAGATTCTTCTTTTTCGGATAGATTTGAAAGGGAAAAAATAGATTTTCACAATCGTGTTCGTGAAGGCTACCTTACGCTTCACAAAAAAGAACCTGGGCGCTTTCATTTAATTGATGCCGCACGCGAAGTAGATATAATTCAGGAAGAAGTGCGCAGGCAGATATTAACTTTTATAAATCGTTAGAAATTCAGCTGGGATGATTTCCCATAAGGCTCTCATCGGATTATGTCATTTCTTGAAATTTACGGTCATAAAAAACAAATATTAATTCTTAAACAAGCTCTGGCTCAAAATAGAGTAGGACACTCTTATCTATTCAGCGGGCTTGATGCCATAGGCAAGAAGACTCTGGCATTGGAATTTGCCAAGGTTGTTAATTGTGAAAAAGCGGACGAAATAAATGATTCCTGTGGAAAATGTTCGTCTTGCCTCAAAATTACACGGAATAATCACCCGGACATCTTTTGTGTCGATGCGGATGGTCAATTCATTCGCATCAATGCCATTCGCGAAATTCAGGAGCAAATGACCTTTAGACCAATGGACGGAAGAAGGCGCGTATTTGTCATCGATAATGCGGACAAAATGAACGATCAGTCAGCTAACGCTCTTTTAAAAACGCTGGAAGAGCCGACACCTGCCAATATATTAATACTTGTCACAGCCAAACCATATATACTGCCTTCAACAATAATTTCCCGCTGTCTTCACATGCGTTTCAATCCATTAGGAATCGATACCGTGACTAAATTTCTGCTTGAGATCGAAAACATGGAAAAGGAAAAAGCCTTATTGCTGGCCGGTTTATCGGGTGGTTCTATAGGTCAGGCGCTGGAATTAAATAAAGAAGATGTAATTTCCTACCGGGCGGAAATATTGAATTTACTATCAATTACAAAAAAAAGTGAACCCCTGAGTTTGCTTACTTTTGCTTCTTTTTTCGGACAGGACAAAAGGGAAATGAAGCAGGGATTTCATATTCTCAGAACTTGTTTCCGTGACGCTTTAGTATATAAAGAAACTCAAAATGATAATATGCTTATAAATCAGGATAATGCTTTCTTCATCGCCTCAATGGCATTACGCCTCTCCGGCGAACAGCTTATCCAAAACATCGAGCTTATTGAAAAAGCCGGAAAAACAATTGAACAGAACGTCAACAAATCGTTGACTTTAGAGGCAATGGCATTTAAGCTGAACTTATAAAACTTGATAGATAGGATATTATGTTGCTTACAAATGTAGTCGGCGTCAAATTTAAAAAAGAAGGCAGAATTTATAGTTTCAACGCTGCCGATCTGCTCATCCATAAGGGGGAGCAGGTTATTGTAAATACCGATAATGGTTTGGCTCTGGGGATTATTGTTGCCGATGTAAAAAGATGCCATAAATCGGAAATTCCGGCAAATCTCAAAAAAGTTGTACGCAAGGTAACCGTTGATGATTTAAGGATCAAAGAAGAAAATGAAAAAATGGAAGAAGATGCCAGAAAAATTTGCATAGAAAAAATTGCCGAGAAAAATCTGGCCATGAAATTGATTGGTGTGGATTGTCTTTTCGATAAAAGCAAAATTATTTTTTACTTCAGTTCGGAGGCCAGAGTTGATTTTCGTGATTTAGTTAAAGACCTTGTGCAACAATTTAAAACACGAATAGAATTAAAGCAAGTCGGGGCGCGTCAGGAAGCCCGCATTGTCAAAGGTCTCGCTGTATGCGGACGGATGGTTTGCTGCGCTGGAATACTGCAAAATTTGGAAAGAGTTACAGTAAAGATGGCCAAAGAACAGAGCATGTCACTTAATCCGGAAAAAATTTCCGGCTTGTGTGGCAGGTTGATGTGCTGTTTGTCCTTCGAACATGAAGGATACGCTGGATCAAAAAAATGCTCAAAAACAGCTAAAATAATAAGTACGTCTGATGTGCTTAACTATATTACGCCGTTAGAAGATAAAAAAGTAGTAGAATTGGAAAAATTAGACAACGATTCGGACTAGCTATAATCAACAGAAGGTGAACATGGCAAAATCATTTTATATAACAACACCAATATATTATGTAAATGCATCTCCTCATATCGGACATGCTTATACAACAATTGTTGCCGACGCTCTGGCCAGATACCATCGCATGGCTGGCGATGCCACATTTTTTGTTACGGGAACGGACGAACACGGAGATAAAATTGCCGAAGCGGCAAAGAAGGCCGGAATTACGCCTCAAGAATATGCGGACAAAATCAGTGGCCAGTTTCGTAATCTCTGGCCTGAACTTTCCGTAACCAACGATTATTTTATTAGAACAACTGATACTAACCATATTGAAACTGTGCGCAATATTTTGCAGAAAGTTTACGATGCCGGTGATATTTATTTCGGCCAATATGAAGGTTATTACTGCGTCGGTTGCGAACGTTTCTATATGGAAAAAGAATTAGTGGACGGCCTTTGTCCCGATCATCAAACGAAACCTGAACACCGCAAAGAGAGCAATTACTTTTTCCGCATGAGCAAATATCAGGACTGGCTGATCAATCATATAAAGGAAAATCCTGACTATATCCGCCCGGAAAGATACAAAAATGAAGTTTTGGCTTTTTTGCGCGACCCGCTGGAGGATCTTTGCATCTCCCGGCCCAAAACGCGTCTTGAATGGGGCATCACGCTGCCTTTTGATGAAAAATATGTGACTTATGTCTGGTTCGATGCGTTGATTAACTACGTCACTGCGCTGAATTATCCGGATGGAGCTAATTTTGAAAAATTTTGGCCGGCAGCCGAACATCTGATCGCCAAAGACATTGTGAAACCGCATGGTATTTACTGGCCGACGATGCTGCAAGCCGCGGGCATTGCTCCTTTTAAGCATTTGAATGTTCACGGATATTGGAATTCAGACGCAAGCAAGATGTCCAAGAGTCTGGGCAATGTTATCAGCCCCCTGGATTTGAAAGATAAATATGGGTTGGACGCTTTTCGATATTTTCTGCTGCGGGATATGGTCTTCGGTTTGGATTCCAACTTCTCTGAAGAAGCTTTTGTCCAGCGGTTAAATTCCGATCTGGCCAATGATCTGGGGAATCTCGTCAGCCGCTCTATAACTATGGTCATTAAATACTGCGACGGCAAAACCCCGGCAATATCAGAAGGCAAAAGAGATTCAGTGCTTCAGGACGCCGCAATAAAAACCATCGATGAAGTGGAAGCCTGTTTTGGTGATATGTCCCTGCATAAGGCTCTGATTGCTATCTGGGAATTTATTAATACTGCCAACAAATATATCGTCGAAAATGAACCATGGAATCTGGCCAAAGATCCGGCAAATAAAGAAAAACTTTTGGTTATCATGTATAATTTACTTGTCGCGCTTCGGGCTATTGCCATATTGATTACTCCTTTTATGCCGCAGACCGCAGGGAAAATTTTTCAGCAAATCGGTATCAAAGAAGATCAAAAACTTGATTTTTCGATTATACGGAAAGATGTAACTTTAACTGCGGGCAGCCATTTAGTCCGCGGCGATTCCTTATTTCCCCGTATTGAAGTAGAAAAAGAAGTTCCCCATGCCAAAGTGGAAACAGATAATTTGGATTTAAAACCGGTTATTGAGTATGAGGATTTTGCTAAAATTGATTTGCGGGTGGCGAAAATTTTGGAGGCGGAAGCTGTTCCCAAATCCAACAAACTTTTAAAGCTTAAAATCGATATTGGTGAAGTAAGAACAATTGTCGCCGGTATCTCTAAAGATTACAATCCCGCTGATTTAATTGGTAAAAAGGTTGTTATTGTAGCTAACCTAAAACCAGCCAAACTAATGGGAGTAGAATCGCACGGCATGATTTTAGCTACCGATGCGGATCAGGGATTAACCATCCTATCTTTCGATCGGGAAGCAAAAACAGGGTCAAAGATTCGATAGCTGCCTTCTTTGCGGCAAAAAACTATCGCGAATTGCAAGCTTATTTATTTAGAGCATTCAAATATTTAAGAACAGGGTCTCTTTCTTCCGGCTTTATTTTAGCCCCTTTTTTAATCATCACGTCAAGTGTTATTTCCCACTCCGCAGCATTTTTACTCGCGATAGAGACTTTTTTTATGTTGTGACACTTGGAGCAAGCATCGTCCACTATAGCCTTGCCAGACGATTGAGCAAAAGTGAGCACAGCAGAAAAAACCATTATAATGACAGCAATAATTAAAACCGACGAGAACTTCTTCATAAATGTCTCCCTAATCTTTTAGAAGCTTTTCGATTGTCGCTGTTTCAAAACCATCAATTACCTTACCTTTTATATAAAAAAGAGGTGTTCCTCTCACTCCTGTTTGCGAAGCAAGTCGAATATGAGTTTTTACTGTTTCATCAATTTTCGGATCGGTGCAGGTATTTAACGATGAGTTTTTGTCAATTTTTCCTGACATATAAGTCTCGTATGCCTTCAACCTATCCTTGGCGCATAAAATATGTTTGATCTTTTTGAGCGATTCCTGAAATAGGGGAACAAAGAACACATAAAGTGTTACGTCTTTACGCTTGGAGAAGAAATTATAGGCGTCCCGGCAGTGAGAGCAATCCGGATCCATAAATTCCACAATGGTGATTTTACCTGCGCCGATTTTAAAAGCATCATCCAAAGGTAAAGTCGCCATTTTTTTGGTAATCTTGCTCAGATTGCTTTCACGCGTAATATCTATCCCGTCTTTGCTTATTATGCTGCCGGCAAGAATTACCTCTGCTTCCGGCATATAGTAGTAAATCTGATTGCCGGTGTATATCTCATACACCCCTTTAATTTTAGTGGGAGTAATGCTCTCAAAATTATTATTCGGGAAACTTTTTTTAAACATCTCTTCGGGAGAAGAATTTTGAGCAGACAAACATGCCGGAAATACGAACAAAACTGACAATAGTATAAGAGATAATTTCTTCACTTCCATGCTCCTTCGAATAAGATCATTTATTCTAAAAATAACTTAGACGTCTGTCAAGAGAGATTTTTATCATAAACAAATCTACTCACTTTTGAGCTATATTCCCTTGGCGGAAGTGCATGGGAATCGAACCCACCTGGGACGGTTCTAGCGCCCCACACTGGATTTGAAGTCCAGGAGGCCCACCAGTGACCTTGGCACTTCCTTGGGAACTATACTAGACATTTAACTTTAAATATGCCTGTGTGTCAACATAATAACACACACAAAACACATACAAAAATATTCTTCTTATTTACACTTTTATCAGAATAAAAGTGTAAATAAATGAAAGATTTTGATCTGTGTCTTGATAGGTTAGGTGAAAACTTGCTATCAGAAAGTTAGAAGAGGATTAGCACAAATCGTTTTTGCTTGACTTCAATGAGCTTAGTCTGTTAGCTTTCGCGCAATTGATAAATAATGTTGAAGAAGAATGTTAAATTTTTCTAACTAATAAAAAACGATAGACTAGGAGGGTAAAATGGAAATCAAGAAAGTATGTGTGTTAGGCGCTGGTTTAATGGGCAACGGTATCGCACAGGTATGTGCTCAGGCGGGAATGGAAGTAACACTGAGAGATATTGAGCAGCACTTTGTTGATGGTGGCATGAACACCATTAAAAAGAATCTCAGCAGAGACGTAGAGAAAGGGAAAATGACTCAGGAGCAGATGAACGCCTTGCTTGGCCGTATCAAACCAACTTTGGATCTGAAAGAGGCAGCTGCAGGAGCCGATGCGGTAGTCGAGGTGGTTATCGAAGTAATGGATGTGAAGAAAAAGGTTTATGCTGAACTAGAAGAAATTGTGCCGAAGCATTGTCTGTTTTTTACCAACACGTCGGGTCTGAGTATTACCGAGATGGCTTCCATAACCAAAAGGCCTGATCGTTTCATCGGTACGCATTTCTTCAATCCGGTTCCCGTTATGCGTCTTTTAGAAATTATCCGCGGCCATCAGACTTCTGATGAGACACTGGAAATTGCAAAGGCTTGGGGTAAAAAAATCGGCAAAGAAGTTATCGTTGTAAAAGAAGCACCGGCATTTGTTGTTAATAGAATCCTCTGCTCAATGATTAACGAAGCATTCTTTGCTCTGGATGAAGGTTTGGCTTCAGCGGAAGACATCGATAAAGGCATGATGCTTGGCTGCAATCATCCTATTGGTCCTCTGGCGTTGTCGGATCTCGTGGGCAATGATACATTGTTGCGTGTCATGGAAGGTTTACACAGAGAACTGGGTGACAAATATCGCCCGGCTCAATACCTGCGAAAGCTTGTCCGTGCAGGAAATTTGGGACGTAAATCAGGCAAGGGTGTTTACGATTACACCAAAAAATAATCAGTGGCAAATTAACAAGGTCCAAGTGAGGAAAACTTAGGTTTAAAGTGTAGCGCTTGCCCGGCTGCAATCACCTGCATGTAATATGAAAAGGGAGATGCGATATGGATTTTGAATTAACTGAAGAACTTAAGATGCTGAAAGAAATGGCATATAAATTTGCTGTTGCTGAGATTGCGCCATTATCGCAGGATTGTGATGAAAAAGAGAAATATATACCGGAAATCAGAAAGAAGGCTGCCCAAAACGGTTTGGTGGGTGCCTGGATTCCTGAAGAATATGGTGGCGCGGGCGCTGGGATTTTAGGAAATACCATTATCACTGAAGAGTTATCCAAAGTCGATATGGGAATTTGTTTGAATGTTGTGGCTGCGACATTTGGTTGTGAATCAATTTATCAGTATGGCACCGAAGAGCAGAAAAAGTTTTATCTGCCACCAATTTGTTCCGGTGAAAAAGTCTGCGCCGGGGCTTACACAGAGCCGAACGCAGGAACGGATGTTGCCGGCTATAAAACTCGAGCGGTGAAAGATGGAAAAGATTATATAATCAACGGCAATAAGATGTTCATTACCAACGGGACCGTTTGTGATTTCATGGTTGCCCAATGCATTACGAATCCGGAAGAGAAGAAGCATAACAGCTTTAGTTTGATCATCGTTCCGGCAGATGCCAAAGGCATAACCAGAAATAAAATTCACGGAAAGATGGGTATTCGCGCCAGCGATACGGCAGAGATTGCTCTTGAAGATGTTCGTGTGCCTCAGGCCAATCTGGTTGGCAAAGAAGGACAAGGCTTCCGAGAACTTATGCATTTTTTTGACACCACCCGTGTTATGGTTTCAGCGCAAGCGCTGGGAATTTCCGAAGCCTGCCTGGAAACAAGTATTAAATATGTAAAAGAGAGAACTGCATTTGGCGCACCATTGGGCTCATATCAGTTAACGCAAATGAAACTTACTGAAATGGCCATTAGAATTGAAGCCCTGAGGGGATTGATTTACAAGGCAGCTTGGTTGATTGATCAAGGTAAGCCGGATTATACGCTGGCGGCCATGGCTAAATTCTTCGGCGGACAAACCGCGGTTTTTTGCGCTAATTATGCAGTTGAGCTGCACGGGGGGTACGGCTATATTGAAGAGTATCCGGTACAGAAATGGTATCGCGATGCCAAGATTCTGGAACTCTATGAAGGAACAAAAGAAGCGGAAATTATGACTATCGGAAGATATTTGCAAACAAGGTAATTAGAAACCATCGGTAAGCTGGCTGCTAATATCTAAGCGATTCTGCCCAATCAAATAAATAAGAAGCCTCCGGCCATGCCGGGGGCTTTTCACTATCAGCAGTTAACGTTGACAATTAAATTGGCAATGGAGTATTTAGTCATTAAATATCTTCTTGCCGCCTGAACAGAAATACCCGCTTTATCAAAAATAACAGCCACGATATCATGTATTAATTTATTTCTCTTCTCCACTTGAAAATTCCACACGATTGCGTCCACTATTTTTTGCCCTATAAAGTGCCGCGTCCGCACGTGCAATGACTTTCAGAGGGTCTTCATTAGGGCGATACTCTGCCAATCCTATGGATACGGTAATCCTGAAATCGGTACCGATTTCAGGGAACTGCATGCTTTCAACTCTACTGCGCAAACGTTCAGCCGAGTTGATCGCCCCGGTAGTATTTGTTTGCGTATAGACGAGAAGAAACTCCTCGCCCCCATAGCGCCCGCAAAAATCTGTGTTACGCATGGTTGTCTGGATAGTGGTGGCTACTGCCCGCAATACCGCGTCACCTGCCAGATGCCCATGGATATCGTTTACATTCTTGAAATGGTCAATGTCCAGCATGGCAAGGCAGAAGATACTCCCGCTGCGCGAGGAACGGTTCTTTTCGTAATCAAGCAGTTCCATAAGATGTCTGCGATTGAACATGCCAGTCAGCTCATCTCGAATAGCCAGCTCACGAATGGTCTGCATGGCTGCTTCTATTTCGAGATGGCTCTTCTTTAATTCTAACGTTCTTTTATCAACCATAATTTCCAGGTTATTTTTGTAATTCGTAAGATCCTGGTACAACAGGGAGTTTAAAAGCGCAATCATTACCGAATTTTTTAAATTATTTACAAAGCGCATCTCATCAAGAGTGAGTTGCTGAAGATTTGCTCGCTCCGGCATGGTCATAATGCCAATTATTTTCTCATTGTGAATAAAAGGAAGAATGAATTCACACTCCATACGGCTGAAGATTCCCGACAGCTCATTACGGATCGGCAAATAAATCGGATCGGTTTCAACAATGCTCTTATTGACAAGATCATTATGCTCAAGAAACCATGATTTTATATCATCACTCAGGTTAAGAGATTCACCACTTTTCAAAACATAATTTTCCGCTTCCTCATTTCTTCTTATAATATGAAAGTCTGTAAACGAGAGGGTTTTTCTCAGGATATCGGTAAATTCCCGCACCAGATCGTCGTAACTCTTCAGATGGGCAATGTTTTCAAGAAACTGTGACTCTACAAGGTTAAGGTTGAACTTCCGCTTATTAAAGAGCTGATCTATAAACGGCTGCACCTTGCTCATATAGAGATAATTAACTGTAAACCAACTCATTGCAATCAGCACTACCTGGTTTATTCCGAGGCGGATAATCGTCGGCCAGAAATAAATCAGCAGAAATATATTAGGGATGATCACCAGAGAGGAAACAACTCCCCAGATCACCGTAAGATGAAGAATACTGCGGATATCCATCAGCTTGAAACGGAGGACACCATAGGCAAGGATTGCCAATGGAATAAAGTTAAGGTTCCCCAAGGGATAAAAATCTATACCATTGATAGCGGGAATATTACATAATGAGAGGGCAGCACTGGCCGCAAGTGAGAAGATAATATACTTTATTTTAATCTTCATAATATAATTGGTTTCAGTATGAAACTTTATGAAACCCTCAATGGCCAGATATACGGTAGCTATCAAGCTATATGCACCAAATATATTGAAAACAATGTTTCCCTTAGCAATATATCCCCAGCTGTAGGAATAAAGACCGTTAAAGTAATAATCAGTAGGCGTAAAGAGGGATATTGCAAAGCTGATAACAGCGGTAAGAACAATGAGCGGTTTTCTCCGCAGTTTCAATACATTGCTTACATAAGCTACACCAACAAGAGGCACATAAACAAAAAAGAAGTGGATTACCCTTTCAATTGAAAGGATTAGCGCCTCATCACCCTTGAATAGATGGTGAGCTATAAAGGCAGGAGCAAGCAGACATGACCACCAGATACAGACCAGAGAAAACAGAATGTTCTCTTTCCTGAATTTCCCCTTAACAATGGATAATATCGCAAGTGAAAGGCCTATTGTCAGAGAGAGAACAGGCGGTATCATATAAAAATTTAATTTAGCAATTAAGTTATCGATATTCTACTCCACAGAGTATTTTTTTTGTGAACTGTATTTACAGATCTAAGCACAAAGAAAATTAGTTATTTTTTAAAAAGATTTTGCGCGTCATCCAATAGTTTCTTCTGGCCGTCGCCGAGCAGCTGTTTCCCCGCACCTTTGGCAGCCTCCGTCACCATGCTGCCGCCAGACTTCTTGATAACGCTGCCCAGAGAATCCAACTGGGGTTTAGTCAGTTTTACATCGGCCTTTTTGGTAGTCCCTCCTACTTTGAATGTCAAATCAATCAACCCGTCCTTATTGAGAAGTGGCTGCATAGCGGCGGAAGCCAGTTTGTTGGAATCCGCGTATTTCTTTACTTCGGGACTTTTAATGCCAGCATCTATTTTCTGGGCAAGCCCTTTTTGGACGTTTTCATTAATTTCTTTATTCATGACCATATCCAGGTTCATATCCAGGGCACTTGATTCCGTGTTGACTGTTCCATCAAAGAGGAAATTAGCTTCTTTAAGGTCAAGTTTGCCGTTGGAAAGTTTAGCCTTACCATCTTTGTAATGCGCATCAACACCTGATGCTTTCGAGTTCTTCCATTCCTGCTTTCCTTTCAGGAAGGAGATGTATTCCCCCAGATAGTCACCAAGCAGGGGGATGTTTGCCACAGCACTGAATATTTGCAGACCTGTAATCTGTCCATCGGGAAAGCCTACATGGACAATTACTTCAGGATCGAGCTTTCTTGTTTTCACATCAAAAGGAATTATTTTCCCCATAGCGTCGATGGTAACGTCAAAGCTCTGGACACTTCCCGTTTTCACCGGGCCGACGGTTTTGATTCCCATTCCCATTTTTAATTTAATTTCATCCTTATTTTCCAAGTCTTTGGGGGCAATGCTGATATCGTAGGCTAGAGTAGTTAGGTTATAAAGTTGGAACTTTTGATCGTACTCCCCGTCATAATAGTTAACAGTGCCGTTTTTGATACCGATTTCTCCGACGGTAATGGCAACAGGAATATCATCGGCGCTAATCGCTTTTGACTGATTAGTTGATTCCTGCTCTTTCTTTTTTGAGAGCTCCGCCTTATC
>JANXZU010000012.1 GCA_025355345.1 Syntrophaceae bacterium
GCAAAGGCAGCGTAAGTCCGCCGCTCGCCATAATATAAGAAAAGTGGCTTACGGATACGCCTTCAATCACTTTTCTTAAGCGTGATAAAAAGCGGACATATCATGTGCTACAAAATAGGACTTTTCTATTTGCTGCTAACAAGAAAATCAATTGCATATTCCACAGAGCTTTGCTTGTGGGATATCCCTCTCCGCTTCGCTCCGGGATAATTCGACTTACACATTTCAATGCGCTTCGCTTTTGAAATGTGAGTCTCATTTAAAAAAGCCCCTTGCTAAATTAGCAAAGGGCTTTTTGTTGTTATTATTTGGAGTGTAAATTATTTCTTACATACCCATGCCGGGGTATCCACCGCCACCAGGAGGCATACCGGGCATTCCCCCACCGGCGCCTTTCTCTTCTGGCTTATCGGCAATCATGCACTGGGTTGTCAGCAACAGTGCGGCAACTGAGGCTGCATTCTGCAGCGCAAAGCGTGTAACTTTGGTCGGGTCAATAACACCGGCTACGATCATATCTTCATACTGGTCGGTGCGGGCATTGAAACCAAATGCGCCTTTTTTCTCTTTAACTCTTTCCACAACAATGCTGCCTTCCATACCGGCATTGCAGGCAATCATTTTAATCGGCTCTTCAATTGCTTTTTTCACAATATTGACACCGATTTGCTCATCACCTGTCAATTCCATTTTGGCTAACGCAGGAAGAGTCCGCAGATAGGCAACTCCGCCACCGGGAACAATGCCCTCTTCAACAGCGGCACGGGTAGCGTTAAGAGCGTCTTCCACGCGGGCTTTCTTTTCCTTCATTTCAGACTCGGTTGCAGCGCCGACTTTAATTACGGCAACACCGCCGACCAATTTGGCCAGTCTTTCCTGAAGTTTTTCTTTATCGTAATCGGAAGTGGTCTCTTCGATCTGAGCACGAATCTGTTTGACACGGCCTTCCAGATCAGCACGCTTCCCGGCTCCATCGATAATAGTAGTATTATCTTTATCAATCGTTATCTTCTTGGCGCGTCCCAAATCTTCCATCTTGACGTTTTCCAGTTTGTAACCCATATCTTCGGAAATCATCTTACCACCGGTGAGGATGGCGATGTCTTCCAACATTGCCTTGCGGCGATCGCCGAAGCCCGGAGCTTTAACGGCTGCCACATGCAGGGTACCGCGAATCTTGTTGACAACCAGTGTTGCCAGCGCTTCGCCTTCGATGTCTTCAGCGATGATGAGCAACGGACGTCCCAATTTGGCAATCTGTTCCAAAATCGGCAGCAGATCTTTCATGTTGCTGATTTTCTTTTCGTAAATTAAAATTAGCACGTCTTCCAGAGCGACAAGCATCTTGTCGGCGTTGGTGACAAAGTAAGGAGAAAGATAGCCGCGATCAAACTGCATACCTTCGACGATTTCCAGTTCGGTCTGCAGGCCTTTGGCTTCTTCTACAGTTATGACGCCTTCTTTGCCAACTTTGCCCATCGCCTCGGCAATGATATTGCCAATGGTTTCATCATTGTTGGCAGAAATTGTACCGACCTGGGCAATTTCTTTCTGATCTTTGGTGGGTTTGCTCATCTTGCTGAGCTCTTTGACTACGGTTTCTACAGCTTTCTCAATCCCCCGTTTAATATCCATCGGGTTTGAGCCTGCAGCTACGGCCTTGACGCCTTCGCGATAAATTGCCTGTGCCAAAAGTGTCGCTGTGGTTGTTCCATCACCGGCAACATCACTTGTCTTGCTGGCAACTTCTTTAACCATCTGCGCGCCCATGTTTTCAAATTTATCTTCTAGTTCGATTTCTTTAGCCACCGTCACACCGTCTTTCGTCACGGTGGGTGAACCATAGCTCTTATCAATGATTACGTTACGACCCTTGGGGCCAAGGGTTGTTTTTACAGCGTCGGCAAGGGTGTTTACGCCCTTGAGCATCGACTTTCTTGCTTCTTCATCGTAAAGAAGTATTTTTGCTCCCATTGTATATATTCCTCCTTAATAGTTTTCTTATTTTTCAATAATTCCCAGAATGTCATCTTCTCTCATGATCAGGTATTCTTGACCATCTATCTTTACTTCGTTGCCACCGTATTTACTGAAAAGTACTGTATCACCAACTTTTACTTCCATTTTAATCAGGGTACCGTCATCAGCAATTTTACCTTTGCCCACGGCAGTAACTTTACCTTCAATTGGTTTTTCCTTGGCTGTATCGGGAATGATGATTCCTCCCTTTGTTTTTGTTTCTTCTTCCAAACGTTTTACAATGATTCTATCCTGTAAAGGTCTGATTTTCATACGTTTTACTCTCCTTTCTTCCTTTTTTTATATAAAATTTATGTATATTTCTAAATCCGCACTATTTTATGCACTATTTCCCCTGTGTCAAGGTTTTTAGAATTTTTTTTAATTAATTTTTATCGCAGGCAGATTTTTAAGAAAATCCTCTTTAATAGATTCAAAATATCAAATTTGTAACGACTTCGTAAAATGCTCCAGAGGCAAGGCGCGCGAAACTTTAGGAATGAGGCCTACTTTTATTTAGGCCGCAGTGACTATAAGGTGAAGCGCAACGCAGCATATGGACATTTTACGAAACCGTTAGAATAGGTTTTCCAGAAGTTCCTTAAGAGAATTTATCGCCCATACTTCCATTTTAGCTATTTTCGTCAATTGCGTTACGTTTGTTTTGGGAACAATGCAGCGAGTGAAACCCAAACGAGCTGCTTCTTTCAACCTAACTTCCATTTGCGAAACAGCCCGGACCTCTCCGGTCAGCCCCACTTCGCCAAAAATGACAGTTTTGGAATCAACCGGACGATCCAAAAAGCTCGAAGCCATCGCGGCAACAACCCCCAGATCAACCGCCGGTTCCTCCACCCGGACACCGCCTGCAACATTGATAAATATATCGGAGCCGCCCAAATGCATGCCGCAAATTTTATCTAGAACGGCAACCAGAAGTGAAACTCTGTTATGATCCACACCGATGGCTGTACGCCGGGGCATTCCTAAATTGGATGAACTGACCAACGCCTGAATTTCGACCAATATCGGCCTTGTGCCTTCAAGGCTAGGCACAACCACCGAGCCGGGGACATTTTGCGGCCGCTGCTCTAAAAAAAAGGCCGAAGGGTTGGGCACTTCTTTAAGCCCTTTCTCCTGCATTTCAAAAACACCAATTTCATTGGTCGGGCCAAACCTGTTTTTGATACTGCGGATGATCCGATAGGCATGTCCGGAATCACCTTCGAAATAAAGCACAGTATCGACCATGTGCTCCAAAACCTTAGGGCCGGCAATAGAGCCGTCCTTGGTCACATGACCAACCAAAAATACGGGGATACCGTTTTTTTTGGAAAAATGAATCAAACGTGATGAAGCTTCCCTCACCTGCCCCACACTACCAGGGGCGGACATCAGATCCCCTGAATACACAGTCTGTATGGAATCAATCACAACAATCGCCGGCTCAACTTTTTTAATCTGCTCCAGGATTTTCTCCAGAGAGACTTCCACAAGCAGCAGCAAATCTTTCGTGGTGGCGCCTATTCGATTACTGCGCAATTTTATCTGATGGGCGGATTCTTCACCGGAAACATAAAGCACTTTCTGTCCGTTTTCGGCAAGATTTTTCATAACCTGAAGCATTAGCGTCGATTTGCCGATACCCGGCTCGCCGCCAATCAGAATTGCCGAACCGCTGACAATACCACCACCGAGAACTCGATCAATTTCCGCAATACCTGTAAACGTGCGCTGGCCTTCTTCCGCAGGAATATCCTCAATTGGCAACGGCTTGCCATCAAATTTCATTTCGGCGCGGCTTCCGGATTCCGGAACGCTAACCAACTCCTCGGCAAAACAGTTCCAGCCATTACAGGCCGGACACTTGCCCAGCCACTTGGGGGACATATAACCGCAATGCTGGCAAAAGAAACTTGTTTTTGTTTTTTTCAAAGTATTGCTCCCAAGATTGAAATTTCGCTACAAAAGCATAAACTCCTGCCGAATGTCAATACCAATGACTGTCATATTTGTAACATCAGCAGGAATTATCACTTACATAAGCTGGTCAAAATAATTTCTTTGCCGCTTTTTTCATCTTATCTTTCAGGCCGGTTGACCCTTCCGTTTCAATTGCCTGGCGAATTTCCCGAATAACGCGCTCATAGATATCTAGTATTTTTTCTGTTTCAGAATTACCGGCAATGATCTCGGCATACAAACCGGGACCTTCGGTAAACAGTTTTTTTACAATATCGAGCTTTATCCGAAAAATAGGTGTAGAAAATTTACTTATTTCATCTTGCTTATGACCGGTTTCGGTAAGAGCCAACCCCAGAGAAATTGTATTGAGATGATTGAGCACTTGAACGATCGACATCATCTTATCATGATAGACAGACGTTCTCTCCAGAACATTAAACCCGTTTTTATCAAATATTGTTTTGAGCCATGAATACCAGTTTGTCCCCCGCCCCGGACACAAAACAACATTTTGCCCCTTGAACTCCAATATTCCCGGCCCAAAGAGTGGATGGCAGCCAATGACATCAGCTGCGGAACTGGTCATCATCAGATCGAGAGGTTCAATCTTTAGCGATGTTAAATCCATCAAAAGTTGATCTTTATTAAGTAGTGGCCCAACCTGCCTAATAACTTCAGCCGTAGCAGAAATCGGTACTGATACAACTAACACATTGCATATTTGGGCAAGCTCATCGCTGCTTAGTTTAGTTTTGCGACCGCTGACATGGACTGTATGTCCTTCCTTTTTTAGCAGGTCGGCAAACCAGAGCCCCATACCTCCTGTACCACCAATTATTCCTACAGTTATATCTTTCATAGTTTTGCCGCCCTTTGACGTAACCAATGATCGGCAAGCACTATACTGACCATCGCTTCACAGACAGGTACTATCCTCGGCAACACACAATTATCGTGTCGGCCTTGAATTTTAATTGTACGCTGCACTCCGCTTACATCTACCGTCTGCTGCGTTTTTGTGATTGAGGGAATCGGTTTACAATAAACCCTTATCACAATCTCCTGGCCTGTTGTAATTCCAGCCAGTATGCCACCGGCATGATTTGTCATAAACCCATCAGACGACATTTGATCGTTAGCTTCAGATCCTTTAATCGCGGAGGCTGCAAAGCCTTCTCCAATTTCGACAGCTTTAACCGAACCAATACTCATTAAAGCTTTGGCCAAATCCGCATCCATTTTATCAAAAACCGGTTCGCCTAAGCCCGCAGGGCAACCACGCACAATAATTTCGACGACTCCACCGAGCGAATCCCCCTCTTCCCTCACTGCTGCCAGCTTCATCTCCATAGCCTCCGCAGCCTGCGTATCCGGACAAAAAAGGACATTTTCGCGCACGCAAGATCGCAAATCATCCCAGGATGGCATTTTGGCACGATCGATTGCAATTGCGCCAATTGCCTTTGTATAGGCAATAACCTGCATGCCAACTTCGGCAATTACCTTTTCGGCAATGGCTCCGGCGGCGACACGAGCGGCAGTCTCGCGGCCTGAAGCCCTTCCGCCTCCGCGCCAATCGCGTATGCCATATTTCTTAAGATACGTATAATCCCCCTGGCCGGGGCGAAAAACATCTTTTAATTCATCATAAGCCGAAGACGCGGCATCAGAATTTCTGATGAGCAGCGAAACGGGAGTACCGGTGGTTTTACCTTCAAAAACTCCGGAGAGTATTTCTACTTTGTCTTTCTCGCGCCTTGTTGTTGAAGAAACAGCGGCTGAAGGCTTTCTGCGATCCAGAGCCTGTTGAATATCAGCTTCAGCAAGTTCAATTCCCGCCGGGCAACCATCCACAACTGCCCCCAACGCGGCACCATGCGATTCTCCCCAGGTTGTGACGCGAAAGACATCACCAATTTGATTTCCAGCCATAAATTACTCCTATCAGCTTACTTTTTGCTTTTACTTATTTTACCCGCTTCCAGCAAATAATGATAAATTGTTTCAGCAATCTGCGGAGCACTTTTCCCTGCCGTGACAACAACAAAATTGGCAGTCTTTTTATATAAGGGCAATCGTTCAGCAAAAATATCCATAGTTTCCGCGGCAAGATCATCTTCTGTGAATTGCGGCCGCGTCGCATCATTTTGTGCATCTTCAATTAGCCGATCAATAATATCTTTTATCGGCGTATCAAGCCAGACAATCACACCCACTTGCTTTAGCAACTTCACATTTTCCGCATCAAGAATAACGCCGCCACCGGTGGCAATAACACAGCCACCTTTCTCCGACAATAATTGAATTACTTCAGTTTCTTTTTTCCGAAAAAACTCCCATCCATGATGGGCAACAATATTTTTAATCGTCGCATTGACAATCTCTTCCACAATAGAATCGGAATCATAAAAAGGAACTTTTAACAGCATGGCAAGCAACTTTCCTACTGTTGTTTTGCCTGAAGCCCTATAGCCGATTAAAATAACTTTCATATTTTTTCCAACTCCTTCCAAAACTCCGGAAATGATTTATCAACGCACTTTTTATCACTGATTTCTATACCCGGCGTCAGCAAACCGGCAATCGCAAAACTCATGGCAATGCGATGGTCATTATAGGTTTTAATGCTTGCTGCCGTGGGCTTTCCACCTTGAACCATCAGTCCGTCCGGCAGCTCCTTGGCTTCAATACCGATCTTATTTAACTCTATAACCATTGCCTCCAGCCGGTTACTTTCCTTTATCCGCAAATGTGCCACATTAGTAATGGAAGTCCGTCCTTTGCGAAAAGCCGCAAGCACCGCCAATGTGGGCACCATGTCCGGCATGCCGTTTAGATCGAAAGTAAAATCACCTTCGATAGGATCAGCGCCTGCCACCTCTACCCAATTCTCTCCCGCTGATACCTTGCAACCAAGCGTCTCCAGAATAGTAAGCAGGCTAATATCACCCTGCTTACTTTCCCTGCTGATACCATTGACTCGAATTGCCTTTTTTAAAAGCGCCGCGGCCAGAAAAAAATAGGATGCGCTGGAGGCATCACCTTCCACACGATATTGGCGACCGGAATAAAGATTACCTGTATTGACAATATACTGATTTTCCCCGGTTTCAAAAATATTAGCGCCAAAGTCCTTCATCACAGAGATGGTCAGATCGATATAAGGCGCGGAAACAATATTCCCCTGTAGAGTCAGTTCAATTCCTTTTGCGGTATAAGGAGCGCAAAGAAGCAGTGCCGAAACATACTGAGAACTTTCAATATTCTTAAGTGTTATCTTCCCTCCGTTAAGACCATTAGCCATTATTTCTACCGGTGGACAATTATTACGGCAGGAAATATCGACTCCCATACCCTGGAGCGCGCCGACCAATGCTCCCACAGGTCTTTCGCACAGACGCTTCTCGCCGGTCAAAACATATTTGCCGCGACCCAGGCATACCATTGCCGTAAGAAAGCGCAGTGCCGTGCCGTTATATCCCAGAAATATTTCTTTACCGATATTTTTTACTGCACCCGCCGTACCCGAAACCTGATAACCCCCATTAGCATATTCAATTGGGGCTCCCAGAGCATGCAAACCCGATATCAGATACTGCGTATCTTCCGCGACAAGGGCATGGCTGATAAATGAATCACCCACTGCCAAAGCGGATGCGATCAGCGCCCTCTGCGTAAGGCTTTTGGAACCGGGAACTGATACTGTAGTTACTACTGCCTCAATTTTTGCTTCAGCTTTCAATTTTCCCTAACCTCTCTATCACAACTTTTTTCATCAATGCGCGTGACGGCTCAATTCCTGTCCACAATTTTAACTGCTCTGCCCCCTGATGCACAAACATATCCAGACCGGAAATAATACGGCAACCCTGCCCTTCGGCATCACACAGCAGCCTTGTTTTCAGCGGATTATAGATTACGTCTATAACATATTTATATCCGGTAAGCATTTTAGCTTCCACAGGTGTTTGATCAGTATGCGGGTACATACCCACAGGCGTTGTGTTAATCAGACAATCGGCTTTAATCTTCCCCAGATCGGCAAGAGAATAACACGGGCAGTTGAATTCATCCGCAAGAACCTTACCCTTTTTTATTGTCCGGTTGACGATTATCGGCAACCCACCCTCTTTTATTATTCCATAAACTGCCGCCCGCGCTGTTCCACCCGCGCCAAGAATCACAAACGTTTGACCCTTAACCGACATCAACTGCCTTATCGCCAGCATCAGACCAAACCAATCTGTATTGTAGCCTGTCAAGCGGCCATTGTTGTTGACGATTGTATTTACCGCACCAATCTTTTGCGCATCTTCATGGATTTCATCGAGATATTCCATAACGGATACTTTGTAAGGAATAGTCACACTTGCACCGCTAATATCCATACCTTTTATCCCGTGAATAGCGTCTTCTAAATCAGCAACACAAAAAGCGTTATAGCGTCCGTCGATACCCATCTCCTTGAGCGCTGCATTGTGCATTGCAGGCGATAGGCTTTGTGCGACAGGATTGCCCAGCAAAACATAATTCTGCAAACCCTGACCAGAAGAAAGTACGGACTCCGGGTTAAGTGGAAGGCGGTTACCTTGAATCTGATTATTGATCTGCCTCATCTGGCGCACTGTAAGCTGCCCCGGCGCTGATTGCGCGCCAGAATCAAGCGCGGCAAAACTCAAATACGCACCAAGAAATGGCGCTATTATGCGGCTGATACGGCCTTGAGGCCCCATGCACATAGCGATGATTTTCTGAGAATGCTTTTGCGCGTAAGGAATCATGCTCAGAACCCTCAGATTGTCTTCAGCGCTTTCAGCAAAAGTTACAATTTTTACAATAGTTGCGCCGCTTTCCAAACAATTATTAAATATTTCTTTAAGTCTGGCAAGCGATGGAGTCTTTTCAATATCATGATAAGAAACTATTATTCCGGTTACCCTGCCTCTCTTTTCGCAGTAATCGCGAAGCTCACCAATTGCAGCCGTACCCTCTGTTAGCTCAATATCTACAAAGTCCGCTTTCATTGAGATTGCCTTTTTCAGCAAATCCATTTTCCCGATTTCTTTATTTATTGTTTGGGATCCGTCGGGCAATTCCTTGGCCGCAAGTGCTTCATCTTTTTTTCTGCAAGTAACAATTATCTTGACCGAGCCTGCAGTATTGCGAATGGCCACAATCAATTCATCCAGATTTCCATCGGCAATCAAATCCATTCTCAGTTCTATGAAATCGGCAAGGAGGCAACTGCGCTGAATTTTCTGCAGTGCCTCTTTGTTTGTTTTTGCCGTAATCGGAATACAAATCATAGTCCACCTTCAGATTTGGGGTATGATCCCAGGATTTTCAAATAAGTTGTTTTCTCTTTTAGTTCAGTAAGGCAGCTTTTAATTGCTTTATCATTTACATGGCCGATCACATCCACAAAAAAAAGATATTCCCACAATCTTTCTTTCACGGGATGCGATTCTATTTTGGATAAATTAATCTTACGCCCGGCAAATGAAGAAAGAGCTTGATGCAGCGAGCCTGGCGAATCGGATGTGGCAAAGATTAAAGAAGTTTTATCAAGGCCTGTGACCTCCCCTTCGCCAGAGCCTATTACTAAAAACCGTGTCATATTGGACGGATTATCTTCTATTCCCTCTGCCAATATGTTCAGACCATATGTGGAGGCAGCAAGCGAACTGCCGATGGCTGCTTCGTTCCTGTTCCCCTTTACTTTTTTCGCGGCGGCAGCCGTACTCTCCATTTCACCCAGCGTGCAATTGGGCATATTCGTTCGAAGCCACGACTGACTTTGAGCCAGTGCCTGGGGGTGAGAATAAATATTTTTAATGCCCTTGATGCTTTTTGCGGAAGAAATCAAACACTGACTGATGCGCAGATACATTTCGGCCCTTATTTTCAAGGGTGTCAAAATTAATCTGTCCAGTGTTACATTAACGGAACCTTCGAGAGAATTTTCTACAGGGACGACACCCCAATCCACAGCACCTTTTTCCACTTCATCGAAAACACGGGCAATTC
>JANXZU010000024.1 GCA_025355345.1 Syntrophaceae bacterium
AGGGGGATTCCACATCCTTCAGCATCTCGTACCCTTTCCGGGAGTGCTCTTTGATCAGGGAAAACTCAAGGTTTGTCAGTTTGGTAGGCTTGGATAATATCTCCGCAGGAATAGATAATTTCCCGATATCATGGATGGAACCGGCCATTCGGAGTCCCTCGATTGTATCCTGAGGTAATTCCATCTCGGTGGCAATGGCACGGGCAAGGTTCGCAGACCGGATCTGATGACCGGCCGTATAGGGATCTCTTGATTCCACAGCGGATACCATGACCTGAACGATGGCGCCGAATGCCCTCCTGAGACTGTCGAGGGTTTCCTTCATGTCCGCCTCCGCCTGCTTGCGCTCGGTGATGTCGCGCACAATCCCTCTATACGCTATCGGATTTCCAGCAGAATCTTTTATCAGGGACACAGAGGATTCAATGTGTCTCTTGGTTCCGTCTTTTCTGATAATTTCAAAGTCAACAACTTTTCCGGGTTGCCCCGTTTCGTAGATATTCACATAAGCATGAAAACATTTTTTGCCGCTCTCTGGATCGGTGTGTTGCTTGTAATTCATGCCCATCAATTCTTCTTCCGGATACCCGTATATTCTGGACATTGAATTGTTTAAGAAAATAAAGTTGCCTGCAAGGTCTTGCTCGAAATAACCATCCTCAATGCTTTCCAGAATGGTTCGATATTTTTCCTCACTCACTCGCACCTCATCTTCCGCCCGTTTGTGGTCGGTGATATCCATGACGAAACTCAAAGATGCGGGCATTCCATTCCAAGACGTGATCCGTGAAATAATATGTAGCCATCGCTGTGTTCCATCGGCGACAATACTTCTGAAGCGATAGCCTGTTTCTATTGGTTCACCGCTCATCCTCCGCATGTGACGATCAACGAGCATGGCACGGTCATCAGGATGAATAAACGAAACAAATGTTTTGGTTGTGATAATGTCTCTTGGATATCCTAAAATTTTTTCGAGGGCTGGATTGGCAAATGTAATCATATCTCCTTGAACGATCAATATTCCTTCTCCTGAATTTTCAATCATGAAGCGGTAATTATCATCCCTCTGATGCAATGCCTCTTCCACCTGCTTGCGCTCTGATCTAGATTGTTCAAGTTCCTGGATTTTATGCTTTAATATTGATATCTCTGCGAGTAGTTCCGATTTTGTCTTGGAAGATTCTTTCATCTCGTAACCTTTGCTTCGATTAATCCTGCTAAATGGAAACAAAATGGACGATAATTTTTAATAGCATACAAACTTTCTTTAAAACTACTGGATACCCACGGAAATGTCAAAAAGGAAGTATGCCGTTAGTAATAATTATCACCTGAAATATTGGATGTCCAATAAATTCGCCAGATGCCTGACTTTAGAAAGCAGTGCTTGCAGAAATCTACAAAACCCCAACTTCAATTTAGAATTGGAGTTTCATGACTTACCTAAACCGAAAGACACAGCCCCAGTATTTTCTCAACCATCTCGGGCGTGACATTAAATTTTTCACCCAACTTCACCATACCGTGCGCCTTGAGCTGTTCGACAACGGTGGGGATTGCCTCGGCCGTAATGCCGTAATCGCAAAGGCGGGTTTTGACTTGCATGCTTTCAAAAAATGCCCTGGTTTTGTCGATGGCTTTATCCACGCGAGCATCTTCATCGCCTTGGGATATGCCCCAGACACGCTCGGCATATTGAAGGAGCTTTTGTTTTTTATCGTCCTTACGGATTTTAAGCATGGCCGGCAACAAAACCGCCAGCGTTCTGGCGTGATCTAATCCATGCAATGCCGTCAGTTCATGGCCTACCATGTGTGTCGCCCAGTCCTGGGGCACGCCCGCACTGATCAGACCATTCAGGCCCAGTGTGGCACACCACATCAGATTGGCACGAACGTCATAATTTTGCGGATCGGTAAGAGCTTTCGGCCCTTCTTCTATCAATGTCAAAAGCAATCCTTCAGCAAAACGGTCCTGGATTTTTCCCGACACCGGGTAGGTCAGGTATTGCTCGGTGATATGGACGAATGTATCAACGACACCATTGCCGATCTGGCTTGCCGGAAGTGTATATGTCTTTGTGGGATCCAGCACGGAAAATTTAGGAAACAGCAGGGGATTCATGAAAGGCAATTTAGTCTTGGTAGCAAGCCGGGTAATGACCGCCCCGCTGTTCATCTCGGAACCGCTTGCCGGAAGTGTCAGTACTGTGCCGAAGGGTATGGCTTGGCGTACGCCGCGACCATACGATTTAACGATGTCCCAGGGCTCGCCTGCATAGTTTACTGCCGCAGCAATGAATTTTGTTCCATCAATCACAGAGCCGCCACCCACAGCTAACAGGAAATCGATTTTTTGATTTCGCACTTTCTCTACGCATTGCATCAATGTTTCATAAGTGGGATTGGGCTCAATACCTGCAAATTCATCAATATCATAGCCCTG
Source organism: Syntrophaceae bacterium (assembly GCA_025355345.1). Lineage (GTDB taxonomy): Bacteria > Desulfobacterota > Syntrophia > Syntrophales > Smithellaceae > FEN-1160. The sequence goes on from JANXZU010000024.1 coordinate 2,449, forward strand.
CAACGCGGCCTTCACCTCATCGAGCACACCATTGCGCTTGACGCTGCCGCCGCCATAGATAATCAGAATCTTTGATTCTTTTGATATTTCCTTGACGATATCTTTAATCGTCCCACTGCCAAAAATTATTTTTGTCGGGTTATAAAGAGTGAAATTATTCATACTGCCTCCTTTTTTATTTTATGATCCGTAAACAATGAATATATGCTTGGGAAGAACCATAAGAGAATTATTTTCACACGTCAATATAATAGTTTTGAGGGGCAAGTGGAGTGAAGTATGGTATGGGCTGTCTAAATTAGAAAATCAATAAATGCCGGGGACTGCTTTTTGAAAAAAATAACACTTAAACTTATATCCATGCACATTAAGGACTCACCCCAGGCCGTCCCTCTCGCGGCGGCTTCACTTAAAGCACAGATCGATTCAGTTCCCTCCAACAGCCTGCGACTTGACGTGGCAATTCATGATTACACTGTCGATAACTCTGCAGATTTTATATCAGAGGACATCTGTAGAAATATTCCGGATATGATCGGTTTCTCTATATACCTGTGGAACAGGCACCTGGCACTTACAACCTGCCGTATCATAAAAGCGAAATTCCCGGCTGTATTACTCTTCGCCGGTGGCCCGGAGGCAACAGCACTTCCTTTAATACTGCTCGATTGCGCACCCTTTGACTTTGTTATTAAGGGTGAAGGTGAAATCGTCCTGACAGAAGTAATGAGCAGACTGCTAAACTGCAATACACTGGAAGACATACCCGGGGTCTTTTTGAAAGGTGCAAAGGCAAATCCCGGGAAAGACCAGCAGCCTGTCATGAACTTAGACGCCCTGCCCTCGCCTTTTCTTACCGGAACAATCGATCCCTCCAGATATTCCGGCCTGTTATGGGAACTCTCCCGCGGTTGTCCTTTTAAATGCGGTTTCTGTTTTGAATCGCGTGGTGTGGCAGGCGTAAGGCAAATCTCTTTAGAACGTATCCGGAAAGAACTGGAACTCTTCGAAGAAAAAAAAGTAACCCAGGTATTTGTACTGGACCCGACTTTTAACAGCGACATCAAGCGTGCAAAAAAAATTCTGCACATGATTCTTAAAATTGCGCCGCTGATTCATTTTACTTTTGAAATAAGAGCAGAGTTTATCGACAGTGAAATCGCCGGGTTCTTTGCCAGGATTCACTGCAGCCTCCAGGTTGGACTAGAGAGCGCCGGTCGCGAAGTCCTCGCCAATGTTAACAGAACAATCGACACCGTTAAATACGCTGAAAAAATAGCGCTGCTTAACTCGGCAGGCGCCATTTTCGGGCTTGACCTGATCTACGGACTCCCGGGCGATACACCCGATGGATTCAAAGAGAGCCTGAATTATGCTCTGGGTCTACAGCCGAACCATCTCGATATTTTCCCGCTGGCTGTTATACCGGGGACTGCGCTTTATGATCAGGCGGAATCCTTCTCCCTGAACTGTCTGAAAGATGCGCCGTACACCCTCATCTCCTCGCCGGGTTTTTCAGAATCAGAAATGACCCGGGCCGAATCTCTGAAAAATGCCTGTGAAATATTTTACAACCGCGGGGGCGCTACGGGCTGGATGTTCATGGTACTCGAGACCCTCGACATTGATCCTGTTGGCTTTCTTTCAGATTTCGCAGAGTATTTATCATCATGCGAACAACCGTTCCAGCTTACAAAAGGTGAGATTACTGTTATGCAAGCCTCTTTTGTAAAAGGGCAGTTCATCAGGCATAACAAAAAAAATCTCTTCCCTGTGATGGAGGATATAATAAAAATTCACGGCGCGCTGAACTGCTCGCTTTATGCGGGGCCGCTCGTTACGGAAGGAAGCGGCAAATTTAATGATGAATCCGTATTTGCTTTATCACCCGGAACTATTTCTCTTTCCTTAAAATATGATTTCAATGAACTCATGACAGTCGGAGAGCTTACATTTGAAGAATTTCTTGATCACTATCGCAGAAAGAAAACATACCTGGTTGTTTATAATTGCGGCGGCGCCGTTAAAACACTGACCATAGATCACATATTAAGCAGTCTGCTGAACTCGTTTACAGGTATCGATTCACTTAAGGCAATCTGCGGAAATAAAAATATAAAAGCCCGAAAGAAGATTTATGAATTTCTTGAATTTGCAGTTAACGAACAGATGATCCATGCTATTTAAAATGTCTCACTAATAGTAAACCGGAAAATCCTACACAAAGCAGACCGCCAACAGACCAGGCACCGATGCCGACGGCGGTGGGAACGAGATAGAGAGTGGCGGCGCCGCAAGCCGGACCGATAAACAGGCCAGCCCCGATCATTGCCTCATGAAGACCGGCGTTTGAGCCCTGATTCTCCGTCACGTTCATGGAATAGTAGAGGGATGAGTAATAGATGAGCCCGATCGACAGGCCGAAACCGGCTTGCGCGGCCAAGAGCAATCCAATCGAGTGCGCCATGAGAAATCCGAAGAAGCAGATGATCAGCAGCAGAAATGACCCTGCCAGCCACCGGAAACGGTAATGCCAACCAGTCCATTGCCAAAAGGCCGCAAAAGCAGCCAGCCGGGCAAACATCCAAAGAGAACAGACAATACCCGCCATGCCTGTTGAAAGGTCAAGTTTTTCCGCAATGGAGGGAATCAACGGGATGACGGTGTTGATTGCCACATAGGAAAAAGGGTTGGCGATCCAGGCCATCCGCAAAAACCGTTTGGCGTCAGCCTCGCAGACAGCCGGGATTAGCGGCTCCGCAGCACATGGATAATTATTTTCTTTTTTCAGACATCTTGCAGCGAATGGCAGTATGGCCAGCTCAATAACCGTAAGCCCAAGGGGAAGCCAGAATAAACTTGCCATGCCCAATTTCTCAATCAGGATACCCGCCGTGAAGTATCCCAGCGCACCGCCGGCAGCCCAGGTAACATTATAGATGCCGACCATCTTCGCGAGACCAGCGCCTGCCTGGTCACTGATCAGCGCTTCCAGGGCCGGCCAGATAAAACAAACCCCCACCGTCCACAGACAAAAAACCATGATCTGCGCATTTGCGGTAGTGAATATAATGCCCAGAGCCAGAGACAAAATGACGCCGCAGCAGCCCACGTAAATCAGCCTGATGCACCCATAGCGCTGCGCCAGTTTGCCGCCCTGCCAGGCTGCAAAAATATAGACAAAGCCGCCGAGCGCCGCCGTCAGGAGATTTTCCACCTCACCAAAGCCGAATGTGCGCCGCAGGTAAAAGAAAAGGAAATTGGAATAATAAACGGCGGCGTAACAATTGATTAATTCAATAAGATAAAATAATATTTTTGCCGGACTGATCATTTTCAACTTTCCAAAACAGAAATTATTTCATTGTATCAGGACATCTTTATAGCAATCGCTCCGGCAACGATAAAAGCAATAGACATCCCGCGAAACAAGGTTATG
>JANXZU010000032.1 GCA_025355345.1 Syntrophaceae bacterium
CTACTGCCTGATGTCGAATCATTATCATCTGCTTTTTCAAACACCGGAGGCCAATCTCTCCCGCTGCATGCGTCATATCAACGGCCTTTATACCCAATATTTCAACAGAATTCATAAAAGCGACGGGCAGATATTTCGTGGGCGCTATAAGTGTATTGTGATTGATGGTGATAGTTATTTGCTGCAACTGGTGCGATATATCCTCTTTGCACCGACTTCTACCGCAATGACCTGGTCTATTGCTGATGTGGAACAAGACGCAAAACTTATCGCCTTGCATCTTGAAGATGTTTACTTACGAGTGAATATTGATCGGTCCCGCATTCTGCTCACCGGCATGTCTGACGGCGGCACTTATGCTCTGGGGTTGGCCTTATCACCGGATAGTATTTATCGTAGCGTTGCGCCGGTGGCCTGCGCTCTTGCACCTGTGGATTTTCTTCAAGCCAAAGGAAAGCGTATCTGCTGGATACACGGAGCGCAAGATTGGATATTTACGGCAGCACATGCGGCCTACTCTTGCAAAGAGCTAAAGCAGGCCGGCGCTGATATCAAACTCAAAATTCTTCCCGATCTCTCACATACCTATCCACGTGAAGAGAACGACACCATCCTGCGGTGGTTTCAATCTGCCAATGCTTAAGGGAAATCACTTCTAATAATTCTGGAGACATAACACTTAATTTGCATTTCTCACCAGTGGGGCTGATTCCCGATACGATAGCCCATGACTTCCCGCGTGTCAGTTACCACGACAAAGGCTGCCGGATCTTCCCTTTTAATGATTTGCTTTAGCAGCCCCAACTCCCGGAAATTGACAACGGTGTAAAGGATGCGATGCTCTGTGCCCGAGTATGCCCCTTCGCCATGCAGAAAAGTGATCCCCCTGTTGATCTCTTCCAGGATTTGCCGGGAGATGCTTTCCCACTTAGAAGAGACAATGAAGATGGCCTTACGCTGGCTTAAGCCCGTAAGGACTACATTGATAAGCTGTGAGGAAACATACAGATAGATGAGGGTATAAAGGACGATCTCCAAAGAGAACAGGAACGCACAGAGAGTCAGTATGACGATGTTGCATGCCAGAAGAGTTGTTCCCGGCTGGACGGAAAAACGCTGGAGAAGTATGACGGTCAGGATGTCTGTACCGCCGGATGATCCCAGCGATCGAAGGACAACACCAGAGCCGGTACCCAGAATAATGCCTGCCAAAAGCGCGCTCAAAAGCGGGTCTTGCAGAGGAATCTTCACCTGGACAAGGGCCACGCAGGTGGAAAAGATTATCATGCCTGCCACGCTGTAAAAGAAAAAACGCCGGTTCACCAGAAACCAGCTGGCAATAAATAAAGGCACATTAAAAAGAAAGTACAGAACAGCGACAGACAGCCAGGGCACAAGGTAGTGGACGGTAAGGGCAAGGCCGGTGAAACCGCCGCTGACAAAGTGTTGAGGAATAAGAAGGCCATTTATGGCCACAGCGCAGATGGCGCTACCTGCCGTCATTAGAAGCAGGTTCCAGACGATCTGCCGCAGTGGCATCCACAGGGTTTTTATATCTATGCGGGACATGACAACCCTCCTAAAACTATTATGCCGGTGAATGGAAAGATACAATTAATTTTAAACACGAATCATTAATGCCTGCAAGTGGATTTGTTTATACCGCTGCTCTTTCTTTAGCTATCTTTATTGGCTTTGTGGTATTGTGAGAATATATATGGCCTTATGCGGCAATTTATGGAAAATGTTTAATTAATAATCGTAAAGAGCACAATAATATGTCGATCCACATAATTCCAGTTGAAAAACTTAGCACCGATGCTTTAGATGGCGTTATTAAAGAATTCATTTCCAGAAACGGAACTGATTATGGTGAATATGAGGCTGCCATGGAAACGAAGATTAGGCAGGTAAAACAAAAACTGGAAAAAGGTTTGGCAGTTCTTCTTTATGATGACGAGATGGAAACGACAAATATATTCCGGCATGACGATCCGATTTTAAAGAAACTAGATAAAATAGATGAATAAAACCAGTTACGAGTATAGTACACCACTTATGCGGGATAGTCCCGCGTCGTCGCAGATACCCTTCAGGGTGCTTCGATCCTGGGATAATTCGACTAACGCTTCCTATAGTCAGCGAGTCTCATTATAATGAGTGAAATAAAAAAAATCTCTTACCAAATGATTCTGCGGGTAGCACGCGAGGCTAAGCTTTTGGAATTTCTCTACGAATCATTTCCGGAGCAAAGCAGAAAATCTGTAAAAGCGCTTCTGGAACAAAAACAGATAATGATCTTAAATAAGATTGTCACTCAGTTTGATTATCCGCTTGCGCCGGATATGAATGTTATAATTCTGAGAAAAAAAGCACTACGCGACAATACACCCAGGAGGATGAATCTGCTTTATGAAGATGAACATCTTATCGTAATTGAGAAATCATCTGGTCTTCTTTCAGTTGTTACCGAAAAAGGAAATGAAGAGACTGCCTTCAGTATTTTAAAAAACTATCTGAAAACAAACAATTCCCAGGCACAGCTTTATATTGTGCATCGGCTTGATCGTGACACATCCGGTGTAATGATGTTTGCCAAAAGTAAAGAAGTTCAGCAGAAATTGCAGGAAAATTGGGACAATGCTGTAACCAAGCGGGTCTACTATGCTGTGGTTGAAGGCCATGTGCAAAAGGCAGAAGGGGAATTTGTATCGTGCCTTAAAGAAAGTAAATCATTAAAAATGTATTCATCCAAAACTTCTGGAGATGGACAAAAAGCGGTTACCCGCTACCGCGTTTTGAAAAGCAATGCCCGATATACGCTTTTGGAAGTGGAATTAGAGACAGGCAGAAAAAATCAGATACGGGTTCATCTTCAGGATATTGGTCATAGCGTGGCGGGCGATAAAAAGTATGGTGCGGTAACTGATCCGCTGCGGCGTCTGGCACTCCACGCCGGGATTCTGGAATTTTTCCACCCGGCAACCGGCAAAAGCATGCATTTTGAAACACCGGTTCCGGCAGTAATGGAAAAGCTATTTGAGTAATTGGATATATTTAGATTGCCACGCCGACCAAGGGTCGGCTCGCAATGACATGGTATTACTTGAAATAACAGATCATTTCCTGCGCCACCACATCAGAAATAAATCGCAAATCCTTTCCCTGAACATCATAGACGTAAACTACATCGGAGTATTTTATATCTTCCGGTGCAAGCACTTCTAACAAATTGGGCATTTCCTGCATCCATCTAGTATTAAAAATCACGTTTTCAGTTTTCGGATAAATAGCCATATAAAATATATCCATTTCCACAAGGTCTTGAAAGAAATGAGTACCGAAGGATAATTCAGGTATCAGGCTGCCTTCGGAGTACGCAATTTCAGCTATCGCGGTGATATTATCAATTTCTGAAAAGGTAACAGGCACTCCCATTGCCGGAGTTGTTGTTCCCCAACGCCCCGGCCCGAAAAGAATCGTTGGCATTTCATCGCGCTTGCCAATTGTCTTATTAATTTTTCCTACTAAACGGGCAATATTGTATTTATCCGAAAGTGGCAGCTTTGAGTATTTCTGAGGATCAATATAAATGATTCTTGAAATATTTTCGTAAACACCGCCACCCATGAAGTTACCCTGCTGCCGTAGAAATATTTTTCCCTGATCAATATTGTCCGGGATTTCAACTCTTTTATAGTGGCCTCTAGTCTGAAATGGCCGACACTGAAGAAGATTTATCTGCAGATTCCCCTCTGCATTAAAATTTGCCGTAAATTCAATATCAACCGGATAATCATATACCTTTTCCAATTGTTGCAGCATTTTGGACATAAGTTCCGCAAACTCTGTTTTCGAAAGAAGTTCGTCAAAGGTGAGCATCCAAACTTCTGTGTCTTTACCTGTGGCTTTCATCCTTTCTGTGGCATCAATATCGCGAGTGCCGATCATGTCCAGATGTTCTTCCAAATCTTCTTTAAGCACCGCGTCCATTGATAATGACACAAAACGATTTTCCTCAAGATTCAGGACATCAACACCATGCTGAGAAAAACGTCCGGCGTCTTCCTGTTTCGCGTATGGTTTGATCAGCGGTGCATCAAGGGCGACAATACGCGGGTAATCATTTTCCACCCGGTTTACCGCTCTTGTCCCCAGCCCAAATACGAGCCTGAGCATTCCCGCCTTTGGGTCCATTCCTTTCTGCCAGACAAAAGTATTATACGATAATCCGACACCGGCTAATTCCGGGAAATAATATTTTTTGCGGTAAGAGCCGGAGACGCGCTGCACCAAAAGCGCCATCTGCTCGTCCTGCTGATCCAGACCGCGCTGGAGACGATACGTCAGTGCGTCCACATTCATGGTGCTGGCAAATATTTTCCGGACAACCTCCTCAAATTTTTCATAACGCTCCTCTGGTGTTCCCTGATTGGCGCAGAAATAAGTCTCATACTTTCCGGCAAAAGCATTGCCGAAAGCATCTTCCAGAAGGCTGCTGGAACGCACAATAATGGGCGATTGCCCGAAATATTCGAGCATCAGCTGAAATCGCTCCTGAATTTCATCCGGAAACCTGCCTTTAAGCATTTTCTTTTTTAATTCGGCGGCACTTTCAAAATATCTTTCCCTGGTTTTGTGAGACATGAAATCACTCCACCAGTCGTTTTGGACAATGTATGAATAAAAGACATCCGATCCGATGTAAAATGAATCATGTAATTCCAGATGTCTGGACCAATCTGTTGCAGTATCTTTTCGCAATATGTTGCGGGCCAAAAGCATGCCTGCGGATTTGCCACCGATATATCCCGTTCCAATCAGCCGCTCTTTAATTTCAAGCAGATCCTCCAGCGTAAAATATTTCTTCACCAGAGCTAGGATTCTTTTTTCTTTTCCTATCAATACTGAAGAAAGCTGCTCTACAATTTTATTTATCTGATCGTCATCCTGCTTATTATCACGAACTTCTTTTGCCTGCATAAACAGGCGATCCCAATAGTCCAGATTTCTCTCGGCAGTACTTGCTGCTGTGTGAGTCAGATAGGAAAACAAGTTGGAAGCATCCGCGCTGTTCATTATCGGAACAAATTCATCTTTATCCATCATGTGCGGCAGAAACATTGTCGGCGAAAAGCGCTGCCATGCCTTTAGAGGATGTACATATAATTTATCCTTGTAGCTATAAACATCCAGAAGCACCTGAGTAGTTTCTCTAATGCGGGCAATGGTCTTAAAGGAATGACTGTTGCGCAGTATGCAAAAGTAGGTGACTGTATTTAAATCAAAAAGATGAGGACAAGTAACCACAAAAAAATTCCCGATCATCATGTCGGTCGCCCAGGCTAAAAGCAGATCGGAAAGGCAATCAAATACATAAAAGACATCGCGTCCTTCCTGTTTGATTATATTATGCACCTCTCTGGAGAAAGATTCAAAACCGGTATTGGCGTTCAGATGATATAAGGTAATTTTATCAGATGATTCCAGGAGCGGCTCATGCTTAGCAAAACGCATATAAATAACGCGCTTTCCCTTCTCCAGGGCAGTCTTTACAAAAGGGTTGATAAATATTTTATAATCTTCAATATTTTCAACCTGGAAAACAACATTGTCACCTATTTGCAGGTAGTTAAGAGTTTTATCCAACCCTTTAATACCTGTACTCACGCTGGATATGTTTATCATGAAAAACACCCTTATCCGGATAAATATTATTTCTTACGGTAACCCCAATTTGAAATTAAATCACTATTTTTTTGGCAACACATCCGTATAATCACATTAAAATCGGTTTTATATTGATTGCAGAGGTGCACAGCATGGTCTTGTCCTGACATTATTTCTTTAGTTTTTCTGTTTATTTTATTTCCGTCAAAATAGTCTATTGCTTCAATAACATTGGGTATTATTTAAATATTATGCCTTGACACTTTACGCAATCGATACAATATTGATTCAAATTTATTTTTTTGAACAAATTTGTATTTGACAATATTGTTATTTCTGAGTAGGAATACGGCAACCCATTGCCGAGTGACTTATGAAACAATTTTTCAAACCTGAAGATGTAGAAAGAAAGCTCATCCTGATCTTAAAAATTATGTCTGAAAGTTCAGAACCAATGGGCGCACGTGTAATTGCCAGAAAGATGTCCGAGCAAAACGTTGTGCTAAGCGAAAGGACTGTCCGCTACCATCTTAAACTTATGGATGAAAAAGGTCTTTCAAAACTTATCGGGCGGCGCGACGGAAGAGTTATTACCAGTCTGGGGCAGGACGAAATCGAAAATGCGCGTGTTCAGGATAAAATCGGACTTTCCATATCCCGTATTGATGTCCTTTCTTTTAAAACAACTTTTAACCTCAAAAAGATGCGAGGTTTGACGCCGGTTAATATTTCTTTCTTCCCACAGGATCAATTTAAGCAGGCTGTTGTCGCAATGAAGCCGGCTTTCAAAAAGAATCTTGCTGTAAGTTCCAGGGTAGCAATTGCCCCCGCAGGAAAATATCTGGGCGATATTGTCGTTCCCGAAGGGAAAGTGGGACTTGCGACAATTTGCAGTATTTTGATTAACGGTGTTCTTTTAAAGCAGGGAATCCCGATTGATTCTAAATTTGGCGGGATTCTCCAGGTAAAAAATTCTGATGCATTAAGATTTGTGGAATTGATTCATTATTCCGGATCGTCTCTTGATCCATCGGAAATATTTATTCGCGGCAAAATGACCTCTGTAGGAAAGGTGGTTGAAAAAGGCGAAGGGAAAGTTCTGGCCAATTTCCGTGAAATACCAGCGCTTAGCCGCAATCTTGTTGAAGATATAGTAGGAAACATGACCAAGGCCGGAATTAACGGCGTTCTTTCTATCGGCAGCGCCGGAAATCCTGTTGGACAGACGAGCGTGGATTTAAACAAGGCGGGAATGATTCTAATCGGTGGGCTAAACCCGATTGCCAAGGCTTACGAAGAGGGTTTTGACGTGGATAACAGGGCAATGTCTACAGTGATGGAATTTGATGATTTGCATAGTATTGAAGATTTTTAATCAAACAATAAACAAATTTTTAAAGGAGGATTTACCATGTCAGTAATTAAAGATGTTATAGCCAAAGTAAAGCAAAGAGATCCAAACCAGCCGGAGTTTCATCAAGCTGTCGAAGAAGTTATGGAGACACTGGAACCCACGGTCAAAAAGCACCCGGAATACGTCAAAGCCAATATCTATGAACGAATTGTCGAACCGGAAAGAGCACTTCAGTTTAGAGTGCCCTGGGTGGATGACAAGGGAAACGTGATCGTCAGCCGCGGATTCCGCGTTCAATTCAATAATGCCATCGGCCCCTTCAAGGGCGGATTGCGCTTCCACCCTTCAGTTAATCTGGGAATCATCAAATTCCTCGGTTTTGAACAGATTTTCAAAAATGCCTTAACCACTCTACCCATGGGCGGCGGCAAGGGCGGATCAGATTTTGATCCTAAAGGAAAATCAGATGGAGAAGTAATGCGTTTCTGCCAGTCCTTCATGCGCGAATTATTCCGTCATATCGGCGGCGAGACAGACGTTCCCGCTGGCGATATCGGTGTTGGCGGACGTGAAATCGGATTTATGTACGGTTACTACAAAAAAATCCGCAATGAACACGTTGGCGTTCTTACCGGTAAAGGTATGGAATACGGCGGAAGCCTGATTCGCCCTGAAGCTACCGGTTACGGCACAACTTACTTTGCAGCAGAAATGCTTGCTACCCGCAATCTGGATTTCAAAGGCAAAATCGTCGCCATCAGCGGAGCCGGTAACGTCGCGCAGTACGCTGTGGAAAAAGTTAATCAGATGGGCGGCAAAGTCATTTCTCTTTGTGATTCAGCAGCGACCATCATTGATGAGGCAGGCATTGACGATAAAAAATGCAATTACATATTGGAATTGAAAAATGTCAAACGCGGCCGGATTACCGAATATGCCGATAAATACAAAGCAACATGTTACGAAGGCAAGAACGTTTGGGATGTTATCCGTGAACAGGGCATTAAAGTTGATATCGCCCTGCCCTGCGCAACACAAAACGAAATTGACGGCAAAAACGCTGCGGCTCTGGTAAAGAACGGCTGCATGTGCGTGGCTGAAGGTGCTAACATGCCCTCCACTCCCGAAGCCGTCAAAATATTCCAGGATAACAAAGTTCTATATGGTCCCGGCAAAGCAGCCAATGCCGGCGGTGTTGCCACATCCGGTCTGGAAATGAGTCAGAACAGTTTGAGACTTTCCTGGACACGTGAAGAAGTTGACAATCGCCTGCTTCTGATCATGAAGAGCATTCACAAGAACTGCTATGATACGGCAGAAGCCTACGGCAGAAAAGGTGACTACGTTGCCGGTGCTAACATTGCCGGTTTCACCAAAGTTGCTAATGCGATGCTGGCATACGGCATAGTCTAGTATCAAAGGATAAGAGCTTTAGATTTTAAAGCCGCAGCCAGATTATGGCTGCGGCTTTTTAGTGACACCCAGCTTTTATAAGCGCAGCTCACTGAAACCTGCTGGTAGTAATGAGACTCCAATTATGTAAGCGTAGCGCAACAGAATTGGTTAGTCGAATTATCCAATAGCCGAAGGCTATTGGGAACTATACCGCGCAAGCGGCGGAAGTGACGTATGTAAACTTAAGTATCAGTAGGTCAGTATGGTTTTACTTTATCATTCCCGAGATGGCTTGTCTCTTTGTGTGCTTTTTGAACGGACCCATCATCAGTATGCATCGTGTATCCTTATATTCAGCGGCAGAATACCGACTACTTAATGATGGCGCTCCGGCAGGATACCAGGTGTAATACCCGCACCGACCTTCGCCTATGCACTGCGCACGGCACTGTTCCGCTGTTATGTTTTTAAAATCCTGGACCCCTGCCCCAACATATTCTGTTTCAGGCTCGTAACTGAATACTCTTTCGTATGCCATTGCGTTGATGCTGAATGCGGCGAAAACTAACAAAGAAACGCTCAATATGGTCCGAATTTTCATGCCTTTCCCCCTTTGATATTTTCATAACAACTTGCTTTCATGGGAAGAGAGTATAGGAATATTGTAATTGTATGTCAAGAAAATGTTGAGCCTTGTCCAGCCAATTTAGAAATGTCCTATTAGAACCTATTAGAAGGCTTAATGCGGAAAAACGGGGTCTCTTTTTGTTAATATTTCTTGAATAATTTTTTTTTTGAGCGTTTTATTAATTCCACGGTGAACCCTGACTAATTCTTTCAGATAAGCAAAACAACCATCCAGAACATTCGTTGTATTCGGAATATTTAACTCTGGGTGTTTTTGATAAGTAAACAAATAAGGCAGATTAATTTTCAAGCTTCGATATGCTGAGCGAAGTCTTTTGCGAGTATAAAACCATTTGCCGGTTAACGGATCTGTTGTTCTCTCTTTGAGGAATAATAACCATTTTTGATGCCAGTCATATATAGCTGCTGTAAAAGTTCTTTCATTTGACTGGCAAAGAGTGGCGGTGATTTTCTTCAATTCTATACCTGCTTCTAATTTTGGATTATCAGTCAGATAACGAGTAATAATCTGTTTCTGATGAAAGTGACACATCTGTATAGGAACATCAGAGAAGAGCTGTCTCACGCCAGGCCTGCCATCCAAGACGATAGCCTGAATGGTGTAACCACGTTTCTCTAAAACAATTCTCCCCTGTCTATAAGCATCAACAGATTCATTCTGAACTTCTTGAACATAAATATTTGTCTTAAGATGCGGTGCCCTGATTACACATAATCCAAAATCTCTCTTAAAAAATGTTACATCTGCAATGGCTACTATAGGCTGGGGAACTTGACTTTGCTTTTTTACAGGTACTTCTCTGAGGCATGCTCTTATCCAGTTTTTACCTCGCTTATATTTTGCCGCTAACTGACTTATTGTCTGCCGTTGATATATGTATTGCGTCCAGAGTGTCTTTTTTAATCGCTTATTTCGAATATGATTTTGAAACTGTTTGCCGCATGAATTGCATCGATAGCGCTGTCTTTGGTTGTTATAGAACCCTTTCTTTTTTGTCTTATTTGAGCTGCAATATGGACATTTTTTTACTCATCTTTCAGCCTTCTGAATTTTTAACCATATATACCATTGTTATCACAAAACAATTAACCTATTTTAGACCCCGTTTTTAGGTATTAAGCCTCAATTGGCAAGAATTGGACAGAAGGTTGGGAGTCGTCCATGCCAGGACAATTCACGTATAGATACAAGCGAAGCGCCATGCTGGTTCAGGCTTACAGCGTGAACAGAAATATTTAGAAGCAGACGGAACGCACCAGCAAGAAAATATACAGTTGAATTGATATATTGAAGTACGTCCCCCAGAACACGCTCATGTTCGGTTATTCCACAGATTTGCGATCAGCAACTCAAGGTCGTGCAGTATTTTCTATGATTTTTTCCGAATACAATAAAGCATAAAAATAGTTTAAAGATTGTATATAGGCCGCTATCCCTGCTTACTGTAAATGTGTAGTGATATTGAAGCATCAGCATATATTCCAAAGTTTAGTCGAGTCTTTTCGACTCGACTGAAGTAACACTCTGAAGAACAGCAAAAGGCCGAGTCGAAAAGACTCGGCCTAACTAAGCAACTAGCGGAACAAATCAGAATGTGTTCCGGTGCGTTCGAAAATTATCCTGTTTTCATCAAGCCGGTAAATCAAAAGCCAATCCGGCTCTAAATGGCATTCGCGGCGGTCTTTGAAATTGCCCCGCAGCAGATGATCCTTCATTTTCGCATCCAGCGGTTTTTCGTTTGTCAGTAACACAATTACAGATTTGATTTTAGATAAATCACACCCGCGTTTGATCATTCTTTTTAAATCTTTTTCAAAGCGGGTTGTATATACCGGAATAAGCTTCATACCAAGCAACCATCAAATATTATAACTACTTAGCTTCGCACTTGGGATAATTCGACTAGCACTTCGAACTTCACTTCGTTCGTTTTCAGCAAGTCTCATTAAAAGATTGATCTACCGGGCATAATCCCAAGTAAGCTTTCAAAAATTCACATTATTTTTGAAAGCAACTTTGTATTATATACCCAATTTGCGAAACATATCTTTGGCGGATTTACTTTCCACGTGCCCTATACCGGCATCACTGTCACTGAAAGCCTTCAGCGTTTCTTCGTTGGGTATTTCCACAGAGAAGGGGAGCCCTCTTCTTATTTTTACCTGATGAAAAAAAAGATTCAGCGCGGCAGTGGTCGAAAGCCCCAACGTTGCAAAAATTGTTTCCACTTCTTTTTTTAATTCTATTTCCGTCCGGGCGTGTATAATTGCTGATTTTGCCATAACTTCACCTCTTGTTACTTCATGATCGTTTAGCGATATGTATCACATATGACACACAGAGTCAACAGACAATTTACTGCTGGTAAGAAGCAAATAATATGTCCGGTTTATAGCACATAAACTGTCCTATTTGATAAGTTACCTATTGGAGGTAACGGATGAAGCGGACAGAGATAATGCAGGAGAACCGGAAGATGCGATTTGAGGAAGTCTATGGAGGCCCCCAGTTCAGTCGAGTCTTTTCGACTCGACTGAAGAACAACAAACGCAGCAAACAACCACTAATCAAACCAGCCACCGCATAATCAAAACCGAATATTGTTGCCGGTTTAATAAACGGTCAAGTCGAAAAGACTTGACCTAACATCAGGTCAAGGGGGCCGAGTCCAAAAGACTCGGCCTAGTATCCGAGATTGCACGATGCTGACATAAGAGAAATGTATTCACGATAGTCACCATCATTAAAAAAAGAATCCTGACGTCTATTACCTCTTTGCGTAATATGATGAGGTATTCCGGGAACTACTATTCTTGCTATTCTGGCCATGGAAAATCATTGCAAAAATAATCTATATTGTCAATAATTAAGTATACTTCCCCAGATTTATATCATACTGCCGACAACTAAAAGCAAGTTCTTATCAATCAATTAATATTTTCAATTATTCCCGCAGCATTTTTTGTATTTCTTGCCGCTGCCGCAGGGGCAGAGATCGTTGCGGCCGGGGTTACCCGTTTGCTGATACCCAAGCGATGCCGGTGTCGATGCGGATGGATTCATTTCTCCACGGAGTTTCTCGCCATATAATTGAATGATTTCTACGCATGACGGCAACATATTGTAGATAGCTTCCTCCAGTTCTTCAGGATCTCTGGGCTTCTCGCCCGCCACAGACCCAAATATTTCATCCCGCTCTTCGGGCAGAGCGATGGCGGTAATGGTGATACATGCATCGATCACATCTGCAAGAGCAGCGGGAATATCGTCTTCTTTCATATCTTCATATTCTTCGGACATTCCCCAAATATGCGGCCTTATGGATAAGGCGCGATAAAGGCCATATGCCCAGCCTTCAATCATCTCGTATTCCAAGTCTGACAGCTTTTCGTAATTAAACGGGAAGAAAAGTTTCCCGCAATTGCTGTCGTGAATTATACGGTTGTAAGCATCCATCAGATAACCGATACAAGTTTGTTCTTCTTTATCATCCTTAAATTGGGGTTCCTTATCTAATACAACCGGCAGCCATTCGCTTGGCGTGATTGGGTCAGGTGTTATTGTCAGTCCGAAAAGAAAGCCGTGCAGCTCTTCGGGCAACATCAGTGATTCTTCTTCCTCGGCTTTATCCAAAACATATGTGAGATTTTTTTCTTCTTTTGCCGTAAACATTTTCATACTGTCACCCGTAAATATTTTTTCACTTTTCAATCAATTAAGACTCTACTGATTATTTTTTTACATTTTTTGCCTTAACATCAAAAATCTTTGCAAGTTCCCATTTCTTGCGCTTCTTCCAGCTTCCTTTGTGGTAGGCATAACTGGCTAAAAGCGGCAGCACCGTTGTAGCTTCTGCATAAACCATTTGTTCAAAAGTCGCGTCCACTTTACCCCAGGAATTGGCTTCCTTAAGTGTAGAACTGGAACAGGCACCATCGCGCACATCAGCAACGGTAATCTGCACGGCGTATTTATGCATGGGAACTTCTTTGCCTAATATCTCCGCGCAAACAACTGTGTCCTGAGCGAAGTTTTTCGGCACGCCGCCACCAATCATCAAAAGACCTGTGGCCCCGGCCGCGATTTTAACCTGTGTCAATTCCAGAAAGTCTTTTACGGAATCAATGGAGAGGTGATTATCAGGCCTTTCGTACTGATGCAACACAAGACCGAAGCCCGCCGAGCTATCCGAAAAGGCGGGGCAGAAAATCGGCACGTTATGCTCATAGGCCACCTGCACTAAAGAATCTTTCTTCTTGGCGTGCTTTTTTAAATATTTTCCCATCTCGTAAATAAATTCGCGCGAGGAATAAGCACGGGGCTGCAAAGCATCGGCAATTATTTTAATCGTTTTATCACAGGCCTGTAGCTGCTCTTCATCAATGAAGGTATCATAAATCCGATCCACATAAAGTTTGCGCAGCAATTTATCATCAACAAAAGGAGTGCCTTGATAATGCTTGAAGCCGAGAGCCTCAAAAAAATCCATATCTACAATTGACGCGCCAGTGGCGACAATGGCATCAACCATATTATTTTTTACCATATCCACATAAACCTGCATGCAACCGCCGGCTGATGTGGAACCGGCCAAAGTTAAAATAACGGCGCATTTTTTTTCTTTGAGCATCTTGTCATAGATATCAGCAGCATTGCCCAGATCGCGCGCCGAAAAAGACATCTTCTTCATGGCGTTGATAATATCAACCGCGTCAATTGCCTTAATATCAATATGTTCAACTGCTTTGTTCAATAAATCTTTTTTCTTCATCGCTTTGTCACTCCCCCGGAATTAATATTTATATTTTCAAATGTGCAAACCTTACTGAGGGCTGCATCCTTGTGATACCTTTTAAAGCATGGCTCAACAAAAGTCAATCTCTTGAATGTTTTGTGCTGGCATTAATTTGCTAACCCGATCCAGCTAAAACAGGGGACAACAAAGATAGCGCTTTGATTTAGAATTGGAATTAGGTATAAGTTAAGTATGGATACATTTACTTTAGCCGCCACCAGTTTCATCATTTCCCTTTCCCTGCTGCTTACCGGAAAGAAAGATGAATTACAGGAATCATTTGCCTGTTTTTGCATTGCTGTTTTTATTTCGCAAACAGGTGTTTTTTTCCAGAACGTCTTTGCCCCGGCATTTTGGCTAAATATCGAGCATACCGGAATTCTGGCGATTCCTCCGCTTGCTCTTTGGTTCTTCCTTAAGCTTACCCACAACAAAACTTTCCTTTCCAGAAGGATAGTTTTTTTTTCTGCCGGAATTAGTTTGCTGGGTATAATTTCCATTTTCACCCCGATTTCCAACTGGGCATATTTTCATCTCACTATAATTGCCTATGCCTTCATGGCTATATTATTCTGCTACATCGCCTTGTTGAACCATGTAAAAAAATTACCTCCCAGCACAGAAAAAAAGAGGCTTAGCTATCTTGTTTTTGCCTGTCTGCTTGCTGTGGCCGGGAGCAGTATTGATCTATCAGGTTATCTGGGCTTCAATTTATCAAAGATTGCCGGTTTGATTTTATCAGCTTTGCTTTATCTGATTTTGCTAATAATTGCTTATCCGCAACTTAATAAATTGCATGATTTTTTCGCCAGGGCTCTGATAATTTTTATCAGCACTTTAACCGGAACAATAATCTTTTATTTTGTGGCTCTATTTTTCAGCAACAGCGTGCCTTCTTTCACCATCACGCTGATGACATCATTTTTAATAGTTATATCTCTGACGCCTACAAAGATGATTTTAAAAAAAATGTTTAGCTTCTTTTATCCGGACAGCAGGTATGTATTTACTTCCCTTTACGAATTTGATGAAAAGCTGGAAAGCGAAAAAGCCCTGATGCTGGCGGAGATGGCGCCGGTATTTGCCCATGAAATCCGCAATCCGCTTGGTTCTATCAAAGGCGCGGCACAGTACTTAAAATCTGAAGCATCCACGGAAGAGCAGCAAAAACTATTTGATGTGATCATTGAAGAAGTAAACAGACTCAATGCCGTTGTCAGTCAGTTTCTTGATTATGCGCGACCTTACAAACTAAAGCTTGAATTTCAAAACATCAACATCATTATTCAAAAGGTGATTTCTGTAATTGCCGCCAACAGGCTCACTGAAAACATTACTATTGCCCGTGAGCTTAGTGAGGATATACCGGAAGTTGAAGTCGATGAACAACAGATACTACAGGTTATTTTAAATATCGCCCTTAATGCGATTGAATCAATGCCACAAGGCGGCAGCTTAACCTTTCGAACATCAAAAATTGAAACTATCACGGGAGAAGCCATCAGCATCACGATTCGTGATACAGGAAGCGGCATAAGTCCAAAAGAAATTAAAAACATTTTTAAACCTTTTTTTACAACTAAAGAAAGAGGTGCCGGGCTGGGACTGGCTATATGCCATAGAATAATCAAAGAGCATGGCGGAAACATCACGGCGAAATCAATCCCCTCAAAAGGCAGTGTATTTTTCATCAGACTCAACAAAGCGGCCTAAATACTAAACGCAATCCAACTTGATTTATTTGCCAAGGCGTAATAGTTATCAACCACCACGGGTATGAAGCCAAAATAAGCTACTGGGTGGTTCCTACAATAGTCCCACGTCGCTTCGCTTCCGGGATAGTTCCCTTGCCTGTGGCAGGATAGTTCGACTGACCAATTCTGATGCGCTGCGCTTTCATAATTGAAGTCTCACTACGTCCAGCAAATTTCAGTCGTAGATGACCCCATGGTGACCTTTAGGTTATTTAGGTTATGCGCTACGCTTCTGAAACCTGGGACTCACTAAATTGGAGTTTCACAATGAACAAAATATTAATAGTAGATGATGAAATAAATATGCGGCTGGTATTGACTGCCATGCTGAAGAAAGAAGGATATGAAGTTGCTTCCGCCTCTGATGGACAGGAGGCGCTGCAAATTTTGCAATCTGGCAAAATAGCGGCAGTAGTGACCGATCTGAAGATGCCTAATATTGACGGGATGGAGCTGCTCAACCACATCACTTCGAAGCACCCGGCAATTCCCGTAATTATGATTACAGCTCACGGCACTGTTGCCACCGCCGTTGAAGCCCTCAAGAAAGGTGCTCTGGACTATATTACCAAGCCGTTTGAGCTTGATGACTTGAAAAATGTTATTGCTAAAGCAATAAAAACCCGCAATTTAAAAGAAAATGAATTGTTTTTACCGCCGGAAGAAATTGAACGCACAGGAATTATCGGCACAA
Source organism: Syntrophaceae bacterium (assembly GCA_025355345.1). Taxonomy (GTDB): domain Bacteria; phylum Desulfobacterota; class Syntrophia; order Syntrophales; family Smithellaceae; genus FEN-1160. The sequence goes on from JANXZU010000032.1 coordinate 16,312, forward strand.
GCGAACGAACACTGGAAATATTTGAAGCCATCCGGCGAGTGGCTCCAACAACAACAACAATTATGATCAACGGGGAAACCGGTACCGGCAAGGAGCTGGTTGCCGAAGCAATTCATTACAACTCTCCGCGCAAAAATAATCCCCTCATCAAAATCAATTGCGCCGCCATTGCCGAAACGCTTATGGAAAGCGAGCTTTTTGGTTATGAAAAAGGCGCCTATACCGGTGCAGTAATCACCAAGCCGGGGAAATTTGAACTGGCGCACAAAGGAACCTTATTTCTTGACGAGGTTAGTGAAATTCCGCGCGATATGCAGGTAAAGCTACTGCGGGTTATTCAGGAACAGGAATTTGAACGCGTCGGCGGATTGCGGACGATAAAAGTGGACGTACGAATTATTACCGCCACCAATCAAAACCTTCTGCAGCAAGTTCAGACAGGTAATTTCCGCGAAGATCTTTACTATCGACTGAACGTCTTTCCCCTTGAAGTTCCGCCACTAAGGGAAAGAAAAGAAGATATTTTGCCTCTGGTTGATTATTTTGTAGATAAATTTAACAAAAAGCTAAACCTCGCGATAACTGTTGAAAGCGAAGTAATAGAAATGCTCTTGCGCTATGAGTGGCCGGGCAATATTCGTGAATTGGAAAACCTGATCGAAAGAATGATGCTACTCGCCCCAAATAATATCATCACCCTGAAGGAGATCCCCGTAGAATTCAAAACCGCCGTGGATAAGGCAATCACTACACAAACGGACGACAGCAAAAAACCTTTTAAGGATTTTATGCGTAGCCACATGGAAAATGTGGAAAGGCAAATGATTATCAAATGCCTGGAGGAATCAGGAGGGAATGTTACCAAAGCAGCCAGGGAATCGGGATTGAGCCGTAAGGGATTGCAGATGAAAATGATCAAATACGGCCTGCGTAAATAATTAAACACTATCCATATCTAAACTTTTTAGCGGTTTATTTCCACCAGATTTGCAGATGACCCATGACTTTCTGTTTCGAGATACGGGAATATTTCACAGAAGGCTGTCACTACTTGAGGATCAAAATGACTACCGGAATTATCTATTATCTCCTGCCTTCCTTTCAGTGTGCTGAAGGCTTTGCGATAGGGACGATCGGTCGTTAACGCGTCATAAACATCCGCTACGGCAATAATCCTTGCCCCCAGCGGTATTTCATCACTTGCGGCTTTATAATAACCGCTGCCATCATACTTATCATGATGGTGCAAAATAATCGGCAAAATATCTCCTACTGTTTCACCAAGAGGCTTAAGCATATTTACACCAAGCCATGCGTGCTGCTTAACATTTATTCGCTCCTGCGTCGTGAGAACTGTAACCTTTTGGAGAATAGCTTCGCTTACACCGATTTTTCCGAGATCGTGCAGAAGAGATGCAACCCTTATATTCTCAGTTTCAAATTTATTAAGTTTCATTCTTTTTGCGATCATTTCGGCTATGATGGAAACACGGTGAGAGTGGCTCTGTGTATAATTATCTGCCGATTCAATAACCAGAGAAAGCATATCGATGATGCCGCTGTAAGTTCGTTGCAATTCATTTTTGGATTCTTCATTTTTTTCATAGAGGATACCTATACAATAGCCTGTGAAGATCAGAAAAAGCCCCCATGTAATCAGGTCCATCCACTTGAGTAATTGAGCTTCTCCCAACATTTCAACAGCAAAAGTTTTAGGAAAAAAATAAGCGAAAAAGCAGATGATAGAAACTGAAAATATAGATGAAATTACGGCGTAGCGCTTGCCGAAGAAATACGCGCCCAAAAGCACCGGCAGATAGAACACATTCAAAAATGCCCGCTGATTAATAATAAAAAAGAAAATAAAACAAGCGATGGCAACAAGCAACAGTATAATAATCAGCTCTTTGTCGATGTTAATTTCGTTTTTGAGCGCTATTTTTTTCAATTAGATACCCACCACTACCGCGAATTGCGGCTTTTTTATTTAGCCATGCTTTATTCGGCGGGAATCTATATGTTAATTGTTTTTGCCTGTCAACAAATTGTTGCGGCTCCTGATATTTACGGCAGCCGCCCTTCCTGCCTTAGCCTTGAAATGATTTGATTAATGGCCGGCATAACTTCTTCTGCGGCCTTTTCACCTTCCATAATAGCTTCGTGCCTTTTGGCAAAATCACTGGAACCGATATAGCCCACCTTGGGCCTGATTACAACATCAGCGTTTTTTATTTGAATGGAAGCTATCTTGTTATACATTATATCGATTGCCCGCATCATTGTTTCGATTGTTCCTGTTGGAGGCGCTGATTCTATACTTGCGGATATATCAACGGCGATGACCACATCGGCACCATAACGGCGTGCCACATCAATTGCCAGAGGGCTGACCAACCCGCCATCCACGTAATATTTATCGCTGATAACTACAGGATTGAAAATCCCGGGAATAGAACAGCTGGCGCGCACGGCGATGCCGGTGTTCCCGCGGCCGAAAACCATTTCCTCTCCGGTTTTGATATTTGTCGCAACCGCGTAAAAAGGAATTTTGAATTTATCTATTGTTGTATATTTTACTTTAGTATTGATGAAGTTTTCGAGTTTTTCTCCTTTAACAAAACCGTTATCCGGCATAATATAGTCGGCAACATCATCTTTCTGGATAGCAAGGGCTATAGTTTGCAGTTCATATGGATTATATCCGTAAGCGTATAAGCTGCCGACAAAGGAACCGGCACTGGTGCCGATGATCATGGAAATGGGAATCTTGTGTGATTCAAGAACCTTGAGTACGCCGATATGCGCAAAACCCTTGGAAGCACCTGCTCCCAACACAACTGCTATCTGAGCCGGTTTGCCATCTTTTGGCATCGTAGCGCAGGAAACAAGCATGTTTAATACTGCCAGAATGCTGATCAGATAAAATGTTCGAAATAACCGGTTATATGGAAACCGCATAAATCTTTTTCCCCTTTAATGTTTATTTCTTGGCCGTGGTCGTGGCCTTGTCATTGCTGTTTTTGGTTTTGGCTTAGGTTTAGATATGTCATCTTCCTCAGTTCCGGAAACCGGTTGAACCGGCATCGCGTGGAGCGATTGTTGATAATAATCATCCAGAAGCATGGCAATCAGCGCCGAATCATCATCCGATTGCGCTAAATTTTTCGCCAGAGGCAGAAAACGCTGCATACGTTCAACTTGAATAGTATCGCGGGCATGCATACGAGATTCCAGTAGCGCTGTGATCCTTTCGGCAACAACTCTTTCCAATTCCTCATCACTGGCCAGCTGGCGCTCTTCCATATTAATATTATAAAAACGGGCAATGTTTTGCAACTTGAATTTTTCCATTTCCGCGACAAGCGAAATTGCCACACCACTTGAACCCATTCTCCCGGTGCGGCCGGCACGATGAATATATGCCTCCGGGTCTTCGGGCGGCTCATACTGGATAACATGCGAAAGTTCGGGAATGTCAATGCCTCTTGCTGCGACATCTGTTGCCACTAAAAAACGCAGCGCGCCGCGCTTGACCCGGGCCATGACCTTTTCCCTCGCGCTCTGCGCAAGATCGGAGCTAAGTTCATCGGCATCATAGCCAAACCGCTTCAGGACTACCGAAAGATAATGAACAGTGTCTTTGGTATTGCAAAAGATGATGGCGGAAGCCGGGTTTTCAATTTCAATAATCCGCACCAATGATCTTTCCTTGCGCATACCCGGGACTACATAATATATGTGCTCGATTTCCGCTATATGGACCTGATTACCACTTAAACTCAGTAATTGCGGTTTTCGCAGGAATTGATCGGCAAGCCGGATAACCTGAGGAGGAAACGTTGCCGAAAACATGCTGCTGGATATTTCGCGCGTTGGCATGTATTTGCGGATTTTCACCATATCCGGATAAAAACCCATGGATAGCATGCGGTCAGCTTCATCGAAAATCAATATCTTCAAATGATCCAGAGAAAGAGTGTTTTTCAGCAGATGATCTAAAATTCTTCCCGGCGTGCCCACAACAAGCTGAGCGCCACCGCGGAAAGCTTCCAGTTGAGCATTGTAACCCACTCCGCCGTAAACTACTGCCGTTCTCAAATTCGTCCCTTGTGTCAGCATTTGAGCCTCCAGGGATACCTGCAGGGCAAGTTCACGCGTGGGCACCAGCACCATAGCCTGGGCGAAATTTTTCTCCATATCTATTTTTTGCATAATAGGCAAAACATAGGCGCCTGTTTTGCCGCTGCCGGTTCGTGATTGCACCAGCATTTCGCGACCGGCAAGAAGATACGGTATTGATTTGGCCTGCACCGGAGTCAGGCTTGTCCAACCTGCACGCTGACAAGCTTCCCGCATCGCAGGCGATAGCTCCTCAAAGGATATTTCGGCGGGGGCGTCTGCCGGTTCAATTGTCTTATCTTCGTCTAGCTTATTTTCTTCCATAAAACCCCTAACCTTTCATAAATAAATTAATTACTATTCATTAATTAGTTTACTGTCGCTCAGGAATCAAGGAAAAAATTCAATTTCCCAAATACATAATGTCTTTTCAAAGAGGATTTAGTGGGCACAAAGATAAATCTTGACACGCGCTTTATATTAATATAGGCTACTTACAACTAGCAAGAGGCTTTTGAGCCCCACCCTTTGGAGAGTTTCAAGTATTCAAACAAACAAACCGATAATAAATCAGTAACTGCAAACAAACTCGTGAATATCTTTGTACGCTTCTTGGAAAGTTATGCAGAATCAGCAGATAAAACTCATCATAACAACATTTTACGTTGCCTAATAAAGAATCTAAAGTAAGGAAGTATTTATGAATATTGAAGACATTAAAAGATTGCCGATCAGCGAGCTCAATAATTTAGCTAAAGATTTAAATGTTCCCGGTGCCAGCGGTATGCGCCGCCAGGATTTGATCTTTGCCATTTTACAAACGCAGGCTGAGCAAAATGGCGCGATCTCCGGTTCGGGTGTATTAGAAATCTTACCCGATGGTTTTGGTTTCTTACGCGCTGTAGATTACAATTATCTGCCCAGCCCGGATGATATTTATATATCTCCCTCGCAGATTCGGAGATTTAATTTAAAAACGGGCGATACAATTTCCGGTGAAGTGCGGCCTCCTAAGGAAGGTGAAAAGTATTTCGCCCTGCTCAAAGTTGATACAGTAAACTTTGAAAGCCCCGAACAAGCCCGCGACAAAATTCTTTTTGATAACCTGACACCTCTTTATCCTTTAGAAAAATTAAATCTGGAACATGATCCGGAAAATTATTCCACTCGAACGCTTGATTTGTTTGCACCCATCGGCAAGGGGCAGCGCGGACTGATAGTATCTCCGCCTCGCGCCGGTAAAACAGTCCTGTTGCAGGATATTGCGCACAGCATTACAGCAAATCATAAAGAAGTAGTTTTAATGGTGCTTTTAATTGATGAACGGCCGGAAGAAGTAACCGACATGCAGCGCAGCGTTGCCGGTGAAGTAATTTCATCCACATTTGATGAACCGGCTTCCCGTCACGTGCAGGTAGCAGAAATGGTTATTGAAAAAGCCAAGCGCCTCGTTGAACATAAAAAAGATGTGGTCATTTTGCTGGATTCTATCACCCGCCTGGCGCGAGCCTATAACACTGTCGTTCCGCCCAGCGGAAAAGTTCTTTCCGGCGGTGTCGATTCCAATGCACTGCACAAACCCAAGCGATTCTTTGGCGCGGCCAGAAATATCGAAAACGGCGGCAGCCTGACGATTATTTCCACCGCGCTGATCGATACCGGCAGCAGGATGGACGAAGTTATCTTCGAAGAATTCAAAGGAACGGGCAATATGGAATTGCATTTGGATCGTCGCATTGCCGATCGCCGAATCTTCCCCGCTTTTGATTTGATCCGTTCGGGAACAAGAAAAGAAGAATTGCTGATTCCCAAGGTAAATTTAAACCGCATCTGGATATTGCGCAGGTTGTTGCAGGAAATGAATCCTGTGGACGCCATGGAATTCATCATCGGCAAAATCAAAAAAACAACAACGAACCAGGAGTTTCTGGATTCAATGAATTCGTAACAAGAAATATTATCTTGAATTTTCATTGCATATATTATAAGGCAGCCAAAACGCTGTAAAAATAGATTTTTTAAACATTATTAGCCAGTGCTAAAGGACGAGGGGGAGTAAGAAAAATGAAAGAAGGCATTCATCCACAATATAAAGAAGCAACAATTACTTGTGTTTGCGGAAATGTTATTGAAACAAAGTCAACTAAAAAAGACATTAAAATAGAAATATGCTCAAACTGCCATCCATTTATAACCGGCAAGCAAAAGATCATGGATACGGCAGGGCGCGTGGAACGATTCAAGAAACGGTACGCGACAAAAGCAGAGAGCCCGACGACACCTGCGAAAACAACAAAATAAACATCTACATCAGTTTTCATAATTGTAATCAGGCTCTATACTTTATGAGGATTTATCAAATTCCTTATCATTGTAATTGCCCCATACAGCGGAAAAGCGCACAATAAGTGCGCTTTTTTCAAATAATGTTAACAATCTTGAATATAGCTTAAGCAAAAGTCATGGAAATTATACTAGACAAACTGCGTGATATTGAACTCCGTTACCAGGAACTGGAGGGACAACTGAGCGACCCTCAGGTTGTTTCCAAACAGGGCTTGTATCAGAAATTTGCCAAGGAGCATGCAGACTTAAGTGAACTGGTTGAGATAATCCGCAAGTATGAAAAAGTTCGAGCCCGCATCGAAGAATATCAGGGATTTCTTAAAGAGTCTGACGAAGAACTACAGGCAATGGTTAAAGAAGAAATGCCCCAGTTGCAGCAAGAAAAAATTGAACTGGAAGAAAAGATCAGAATCCTGTTGCTGCCGACAGATCCCAATGATGATAAAAATGTCTTTCTGGAGATAAGGGCAGGAACCGGCGGCGATGAAGCAGGTATTTTTGTCGGCGATTTATTCCGGATGTACGCGCGCTATGCTGAAGCTCAAGGATGGAAAGTAGAAGTAGTCAGCAGTTCGCCAGCCGGTGGTATGGGCGGCTTCAAAGAAATCATCGCGCAACTTGATGGAAAAGGCGCTTATAGCCGCATGAAATACGAAAGCGGCGTCCACCGTGTTCAGCGCGTGCCCGTCACAGAAGCTCAGGGGCGTATTCATACTTCCGCCGTAACAGTGGCCATCATGCCCGAAGTGGAAGACGTGGAACTCAATATTGATCAAAACGAACTGCGGATTGATGTTTATCGTTCTACCGGACACGGCGGCCAGAGCGTCAATACAACAGATTCAGCGGTACGCATCACCCATTTACCTTCAGGACTCGTTGTCACCTGTCAGGACGAAAAATCCCAGCTCAAAAACAAAGCCAAAGCCATGAAAGTTCTGCGGGCACGACTGCTTGATGCCATGGTCCAGAAACAAAACGCAGAACAGGCACAGACCCGCAAAAGCCAGGTAGGCACAGGCGATCGTTCCGAACGAATCCGCACCTATAACTTCCCTCAGGGCCGCATCACCGATCACCGCATCAACATGACCCGCTATGATTTGGACAGTTTTATTAATGGCAACATCGGATCAATGATTGAAGCCCTTGCCTCACATCACCAGGCAGAATTACTGAAATAATTAATAACAGCCGGAACTAACCAGACAACCTAAAGGCGTTAGTCAAGAGCATGTCGTGAAATGCGAGGTCACACAACTTGACCCGTCAATATTATATTCTTGAATATCTGGTGTTAAATTAATTTTGAAATTCACACAAAATAACAGCGCCCTGTGATAAGCAGGGCGCTGTCGGGAATTAATTCTTCAAGCGATGCCGCGTAACATGAGCAGCCGCTTGTGCAGGTTATTGAATAGAACCTGTAGTCACAATGGAATAGGGCTTAGTTCCGGTACCCGCGGTAGTCGGTGTTCCCGGCATCAATGTACCGAGGTCCTGATTTATACTGAAAATGGAGATGGTGTTGGCACCGCTATTAGCCGCATAGGCAAATTTGCCGGAAGGGTCAATAGCAATGCTGAATGGCTGAAGACCGCAACTTCTTGGTGATCCTGACGTTGCTTCCGTCAATGCTCCCGTAGTTTGATCAATAAGGTAAATCGAGATACTGCCACCACCATAATTAGCCGCATAAGCGTATTTGCCTGTCGGATCAACTGTGATACTGTATGGTAATACTCCGGAAGCATAGGATCCTACCAAAGCCAAAACCCCGGTGGTCGGATTGATGGTATAGGCGGAGATACTGCCGGCACCGCTATTGGCCGCATAGGCGAATCTGCCGGAAGGATCAACTGTGACAGATATCGGAGATGTACCTGCTACCGCAGTCGTATCAGTTTTGCTGGTCAGTACCCCGGTAGTCGAATTTATGGAATAAGCTGAGATAGTGTTGCCATCGCTATTAGCGACATAGGCAAATCTGCCGGAAGGATCAACTGTTACAGAATGAGGGCGTGATCCCGTGTCCGCCTTTACTCCAGCGGTCAATGCCCCGGTGGTCGAATTAATTGTATAAACTGATATACTGCCAAAAGGCGATAAAGGCTCCCCATAGTTTGCCGCATAGGCAAATCTTCCGTACGGGTCAACAGCAATGGACCGAGGATTTTTTACCGCAGCCACTGCTGTTCCGGCAGTTAATTCCCCTGTAGTCGAATTAATTGTATAAACTGATATATTGTCAGAATCGTTATTCGCCGCATAGGCAAATTTGGGCGTATAGGTAACAGCTGCGGTACCGGACGTCATCGCCATTGCCTTCGGATTGATACGCGCCGAAATAATTCCCGCTGCGGTCAATGCCCCGGTAGTCTGATGAATGGTATAAACCGATATATTGTTGGAACTGTTATTGGTCGCATAAGCGAATTTGCCGGATGGGTCAACTGTAATGCTGTCGGGACTTGATCCGGCAGCCACATGTGTTCCGACCACGGTTAATTCACCGGTAGTCTGATTGATGCTGTAAACTGAAACCCTGTCGTTCGCATCAAATGACACATAAGCAAACAGGCCTGATGGCGAAACGGTTATGCTATAAGGAGCAATTCCTTGTGTGGAAACATCTTTTATTTCTACCGAGGTCAATCCCCCCCCAGCTCCAATGCTATAAACTGAGATACTGTTGCCGATACCTGTAGCCGCATAGAGAAATTTGCCGGAAGGGTCAACTGCGACGGATAGCGGCTGATCTCCGGCAAGCACGTTTGCAGGCGTCCCCGGGGTTAATACCCCGTTTGTCTGATTAATTGTAAATACCCAAATCTGGTCGCCAACAGAATCAGCCATGTAAAGATATTTTCCGGTCGGGTCAACAGTGACACAACGCGGCTGACTTCCGGTAGGTATCACATCTGCTCTGTCGGTCAATGCCCCGGTAGTCTGATTGATAATATAAGCTGAGATACTGGGCGAATTCAGATTGGCCACATACGCGAATCTGCCTGTCGGGTCAACTGTTACGGAAACCGGGTAAATTTGGGTAGCCGCAGTAGGCGTTGTACCCGGGGTCAATGCTCCGGTAATCTGATTAATGAGATAAATGGAGATAGTGTCGGACCCGCAATTCGCCACATAGGCGAATTTGTTGGCCGGATGAATAGCAACTGATGTAGGATTTGTTCCGGCGAGCACATAGCCATTATGACGCAATTGGCCTGTTGTGGCGTTGACTGAATAAATAGAAACGGTGTTATCACTCCAATTTGCCACATAGGCAAAGCGCGGGATATTAGTCACGCCTCCGCCAGTGCCTCCACCTCCACAGCCTCCACCGCAACTGACAATAATCAGAGAACTGACAAATAATACTGATAGAATCTACATTTTAAACTGCCAACTTTTTTTCATTTCAATACTCTCCTTTTTTGTAGAATTTTGAAAATTATTATCTGGCGTATCTTATAGAATCAGCGGCAATTGATGTCAATAGGAAATTGGCATCACCCGTGTCGAATATTTTGACGAACATAATCCCCTTGGCCGATTAGCCCTTGCGGATCGAACCCGCAAAACAATATCCAATATCCAAGGATTTATTCTTTTCCGCCTTTCTTCTTCCCCTTCATTTTCAAATCCGCTCCGGTAATTTTTTTCTGACGAAATCGTAAAAGTGAGGATACTGGGCGAGGAAGGTGAATGCCCGCCTCAGAAGTTTGGGATTGATCTTCCAGGTTTCGATCAGACTTTTGAAGAACACGCCGCGCTCCGCAGGCGTTGCCAGAACCAGAAAGAAAAAGATCATGCGGACGCCGTGAGAAAACTGCTTAAAATCAAATTTTTTCTGTCCATACAGGGGGCTGAAATATTCCACATGCCGCAACCAGCCTTGCAGCCTTTCAGAGAAAAGTTCCGGCTGGTAAAGTTTTTTAAACAGCCGGCAATATCTGCGCAAAAGCTCATCGCGGCTGATCAGTTTTGGGATGATGTTAGTATAGAGTTGCCATTCCCCGGAAAAATCGTCGCCCAACAGGCGGCCTTCCTTCTCCATGCGGTCATACAGCGGCGTATGCCGGGGGGCGTTGAGCAGGCTGATGCCGACAATGGGGCTGGAAGTGCGGGTGAAAAAATCGTAGAGTTCGTCAAAGACGCTTTCATCATCGTGATCGAAGCCGACGATCATACCGAGAAAGGGCATGATGCCGTAGCGGGATATCCTGCTTATGCGTTCAAAGATATCATATTTGAGATTGTGGACTTTCTTTACTTCTTCCAGACTGGCTCTCCGAGTCGTCTCGACGCCGAGAAACAGCACAGAGAAGCGGGCATCGGCACACATCCGCAGCAGCTTTTCGTCATCGGCAATATCCACGGTGATCTGGGTGGAAAACGACAGGGGACGGGATTGCGCGGTGTTCCACCCGATGATGGCAGCAAGCAACTGTTCAGTAAAGGCTTTGTCCGCCAGAAAATTGTCGTCGGAGAAAAAAACGGTACGGGCGCCGATTTCATGCGCCTGCCGTATTTCCGCCATCACCTGTAAAACGGATTTGGTCCGCGGACTTCTTCCTACGTACTGGATTACATCGCAGAAATCGCAACCATGAGGGCAACCGCGACAGGTCTGCACGTTGATGTTGATGTAATCGTCAGCGACAATCAAAGACCAATCCGGTGCCGGGCTGTCTTTTAAATCAATGTATGTCTCCTGCCGATAGACGGGTTTTGCCTTTCCCCGCGTCCATTCCCGAAGAAACGCCGGCCAGGTGTATTCAGCCTCGCCGACAAAAAGATAGTCCGCCAGATCGACGCATTGATCGGAGTTGATGCTGGCATAGGTGCCACCAAGTGCTACAGGGACGCCCCTTTGCCGAAATCCTCTGCATAGGTTGTGAATCCTTTTATTGTGCAGTGTCGCCCCCGTGACGGCCACCAGATCACAGGACATGTTCCAATTAAGTTTGGAAATATTTTCATCACACAAAACATACTCCACGTTGACATCGGACGGGGTCAGAGCCATGAGTGTGGCCAGCGCCGCGTTGGGCATAAGGGTCTTTGCCCCAAGAATGTTGACTGTACCCTGCATAGACCAGAAGTTTTCCGGATGCTTTGGCGCGATAAGATAGATGCGTTTAAAATGCTTACCGCTTCCGTATCGTTTTGTCTTCATGCTTAACTTATCCCGAGAATTTTAATTTCCATCCAGCGCCTCCCGGACTTTTGCAGAGAGCTCCTTGATAGAAAAGGGTTTCTGGATGAAATACACACCTTCATCCAACACGCCGTGGTGCGCTATAACATTGGCAGTGTAGCCGGACATGAAAAGGCGTTTGATGTCCGGATAGAGTGTCAGAAGCGTTTTGGCCAGTTCCCGCCCGTTCATCTCGGGCATGACTACGTCGGTCATTAGCAGGTGAATCTCTCCGGCGTTGTCTCTGGCCAGGCGGATGGCTTCACCGGGGGTGACTGCCGCTTTCACGGTGTAACCCTGACCTTCGAGCATCGTCGTGGTCATTTCCAGAATTGCCGGCTCGTCTTCCACCAGAAGGATTGTTTCTTGCCCTCGCGCGGCGGGCGTTACCGGACCTTCATGTTGCTTTTGCGCGTCTATGCCTCTGTAACGGGGCAGATAGATCGTGAATGTCGTCCCGTGGCCCGGCTCGCTGTACACATTAATAAAACCGTTGTTTTGCTTGACGATACCATACACCGTAGCTAACCCCAGACCGGTGCCTTTGCCCTTATCCTTGGTGGTGAAAAATGGTTCAAACAGTTTCCCCAGCGTTTCCTTCTCCATACCGCAGCCGTTATCGCTGACAGCAAGCCGCAAATACTCACCTTGCACGAAGCCCGGGTGACTTTCGCAGTATTCCTTCCCGATGTTGCTGTTTTCCGTCTCTATGGTAATCTTGCCTACATCGGTGATGGCGTCCCGGGCGTTGACACACAGGTTGGCCATAATCTGGTCGATCTGGGACGGATCCACTTTGACTGGCCACAGATCAGTCTTCGGCTGCCACTTAAGTTCGATGTCCTCGCCGATGAGACGCTGGAGCATTTTGAGCATGTTTTCAACTGTCTCGTTGAGATCAACCACCTTGGGCGCGATTGTCTGCTTGCGGGCGAAGGCCAGTAGTTGCTGGGTAAGTGAGGCAGAGCGCGAGGCGGCGTTGCGGATTTGTGTCAAATAACGCTGAAGCTGGTGCCCGGGGCCCAATTTATTTATTATAATTTCTGTATAGCCGAGAATTACTCCCAGCATGTTGTTGAAGTCGTGAGCGACACCACCTGCCAGCCTGCCTACCGATTCCATCTTTTGCGCCTGCTGAAGCTGCGCTTCAAGTTTGTTTTTCTCCGTCTCCGCCTGCTTGCGTTCTGTAATGTCCCTGGCTTCACACAGGAAGTAAAGCGGGTTTCTGCTTTCGTCGCGGATGAGACTAAAAGTGCTTTCCGCCCAGAGCGTTGTGCCGTCCTTACAATAAAACTCGAGTTCCAGCGTGCGCGAAAAAGCATAAGCTGTGTCGGTTAGCACCTTGGGAATTTCCTTTGCAAAAACTTCACGCGCCAGCGCAAGAGATGCAGGAGCAAGGTTCCGGTCAAGCGGCAACTCCTGAAATTCTTCCAGAGTATATCCCCGCTGCTTATACGCGGAAGGGGTTCTGTAGGTTGTCTTCAAGTTCATGTCCATAAGCCAGACAACGTCTCGCATGTGGTCGGCAAGCAGTCGATACTGGGCCTCGCTCTCCCGCAGCGAATCCTGTTCCTGCTTGTGCCCGGTGATATCGGTAAGCATTCCAAATGACCCTGTAAATTTTCCATCGGCATCAATGATTGATCTTGCTGAAATTAAAGTCCAAAGCCTTTCGCCATCTTTTTTCCGAAAACAGCGCTCATAGACATTGTTTTCACCATGCTGACGAATTTTCATCTGTTTATCGTGATCAGCTAATTGATCTTCAGCCAGAAATGATTCCAACTTTTGTCCGAGCATTTCTTCAATATTATATCCAAGCATCAATGCCATTTGCCGGTTGATAAATGTTATCGTGGCATTGCTATCCAAAGCGATAATGCCTTCGATTGCCGTATCTACAATCCGGCGGTATTTTGCCTCACTTTCCCGTAGTTCACGCGTGCGTTCCTCGAGCAGATCCTGGACGAGCAAAAGACTGCGTTCACGGCGCGCGTTGGAGCAAAGCTCGATTAAGTATCCCGGATTGAATGGTTTGCGCAGATAGGCAGCAGCGCCCCGCTTCATCCAATCCATGGCCAGCTCCGGACTTGGGTCCGTCGTCATCATGATGCAGACACATTCAGGGCGCTCGGCGCGAAATTCGTCCAGCAGTGCATCGCCCATACCGTCAGGCAGGTAGTAGTCCAGCACGGCCACATCGTAGGCGATCTTGGCAAAGGCATCGGTGGCGGCCCAAAAAGTGAGTGCCGTATCAGCCTCGTAGCCGTTGGCGGCAAAAGCCTTTTTGAGCATGCCGGCCAGCGTCTTGCTGTCCTCTACTATCAGGACGCGCAGAGGTTTTTGTACCTGTTTTTTGTTCAGGATCGATTGCACCTGTGCCACGAAACACTTGCCGTCAACAGGGTATGTGAGAAAGGCTTCGACCCCGAGATCGGCAGCAATGCGATCGGGCTCGGCGCCTACGAACGTGGCCGAGACCACCAGGACAGGAATATTGTTAAAGGCGGCGTATTCGGGTGAGCGTAAAAGCCGGCAGAAGCGCCAGCCGTCAATCCCCGGCATGTAGAGATCCGTGACAATGATCACGGGCAAAGAACCGGCACCGGCTGCCATATCCATAAGTGCCGCTTCAGCGCAGTTGAAAGTGAGGGGTTTAAGCCCCGCCTCTGTAAGCAACCCGGCAATTATTGTGAGCTGAGATGAATCGTCGTTGACCACCACAGCGATTGGAGCCGATGTGTTTAGAGTTTTACTTTTCATGGTGTGCACACTTTTGATATGGTAAATCATCCTTCGATGTCGAAATTTATGTAGTCTGTGTCACTCGGCATTACCGGTCGTAGATGACTCTTAGGTTACGAACGCCGGCGAAGTACCCTTTAGGGCATATCCAGAACATAACGAAATAACTGGACTCCCGCCTAAGTAACCTAAATAACCTGAAGGTCACCGTGGGGCCATCTGCTACGAGAATGACAAAATTTGACTTTTTACAAGACCATGATTGATATTGATTTATAAACACTTGACATTTTTTTTGCAACACTTTATTTTCAAATACGCTGATATTAATATTATTTCTGTAGGATGCAATGCAATGATTGTTCGTGACATTCTCAATGAATCAACAAAAGCGCTCGAAGCTGTGGATGTTCCTTCCGCAAGGCTTGATGCGGAAGTGCTGCTTGCTTTTTGTCTGGCCTGTGACCGTCTGGAGTTTTACAAAAATCCGGATATGACTGCAAGCGATGAACAACTTGCCGCGTTTAGAAAGATTCTCGCCCGCAGATTGCAATGGGAACCAGTGGCCTACATTACCGGTCGCAAAGAATTCTGGTCTTTTGCTCTGGAAGTAAACCGCGCTGTGCTCATACCACGCCCTGATACTGAAATTATTGTGGAAGAAGCTTTAAATGTTTACCGCAATTTCAATTCCCTCCCGGTAAGGATTTTGGACATCGGCACCGGCAGCGGTGCCATCGCCCTGGCACTCGCCTTAGAGATTAAAGGAGCAAAAGTTGTCGCCACCGATATATCGGCGGCGGCGTTAAAACTTGCACAAAAGAACGCTGCTGCTTTGGGACTTCAAGATATAATCGATTTTCGGCAGGGTAATTTATTTGAACCGGTGGAAGGTCTTTTTGACATTATTGTTTCCAATCCACCTTATATAGCGGCAGGTGATTACGAAGAACTGCCTCCGGGCGTCAGATCATTTGAGCCGCGGAAGGCGCTTCTGGCAGGCACTAGCGGCCTGGAATTTTACGAAAAATTGATCGCCCAATCGGCTCCATACCTCAAAAAAAATGGTTGGCTTTTGTTGGAAATTGGAGCTAAACAGGATGAAGGCGTCCGCTGCATTCTGGAAACCTCCGGGTGTTATGATACCATCGAAATGCGCCGGGATTATGCCGGCTTACCGCGAGTAATTAAAGCAAGGAGAAAAGTAAGTGGATAAAATAGTTATTAAAGGGGGAAACCCTCTTTTTGGAGATGTTCATGTAAGTGGAGCAAAAAATGCCGCGCTGCCGGTATTAGCATCAGCCCTCTTGACCTCAGGCGAAAATACATTTCATAACATCCCTGATCTGGTCGATATTAAAACCATAAAAAAGCTCTTAATAAGTATGGGTGTGCAAATTGAAGGAAATGAAACCTGCAAGGTCAGCGCCGAGAAAATCACAAGTTGCGACGCGCCTTATGATCTGGTTAAAACCATGCGGGCGTCTATTCTGGTTTTGGGGCCGCTTGTGGCCCGCATGGGTGTTGCCCGCGTTTCTCTACCCGGCGGCTGCGCTATCGGCGCAAGACCTGTTAATCTTCACATCAAAGCCTTGCAGGATATGGGCGCTCACGTAGAACTGCACAACGGCTACATTGAAGCGAAGGCTAAAAGATTAAAAGGGGCGGATATTTATTTTGATATACAGACTGTGACCGGAACGGAAAATATCATGATGGCGGCAACTTTAGCCCACGGCACTACTGTTTTAAACAACGCCGCGCGTGAGCCGGAAATTGTCAACCTGGCTGAAGTTCTTAAAAGTATGGGGGCAAAAATCAGCGGCGCAGGAACTGACGTAATCACCATAACGGGGGTAACCTCGCTGCAGCCTGTGGAGGCGACAATAATCCCTGATCGCATTGAAGCGGGAACTTTTATGATTGCCGCTGGAATGACGCGTGGCGAAATAAACGTCATGGGTTGCAACCCCCAGCACCTGGAAGCATTGATCAACAAATTGCGGGACACCGGCATGAAAATCACTGCGATTGCGGGCGGGCTGAAAGTATCGGCCGGAAAAAAAATCCACAGCGTTGATCTCAAAACTCTTCCTCATCCCGGCTTTCCCACAGACTTGCAGGCGCAGATGATGGCCTATTTGTCTATAGCCAGCGGCCTCTCCGTGATTGCTGAAACTGTTTTCGAAAATCGCTTCATGCATGTCAGCGAACTGATGCGAATGGGCGCCGATATTCTGATCCAAGGTGGCAGCGCGGTTGTCCGCGGTGTGCCTGCGCTGCACGGCGCGCAAACAATGGCTACTGATCTTCGGGCTTCCGCTTCACTGATCCTGGCGGCCCTCGTCGCTGAAGGAACAACGGAGATTTCCCGCGTTTATCATATTGATCGAGGTTATCAAGGGATAGAGAAGAAATTTTCCGCCCTCGGAGCCGACATTAAAAGGATGGCCCAATAGTATGAAAATCATTCGATCCGATGCGGCCGGGTTCGCTGAATATTTCCAGAAATTACGCCTCAGAGGCGGAACTTTCACCCCGGAACTTTTAGCAACCGTCGCGGATATTATCAATGCTGTTGCAAGTAAAGGTGATGAAGCACTCTTTGATTATACCGCCAGATTTGACGGGCATCAATTGACCGCGGCTACGGTCGAAGTCACGGATAAAGAGCGCAAAGAAGCCCTATCCTATGTGGCACCTGTTGATTTAGAAGTAATAAAACTTGCTGCGGTACGTATAGAAAATTATCATCGCCATCAGCTCATACAAGGTTTTATGGTTAATGACGAAAGCGGTGTGGAACTGGGACAACGGATTTTACCATTGCAAAGAGTGGGAATTTACGCGCCCGGTGGAAAAGCTTTCTATCCCTCGACTTTGCTTATGGCAGCAATTCCCGCACGCATCGCCGGTGTGGAAGAAATAATTGTGGTTACCCCTTCTAAAGACGGCAAGCTAAACCCGCTGATTTCCGCGGCAGCCGAGGCATGCGGCGTACAGCGGATTTTTAAAATCGGCGGCGCGCAGGCAATTGCAGCGCTTGCTTATGGCACAAAAACAATCCCGCGCGTTGACAAAATTGTGGGCCCTGGCAACGCCTATGTTGCCGCCGCCAAAAAACTTGTTTTCGGTCAGGTAGCCATTGATATGATTGCCGGCCCGAGCGAAGTTGTCATCATCGCCGATCAAACGGCTAACGCATCCTTCATAGCCGCAGATATGCTGGCACAGGCCGAGCATGATGAGCTGGCGGCGGCTGTCCTTTTAACGCCTCTTCCGGAAGTGGCTAGCGAAGTTTCAATGCAAATCGATCACCAGCTGCAAAATTTATCCAGAAAAAAAATAATGGCGGACTCCCTGAGTAAATACGGCGCCATAATCATTACCGCCGACATTGCTCAGGCTGTCGAGCTGAGCAATCTTTTCGCGCCGGAACATCTGGAGTTAATGGTGGGAAACCCGGCAGAAACCCTCAAACAGGTCAGGAATGCCGGTTCAGTATTTTTAGGATCGTTTACGCCGGAGGCATTGGGAGATTACATCGCGGGTACCAACCACATTTTGCCGACACAGGGAACTGCCCGTTTCTCTTCGCCACTGGGAGTTTATGATTTTTACAAACGCATGAGCGTTCTTTCGTTTTCTAAGGAAGCATTCGGCAGGCTTTCCCGACAAACGACGCATTTTGCAAAGATAGAAGGCCTTGACGCTCACGCTAATTCCGTGACCGTGCGAAACAAATAGATTATAGTACTCCAGTGTAAAATTTAAAAGAGAGGTGAAAGAAATGGAAAATTTTTCAACAACTACCCAAAGCAATGCCGCGTTCTACCGCAAAGCAGTCAGCGTTCTTACTATTTTAATTTTGCTGCCGTTTCTGCTAAGCCTGATTAACATATCTTTTGCCCAAAGCTGGAAGCTCCACTTTTTCCCGGCAGCAATCATTCTTGCCGCTGTTTTTTACGGCGTTACCGGCGGCTTTGTTGCCGGCATTTCCGGCTCTCTTTACACTGCTCTTTTTTTAGGCAACCCTTACATTATCGCGGGTAATGTAATTTTTGGAATGCTTGCCGCACTCTTTTATAAGAAGAGTGAAAACCTTGTCCTCAGCGCAATACTTGCCTGCATTTGTCAACTTCCGTGGCTGATATTGACGGATTACTATTTGGTCCACCTTTCTGCGGAATTCATTGCCAGATTAGTAGTTGTCTTGCTGATTGCCAATATTTTCTGGGCTGTACTCATTTCCATCAACCTCAAACATATACGAAAACTACTTTAGGGTTTCAGGAGGCTGATATGGCACAGTCGCAAAAACCAGATCGCAGAGAATTCATAAAGAAAGGTTTGTCTCTGGGCATTGTTGCCGGAGGCGCCGTCATTCTGGGAAGACCGGATTTTTTATTAGCCAAAGAAAAGACCTCCGGCATCCCTGATCTTGTCGCCGTTAAAAACGGTGAACCGGATGCGATGTTCAAAAAAGCCATGGCACTGATGGGCGGCATGGGGCAGTTTGTCAAAAAAGGCCAGACCGTTGTCGTTAAACCCAATATCGGCTTTCCGAGAACCCCGGAAGTCGGCGCCACAACCAATCCGCAACTGGTAAAAGCTATTATCGAAAGTTGTTATTCCGCGGGAGCAAAAAAGGTGTATGTGTTTGACAATGTAGTTTCGCCAACATCCAGCAATTCACAGAATTGTTACAAAATAAGTGGTATCGAAGATGCCGCTAAATCAGCAGGGGGAATAGTTATCCCGGCAGATGATTTCAGTTATAAAGAAGTAATCATACCCGGCGCAAAGACACTGAAAACGGCAGACATTCATGGCTTGATCCTGGATTCCGATGTGTTTATTAATGTGCCGGTATTAAAGCATCACAGCTCCGCTCATCTTTCCATCGCGATGAAAAACCTTATGGGTATTGTCAAAAACCGCATGGAATATCATCTGACCGGTCTGGACCAATGCATTGCTGATTTTTGCCTGTATAAAAAACCCGACCTCAACATCGTAGATGCTTATCGAGTTTTGATGAGCCACGGCCCCGCAGGCCCGCGCGACGGAACAGCGCCTAATGTCGAACTGAAAAAAACCTTGCTTATGTCTCGAGATATAGTCGCGGTGGATGCGGCGGCAGCAAAAATATTCGGCAAAAATCCGGAAGACATCGGATACATAAAAATCGGACATCAGCAAAAGACGGGCAACATGAACTTAAAAGAACTCAAAATAGTTACCTATTCAATGTAATACCAAGTTGCTTTCAAACATTAAAATATAAAGTTTTGAAAGCTTACTTGGTATTATGCCGGGTAAATAAACATTTTAATGTTTGATAGCTAATTGGTGTAGAGGTAAGACAAATTAATACCATTACGATTTCAAAGGATAACGAGGCGGCAAGAAGAAGGCTCCGCAGGCGTATTTTACATACACTGAGGAAGCCGACGACGCTGCCAACAAAGTTAGCCAAAGAAAGCGAAATGGTATGAATCTGGTTAAAATCCGCATTGTCATTTCCCTTACCGTCTTTACATTATTTTTACTTTTATTTTTGGGCGGGGAAAAACCATCCGTTTTTCTATCTTCAACTTTACTGCCCTTACAATTTGTTCCCGCGTTGATTAGAATTTTAACTGATCCTGCCGCCCTGTTCATTTTCGGCCTTGTCTCAGTATTTGTGCTCACCTTGATTTTCGGCAGGATTTATTGCTCCTTTATCTGTCCATTGGGTACACTTCAGGACATTTTTATTGCCCTGGCGCGAAAGGTCGGCTGGCGCGAAAAACATTCTTTTCAAAAACCACATAACTGGCTGCAATATTCGATCCTCAGCTTGACCATAGTTGCCGCTGCTCTCGGTTCAATGTCGCTTCTTAATCTGCTTGACCCTTATTCTCTTGCAGGCAGGATGATAACACAGTTTGCCCGGCCTTTATTCGTCTGGGCGTACAATGCGGCAGTAAGCATGCTTACAAATTTCAATGTTTATCTATTTTCTATTGAGACAGCCTGGTTGCCACTTTCTGTCTGGCTTGTAACTTTATTTTTTTTCATACTGATTATATTTATGTCCGCAAAGCAAGGCCGCCTTTACTGCAACACGCTTTGTCCGGTCGGAGCGCTTTTGGGCTTAATCTCGCGAATATCAGTTTTAAAATTTGTCATTGACGGGACCCACTGCCATGAATGCTTCCGCTGTGAAGGAGTTTGCAAAACCGGCTGTATTGACCCGCAAACCGCCGCCATTGATCACAGCAGATGTGTTAATTGTTTTAACTGTCTTTACGCTTGCCCGCAATCAGTTGTAGCATATCGTCCAATATGGCGGGGGAAGTCGGAAGACTGCTTATGG
Organism: Syntrophaceae bacterium; assembly: GCA_025355345.1. GTDB lineage: Bacteria > Desulfobacterota > Syntrophia > Syntrophales > Smithellaceae > FEN-1160. Next base: position 37,083 of record JANXZU010000032.1, read on the forward strand.
TCACCGTCACGCCGGGGCTTTCTTATCGGCTCTGCAGTCTCTGCCGGTTCCGCATTGCTAATTTTCAACTCCGGCATCCATAGTCTTCTGAGAAACGCTTGCGCTTCCCCAAACCCACCTGTTACTCCACCCGGCTCAGTCAGCGTGGAACATTTTACGCAATCCTGCAGCGCTTGCCATCTCTGTGTCAGCGCCTGTCCAACAAAGGTGATCACGCCGTCTTTTTTCGAGTACGGCATCGGTGGATTACTTCAGCCGCTGATGAACTATTCAAAAAGTTTTTGCGATTATGAATGCAACGTCTGTGGCAGAGTTTGTCCGACGGGAGCAATATTGCCTCTGACACTTGCAGAGAAAAAATTTACTCAAATAGGAACTGTGGATTTGTTAAAAGACAAATGCGTGGTTTACGTGGAGAAAAATAATTGTGGTGCCTGTGGAGAAGTCTGCCCGACCCACACCATCAGCTTTATCGACAAGGGCAATGTTCTCTACCCCGAAGTAGATACTAATTATTGCATTGGCTGCGGCGCCTGTGAAAAAGCATGCCCGACTATGCCTAAATCCATCATTGTGCGGCCCAAACAGGTTCACGGGAAAGCAGCCAAGTATTCAGCAAAAACCACACCTGTTTTGCAAAAGAAGGCACAGGACAAAGATTTCCCTTTTTAGTTAATACTTGCATGCTTGTTGAAAGCTTAACCGGGAAGGATGCGGTTACGCCAATTTTCCGCTACATTAGCATGTGGAATTATGATAGGCTTATACAGCAACATGAAATGTTCTATATATAATTGCGGAGTGCAAATGAAAATATTTACAAATTTATCAGTATTTTTTCTAGTCGCTTTTCTCTCGTTGAGTTCTGCGGCTTTTGCCCAACAAAAAGTGGTTACCAGCGAAGGCAGATATGTACTGAGCTTGCTGGATTCCAAAAAAGACGCGAAATCGCTGGCTTTGATGATTGCCAGGGGGAAGGCAATTGAACAGGCTATTGCCTATCTGGAGGGATTGGCGGAAGTTAAAAGTGCTTTGTTGACCAAAGATCAGATCAACACTTTGGCTATCAGCATTACTTCCGTCGATGTGCAGAGTGAAGACTGGAGATCGTCAGGGGAAATCGTATCGGTTGTAATTCCAATCCGTGCGGTTGTTGACATAACCAATCTGAAAAATAAAATAGCCAAAATACAGGAAGATGATTATTCGGAAAGCATCAAGGAAACTCAAGGCAAAATGGCTAATTTGCAAAAGGAACTTGCGCGGTTGAAAGATTTACAGCAAAAGCAGGACATTGTTGAAAAAAAGGAATTCCCGGCAAAAGAACTACAACCAGCTAATGCCGAAGTAAAACCAACCCTGGCAACGCAAGCTGCGACAGTGAGTAAAGATCAACCGCTAAAAGAAATACAACCAACCGCTGCCGAAGTGAAGCCAAGCCCTATAGAGCAAGCTGCAGCGGAAAAGAAAGATTCGGCGTCAAAAGATCAAAAAACTGTTGCCGTTGCCACGACTGACGCTGTGGTGCCGAAACAAAAGCTGGAATCTTCGGAAGTCAAAAAGACTATCAGCAACGATGAAAAACAAAAATATGAAGGCGTACTGAAAAATGTTTTTGCTTTGGACTGCCTGGAAAAAGGCAATATAGCTCTGGGAGATCAGCGTTGGAATGATGCGCACTATGTATTCAGTAAAGCTATTGAACTCAACCCGGATTTGGCAGAAGCCTACACCGGAAAGTCCTGCGCACTGCAGAACTTAAAACAGACGAAGGAAGCTCTCAAACAAATTGATACGGCATTGAAATTAAATCCTCAATCAGCCAGAACGCTTGGCATTAAGGCGTCTATTTTAAAAGATCAGCCGGGAAAGATTAAAGATGCCCTGATGGCCGTAAATGATGCCATCAAACTAAAACCGGAGAACCCCAGATTTTACAAAATCAGAGCTGAAGTTTACGCGAAAATGGGCAAGAAAGCCCTGGCTCAAAAAGATTTTTCGGTGGCCTGCAATCTTGGGGCTAAAGAATCTTGTGACAAAACAAAAGTATTAAAACAAAAGCCTGAGGCTGCAAAAGCTAAACTATAATCCCAGGCATGAACTCCAAAGCAAACTGAAAGGTACTATACCCGTGATTTCTTGAAAACAACTTGATATTAGTTACTTTGGGGGACTGTAGCTGCCGGAGGCTTTACCGGAACAGGATCCGGCGATTTCGGAGTTTGCACAGGCATTGGATCGGTAGGCTTAACTGGCTGAGTTATTAGAGAATCGGAAGCCTTAACAGGCTGTCCTGGCAATTGTTGGGTGGCTTTAACAGGTTGTGACGGCAGCGCGGCTTCCGGAGCTTTAACCGGCTGAGCGGGCAAAGGCTCGGGAACCTTAACTGCCGTTGACGGATCAATAATTTTCCCCCCAATATTTTTGAGTAATTTCTGGAATTCACTGTTTGCGTAAAGAAGACGGCCGGCAACTTCGCGCAATTTATCCACTTGCTCTACCGGTAACTCCAAAGAAGTTGGAATACCCAAAAAATATTCCTGCTCCGCACTATCCGGCAATCTGTGAAAAGTCACATGAATAATGAAAAATTCAATCGGTTTTTTGCCCTGTGACTCGTCCTCGTATGTCCAATCCTGCGCATATCGGTGCAGAAGCTCAATTGTTTCAAAATTATATTTATTGATCATAATGTCGGAAGACGCGTTTAAAGTCAGACTTAAGCCGGGAATCCTGCCATATAATCCCCATTCCTTTTGCTCTTTATTTTGGGCATCAACAATGATTATCGCCACTTTACGGGTGTTTGCCAACCCCTGTTCTTTTAAGACATCACGGAGATGACCGCGGGAAATGATAGATTCCAGTGGTCCCCGAATACCGAGATTATCCGATACTCCACCGTCAATAAGATAGATGTATGGCTTTTCTTCAGTATTGAGAAATTTGGTCAGCTCCACGGCATTAAAGTAAGCCCGGTCCATGAAATCGCGCCGTTCCAGCGCTTTGGTGACCCAGGGCGGCACAGGGCAATTGCACTGCCCGGCATAATTTTTCATGACTATGGGTGATAAAGGGCCGGGGAAAGCAGCTGAAGCGGCAACAGCTCTGGCAACAGGAAAATCTTTGTAATTAGAACACATCATATAGAACATGCCGGGAGTAAAACTGAAGATGAAGCCGTCCATTGCATCGGTCGCCTGGATAATTATATCGGGATGGCCACTTTTCAAAAAATCTCCCATTTTAGCGCCTTTAAAAAGAACCGAATCGTAATATTCCTGCGCCATATCGCTTCTGCCGAAGCGGGAAGACATTAATCGAAACCAAAAATTGACCGGATTTAAAAAATTCCATAAAAGAGTGGATTGATGATCCTTTAACAGAAAATCTTCCCTGTAACTTTTGAATATATCTTTACCATGCAGCCCGTAATAGGCGGCAGTAAAACTTCCTCCCGATACGCTGGAAATAATATCGACTTCGTCCAGAAGGGTATGCTTTTTATCGCTTAGTGGCGCGTCTTTCTCTATTGTCTGCACCGGAACCTCAACTCGCTCTAAAGCCTCCAAAATCCCATAAGACATTGCGGCCGCGCGTGTGCCGCCACCGGAAAAAGCAAGCAGCACCAGCAACGGATCTGAACGTTGCTGAGATAACAAATTACCCTTTGCCGCCTCAGGCGACGCTGCCTGAGTAATAGCAGCTACCTTCGGATTCAAGGGATATTGCGATGCACACGATAATAGCAATAGAAGGATCAGCAAAATAAATATTAGGCGGATCATCGTCCTGAAAAAACCGACTGGTGTATTCTGTTTTAAATAATATTTTTTCATAATTGCGATAAAAGTTACTTTTAAATCATATAACAGTCAAGGGGAATATTTTAATAATCTTTACTTTCTATCATGTCAAAGCACAGAAAACTCAATGTTGCCAAAGCATTCAGGAAGATGAAAATTCAGCTCATTAACAGGTGACCATGCGCCCCAGTGCGGATGAGAGGTTTCATTGCCGCATTTGTAAAAATTGCCCCGCCAGGTTTGGCCGCATATCTCACCCAAGTGCCCCGCATATTTGGCAAGCACTGCAAAGGGAATGGAGAATTCTAAAAACCATATTTGCTTGTTTGTGATCTCCGGGTCAACTATATCAGGCAAGTTGGAATAACGTCGGATCTGCTGATCATCTTGCGGTGTTATTGGTGTGCATTCTTTAACTCTTCCACCTATTCGTGCGGGATCAGTCACATAAGACGCGAGCAGCGATCCTCCGCAGTTGAACTCAAAATTGAAGTAACCGCCTGTGGACTTTGGCTGCAAAAATATTTCCACACAGCTGTCTTTATAAACGTCTGTCTGAAAGCCCTTATTTACACAGCGTACATACTGATCATCTACCCGGAATATTCCATAAATATTTTTCTGATCATAAAGCAGCTTAAACAACGTCTGTGGACGATGGGCGCTGCCATCCGGACGGAAGTTGTCTATTGCCAGGGCAGGCGCGTTCTGCCAAACAACCCCGTCCCATAAGCCCTGCAGCTCCGGATAATTTTTGGTTACTAAAACTTTGTAGTTTTTAATATTCATGCATTGATTATCTGGTCATAACAAATTTTTGTTCGCCTTGAGGAACGTACCATTTGATGAAGTTGTAATCGAGCCCGATGGGAGCAGGCTCAATGCCCCGGAAGCGACTGCTGATAATGATCAATTCTTCGGGAACGTATAAGAAAGTATAGGGTTGATCTTCGGCAATGATTTCCTGAAAACGGTCGTAATATTTTTTTCTCAGGCTCTGGTTAAAGGTGCTACGGCCCTTCTCCAGCATCTCATCGGCTTGGGGATTATTATAGGACATGAAATTCAGTTCTTCGGGAGCTGTTTTACTGGAGTGCCAGACATCATAAGCATCCGGATCGAGAGATATAGACCAACCCAGAATAACGGCATCAAAACGCCGCTTATTGATGAAATCTGTCACAAATGATGACCATTCCAGAATACGAATCTTAACAGTGATACCCACATCTTTAAGCTGCCGCTGAATTATTTCCGCGCATTTCTGCCGCGTATCATTGCCCTGGTTGGTGACTATCTCAAAGACAAAGGGTTTGCCGTCTTTCTCCAAAATACCTGTGCCTTTAGTATCCTTCCAGCCCGCATCAGCAAGCAACTGCCTGGCTTTTTGCGGATTGTAATTATAAATTTTAACATTGCCGTTATACGCCCATGATCCCGGTTTGTAAGGGCCGGTTGCCGCCTTACCCAAGCCCAGCAGAACGCCGCTGATAATTTCTTCCTTGTTGATAGCATAAGAAATTGCCTGCCGTATTCTCTTATCGGTAAAAAGCGGGTTTTTTAAATTATAGCCTAAATAAACATACTTAAAACCGAGGTAGCGATATTTCTTAAAATTCTCTTTAAATAAATTATTTTCAGTCTGTCGTGTGTATTGCAACGGCGTCAGATCCATCATACTGATGCCCTGGGCGCGCAGCTCCAGAAACATTGTTGCCGTATCGGGAATAATGCGGGTGATGAAACCATCAATATACGGGCGTCCTTCAAAATAATCAGGATTGGAAATAAGCACAATCTTCTGGCCGGCGACCCATTCCTTGAACTTGTAAGGACCGGTACCTATTGGGTGCCTTGAAAGCGGGCTTTTGGTAATGTCTTTGCCTATAAGTAAATGTTTGGGAAGAATAGAATTACCCCAGCTGATCAACGCCGGGGCGAAAGGCTTATCGTAAGTCACACGGAAAGTGTAAGCATCAAGAGCTTCAGCTTTCTTAACCTTCAGAAAATCACCGGCGTAAGCCGTAGGCGTTTTTGGATCAACTGTAACCTGGTAGGTGAAAAGAACATCAGCTGACGTAAAAGGCTGCCCGTCATGCCATTTAACGCCTTTGCGCAAATGGAAAGTAATAACAAGACCATTTGGCGAGACATCCCACGTCTGCGCCAGATCGCCGATTATTTTCATGTCTTTGCCGTATTTCACCAGGCCGCTGTAAACCATCCCGGCAATATTGTGTGAAGCCCCATCGGAAGCCAAAAGCGGAATCAGGTTACTGGCCTCGCCGATATCGCCCCTGACCAGAATATCGCCGTAAGCCGGAAGACCTGCTTCAAGCTTATTGAGCTTATCTGCCGAAGGCGCCTTATCACAAGCTGTGAAAAGAATTACGGCCAGAAATAGTAAATGGGAAAAACGAAATGATTGCATCATTCAAGTTAGCGCAGGCAACGTATGTTTGCAACAATAATTTCACTTTGACCTACTGCTAATTAAGTTGTAAGAATAATAATATATAATCTTGCGACAAAACATCAGGACATCTTAATGTTTTTATCAAAATTACAATTGTTAAGCCGCAATAAGGTGCGCACCGAATCATTAAAAATGAAGGCTGCCAGCGGTTGGGACATATTGTCGGACGCGTTGAAAAATTACAGCGCTAATGGTGATGCCAATCAGGCGGCAGCCATTGCTCTCTATGCTATTTTGTCGGCAATCCCCCTTTTTGTGCTGACAATAATCGCAACCGAATATGTTTTCAGCTCTTATCCGCATATTCAAACCGACATCGTTGATTACATCAGATGGTTTAATCCTTACTTTTCTGAAAAAATATTGGTTCAATTGGGTCAAATTGAACAGAAAAGGCATCTGATGGGCTGGTTGGGAGTGCTCGGCCTGATCTGGCTTTCCACTCAAATTTTTAATTCAATAGAAGCCGCACTAAACATTACTTTTCATTCGACCAAAAAACGCAATTTTATCGTTTCTAAATTATTGGCAATAGCCATGATACCAATGGGATGGATTGTAGGCGGGGCCAGTGTGCTAATCAGTTATATAACCGCGATAATCGTACGGCACCCGGTTGTATTATCAAGTGGAGCAGGCTTATATCTTTCAACCCTGTCGGGGATACTCTTGCAATATGTCGTTCCATACTTAGTTACTGTAATTTTCTTCAGCATTCTTTACCGGGTCATTCCTACAGCCAAAATCAAACTTCTGGTAGCTTTGGTTGGCGGCGCAATCTTTGCACTTTTGATGGAAATCGCCAAACAGTTTTTTACCTGGTATATTTCAAATTATGCACGTTATGATGTAATTTTCGGGTCTTTGGAAGCACTAGTCATTCTGATTATCTGGGTATTTTATGTCGCCTTAATTTTTCTTTTTTGCGCAGAAATTATGTCGTCTTATCAGCGCCGCAATATTCTTTTGCTGAAAAAAGCAATCCTCAAACCACCGCAAAACACTATGAGGATTGACGAGCGTCTTTTTAAAAAATTCGGCCGTACTTATGAGAAAGACAGCATTATTTTCAATGAAGGCGATAGCGGAGATGAAATGTTTTATGTGCTCTCCGGGCATGTTTGCCTGGAAAAAGTTGACTGTCATGTAAAAAAAGTATTGGCCAAAATTGGTCCGGGGCAGTATTTTGGCGAAATGGCCGCGCTTATTGATATCTCAAGGGCCGCAACTGCGCGCGTTACAGAGGATAGCAACCTGGCCGTTATTGACGGTAAAACTTTTGGCGATATGGTGAGGGAAAGTCAAGACATTGCCATGCATATGCTTAAAGAATTTTCGCGCAGGTTAAAAAACTCCAATATGGCGATTGAAGAGTTAACTAACCTTTGGACGCGAATGGCTATTGTCATTTATTTTATGGATAATTACGGCGCAAATGTCGAAGATCATTTGCCGCGACTCACTTTGATTACCCAAAAAGAACCGGCAGAGATTAGAGATATTTTAAAAGAACTGGCGCAAGAAGGAATGGTCATCATCCGCAATGATCTGATAATAGAAGTAGTACGGGAGAAGATGTGGTTCCTGCTTCATTCCGGCGCTCTGAAGAAATGCACTATTGATGATATTGACAAAATTTGAATGCCTTATTATATATTTGAATACTGTTTAAAAAGGGAATTACAATTGATGCAAACAAAAACTAAAATCAGGCAACCCGCGAGGGAAGCATATTCCAAAGCTAAATCTTCTACAGGTGGCCGTCGCACCCAGGTGCGCAGATCGGGCGTGCACGGAAAGGGCGTCTTTGCTATCCGGCCAATAAAGGCAGGTGAAAGATTGTTGGAGTACAAGGGCAAAATCATTACCTGGAAACAGGCTCAGAACCGCCACCCCCACGACCCAAACCAGCCCAACCACACCTTTTACTTCCACCTCGATGATGACCACGTTATCGACGGCAAATACCAGGGCAACTCAGCTAAATGGGTCAATCACTCCTGCACACCTAATCTCGAAGCCGAGCAGGATGGCAAACGCGTTTTCCTTAAAGCCCTGCGCGACATCAAAGTTGGCGAGGAGCTCTTTTACGACTATGCGCTGATGATCGACGCTCGCAAGACGGCCAAGCTCAAAAAAGAATATGAATGTTTCTGCAGTGCCCCCGACTGTCGCGGCACTATGCTGGCCTGCAAATAGTAAAGGTCAGGAACAGATGTTTTACACTTTGGGATAATCCCCTGGTCATTCCGGATAGCCAACCGTCTGTGCCAGGGTGATCTTTTGAGTGTCCTTCAAATTCATGGATTTGGCTAGAGCATCTTTATCAAGCATGCCCCGAACGACTGTGGCCAGGCCCTCGGAAGCACAGTACAGATAAACATTCTGGCTGATGAAACCGGTATCAGTCGCTGAATAAAAATTCTTTTCCTCGACATCGGCTTTACTGATTTTGGAAAAATCGGCAACATAAATTAAATTTACCGGCGCTTCTTTTACGAAAGATTGCTTCCCCGTTAACGCCCGAATATCACGATTCAGAACAGGCTTTAAAGTATGCTCTTTGGCGTTATAAAGGTAAAGCCCTTCCGCCATGGCAACATAGACATCAATTTCCTGCCAATTCACAGCAGAAGGCGAAGTTCGTTTGCCTGAATCCGGCCGGTTGATCCCGCAGGCTGCCCAGAGAAGATTGGAAAGTATTTGCACCGGCAGTTTTTTTGTACTGAAATCGCGGGATGACTTTCTTGCCTGCAGAGCCTGCATCAGGGACTTACCGCTGTTGAGATTCGGTGCAGGAAGTTTGATCGGAGTTAATTCGGCCGCCCACGATACTGTATTAAAAGAAATTATAATTAATGCCATTGTAACTGCTAAAAACGACTTTTTAAACATTATATACCCTCCTTCATTTCTGATGAATATTAATATTATCTTACCCCGTAATCAAGTTGTGCACAATCAATAATCATGGCTCTCTAAACAATTATGTAGAGTACGCCAAAATGGAATCGAAACTTTTTATAAAATTATCAGGCCGCAGCTTATGGCTGTTATATTCACTATAGTGAGGATTTAACATGTATTTTTCTTCAGTCGCAAAATGCATTTGGGCAAAAATTATTACTTTTGCCAATAACTCCTCAAGAATATCATTTCCTTTTCTGGCTCTCATCCCATCAAATAATTCATTTATTTTTGATATCCAATTTTTATGTTGTTCATCTCAGCTATCAATTCCTACTGAAAGCTCAGCACTCCATGTCATCAGCGGCATATTTAACTCCTCTTTGTAAATATGTTTTTTGATGTATTTTCTCGATATTTTAATGTCAGCGCCATATCTATAGCAACAAGGGTTGAGTTTAAAAAATACAGGCAGATTACTTCATCAAGGGTACCGTATATTTTAAAAAAAATTCCGGAGACATAGCCCAACAAAATAATGCCAAGGAAAAACATGCTTTTACTTGTCGATGTCTTTGTTTTCCATGTTCTGTATATTGAAAATGGCCAAGCGAGGCCGAAACAAAATAACATGATTGTTTCAAAAATTTTTACTTCCATATTTTCCTTTTTAAGTTAACAAATAAAATCAGCTGGAGCAGGTTTCAACCAAGCGATCAGCCGGTTTGTCTGGTTAAATGTTTATTCTTAATGATTGATAATAAATATCAAAGCTTCGCTAAACCCATCGCCTTACTGTTGCCAAATAATTTAAATATTCTTCCCCAAATTTTTGTGACAGATAGGTTTCTTCAGGTTTAACCGCTTTAAATAATAGAAAGAAATAAAGGAGCGGTATAGAAACAAATAACCAAATCGAAGACATTAAAACAGCAATTCCAAATAATAAAAGCATTAGCGAAAGGTACATTGGATTTCGAGAAAATCGATAAGCACCATCTGTTACTATTTTGGTGGTCGATTTTGATGGATTGAATGAAGTTTTATGCTTGATAAGCACAAAAAATGCGCTCCCGGCAAAATAACCGGAAGTGAGAATAAATATGCAGCCGATAATAACACGAAGTATCGGTGTAAGACTAATCAGATGAATTGGGAAAAAGTATTGCATAAAAAGGCCACATCCAAAACATACAAAGAAAAATACCGGTGGTGGTATACGTATGGCTGCTGAATCCTTGATATTCTTTTCCATAATTAACCTTATTGAGCATTTAGCGGCGGAGCTGAGCAACAATTATTATATGTAATCATTAATGTGCCGGTTTAAAAAATATTTGCTAAGGCTTGTATTTGCTTAGCTCTCCGATAATCCATTTATCGATATCTTCGCCAATGAGCACATCCCGATAATCATTCCTGGCCAGCATGACTGTGGCTTTCAACTTTTGAATTGATCCTCTTGAAATAATAACTGCATCACGTCTTACTCTTTCTTCTTCCCTATGCCATGATTCTGTGCCGTAGCCAGATAATATATCCATGACTTCTGGAATTTGTTTTTCAGAGAAATATCTTTTAATCCAATCTTCTATCATCTGCCCTGAAGTGCGAAGTAAAGTAGAATAATTAGCACGATCACCATAATACTGATAATCAACGTTCGCGCAGAAGATGCTGGTTCGATCTTCTTCGGCGCTCCCATATTTGCTATACTGGTGGTTGGGTAGTTATCATGTCCTGTCCGCATGCCATTTATATCATCAGCTGTAATAATGTTAGACGAAGAGGTTACGGTTTCAGCCGCCTTTAACAATTTTTCGTATAGTTGGCGTACTTCCTGAGGCATCGCTTCAATGCTCTCATGTTCGGTGCCGTTGAAAATAATTTTAGTCTGAACCTTTGCAAGGTTTGCCGGGTGTGCTGAACCTACCTGAGAAACCATTGCCTTTTCAAAAGCATTACTTATATCAGGAGGCATTTCCTCGATCGAGCTGTATTCTTTTCCGTTAATTTTAAATTTGCGCTTAACATTTACATTAAAGTTCATTAAATATTCCTCCATATTAGGACAACAAAACCTGAGCAGGAGCAGCCCAGCGGGCTGTGATCGACTTTAGCGACTTGTTATCCTTTTGCCAAGAACCCTTCATGAAACAAAACAATGCCTTTTGGAACCTTTTCGGTGAATGGCAAGGCAAAGAAAACTTCTTGAGGGACTCCCTCGCAAACTAGTTCCGGGATATTACGGAAACCTAACTGCTTGTAGTAGGCCGGATGACCCACAAGAACGCAACCTTGGCTACCCAACTTTTTAAGTAAAGACAGCCCTTCACTGATCAGGGATTTCCCCATTCCTTTTTTTTGATACTCAGGCAATACAGAAACCGGGCCAAGGCCGTACCAGCCTATTGCACCGTCGGAAATTGTTACCGGCGAAAAAGCAATATGACCTAGCACCTGCCCATCAATCTCCGCGACCAGCGAAATAGTCAGCGCATTGGCATTTCGTAATGCGTTTACTATGAATTGTTCTGTGTGATTACTAATTGCAAGGGCACGGAAGGCCGCAATAGTAAGCTCAGATATTGCTTCAATATCTGAGCTTGTCTCATTCCTTATGATCATTTTAAACTCCGCATACTCACGAGTTATTAATTTGATGGCTAATGAAAAGCTGAGCCGAAGCAGCCCATATGGCCGCAATCGGCTCTAGCCGCTCGTTAGCAGTTCTTTTCAATGCGCCCAGGGGAGATATGGCACTGGTCATAATCTACAATCATAAAATCCTGATGTTATTGTTTTAGATTATCTTCTTTGTTTCGGGAGTAAGAGATTTTCTTTGTACCACCTTCACAAGAACCAACTATCTTTTGATCTTTAACCTGATCTGCCGGTAAAATCTCAAGGGTATATCCTTTTACGCCCTTCGCTATTAGCTTTGCATCAATTTCTGTCTTTAACTCCTCACACGATTTGATTTCAGCAAAAGCTGATGCACTGTATAATACCATTACCGATACGAGAAACAAAATGATCCTTTTCATGCCTTACCTCCTTGGTTTGTTTGCTAACAATTAATATATACACTTCCCTTTTTCAGATATTTTTATTATTTAAATAGCATAACTCCTTTTTTCTTAAAAGCAAAATATTGCATAATTATAAGCAAATATATGCTAACAGTCTCACGAATAATGTGGTAGTAAACAAAAAAACTCGAAAAAATAATATTACATGACTAAAATAATCAAACCTGTTCAAATAGAGTTCAATCCGGAATTTACGCATGCCTTGGCACTTATGGATGAATCAGGGAAGAGTTTGCTGATCACGGGCCGCGCGGGCACAGGCAAATCAACACTTTTGAACTATTTTCGTCAGAATTCAAAAAAGAAAGTAGTCATTCTCGCGCCAACCGGCGTGGCCGCCGTCAATGTTGGCGGCCAAACCATTCATTCTTTTTTCCATTTTAAACCGAATGTTACTCCTGCTTCCATCAAAAAGAAAAAGAGCACGGGCAAGGAAAAATCGACTATATACAAAAAACTGACTACCATTGTTATCGATGAAGTATCAATGGTGAGGGCTGATCTGCTGGATTGTGTGGATAAGTTTCTGCGTCTTAACGGCCCTGAGCCCAAGCAGCCCTTCGGCGGTGTGCAGATGATTTTCATCGGCGATCTCTACCAGTTACCGCCCGTTGTTGCCAGCCAGGAAAGGGAAATATTTAAAACGCATTATCCCACACCCTATTTTTTTAGCGCCAATGTGTTTGCCGAACTGGATTTGGAATTTATCGAACTGGAAAAAGTTTATCGTCAGAAAGACAATGAATTTGTCCGGCTGCTCAACACTATCCGCAATCGCTCCGTAACGGATGATGACCTGAAACTTTTCAACCAGCGCTGCGATCCACAGTTTGAAGCGCCACCCGGCACTTTCTATCTGTCTCTTACCAGTACAAATGCTTTGGCCGATGGCATCAATGAGCAACGCCTGGCTGAATTGCCCGGCAAAGTCTGGATGGCCGAGGGTATTATAGAAGGTGATTTTGGTAAGGAATATCTGCCCACAGCAGTCGATCTGAATCTAAAAAAAGGCGCGCAGATTATGCTGCTTAATAACGATTCTCTGGGGCAGTGGGTAAATGGCACTGTCGGCAAAATTAGAAAGTTTGAAAAAGATGACGAAGGTGAAGACGTAATTGTGGCTGAGCTGGACAATGGCGATACGGCGCGCATTACACCTTATACCTGGAAAATCTACCGGTTCTTCCTAAAGAACGAAGAACTGCGTTCCGAAGAAGTAGGCTCCTTCCGCCAGTATCCTGTGCGACTGGCCTTTGCTGTTACTATCCACAAAAGTCAAGGCAAGACATTTGAAAATGTAGTCATCGATGTGGGCAAAGGCACATTTGCTCACGGCCAGATGTATGTTGCCCTTTCGCGCTGCACCACACTGGAAGGAATCGTTTTGAAGCAACCTTTAAGGAAAAGTCACATCCTGATGGATTGGCAGGTAGTCAAATTCCTCACCGACATGCAATACGCCCGGGCAGCCAAATCGTGCAGCAGGGAAGACAAGTTGTTGATGATTGCCGAAGCAATAGCGCAGAAAAGAAGTATCGAAATTATTTACTTGAAGGCAAAGGATGAAAAATCCCGCCGCTCAATTCGGCCACTTTTTATGGGTGAAATGGAATACAGCGGCCACCCCTACCTGGGGCTCGAGGCCTATTGTCTGGAACGTAAAGAAAAACGCCTTTTTAATGTGGATCGTATTTTAGAAATTACCGATGCATCCTGATTGATAACAAAGTTAATTATTCAACAATATTAATTTGTTAAATAAAATTAACCATATGCGCTGGTTAATCCTTCTAATGTGGTGCTTATTGCATTTTTTAACAATTAGCCATTGATTTTACTGGTAAAATACTGATTTTCCTGATAATTACTGGTGGTTGGCATATTGTAATCAGCTCAAATTACATGAAATAGTAATTTCCGACGGATTATTTAATTTATTACATTTATTTATCATTTGCGAGGCATATAAATTACAGTTATGAGTAACGTAGTAAATAAGCGACCAAAAGTAATGGCAGTATTTGGAACACGGCCGGAAGCGATCAAAATGGCACCGGTTGTGTTTCAACTTCAAAACAATCAAAATCATTTTGAATCAATTCTTGTTGCCACTGCTCAGCACAGGGAAATCCTGGATCAGGCTCTTTCCTTATTTAATATCAAACCTGATATTGATTTAAACTTAATGAATTCCCGTCAGGGTTTGCCGGCGCTGACCAGCCGCGTATTGGAAAGTATGGAGACCACTTTAAATAATGTCAAACCGGATATAGTCCTGGTTCAGGGCGATACCACAACCGTCTTTGCCACAGCACTGGCTGCTTTTTACCAAAAAATTCCTGTGGCCCATGTAGAAGCGGGTTTGCGCAGCCACAATATTTACAGCCCCTTCCCTGAGGAGGTCAGCCGTCGTCTCACTACTGTGATGACAAATATTCATTTTGCGCCTACACCGGGGGCCAGGCAGGAATTACTGAAAGAAGGCGTTGCAGCCGATAGAATTGTAGTCACGGGCAATACAGTGGTTGACGCTTTGGTTCACATCTCAAAACAAGATTTTAATTTTGACAATACATCCCTAAAAAACATAGATTTTGATCGTCACAGATTGATACTGGTCACCTCCCACCGCCGCGAATCCTGGGGCACAGAATTGCAGAATATTTGTGAAGCAATCAAAGAGATAGTTAAATTATACCCTGACGTCATTGTTGTTTACCCTGTACACCCAAACCCGGCTGTTCGAGATACTGTCAACAAAATTCTCCCCGGCCATGATCGGATACATCTTGTTGAACCACTGGATTATATGACTTTTGTCAACTTAATGAAAAAAGCTTATCTGTTGCTGACCGATTCCGGAGGCCTTCAGGAAGAAGCCCCTACATTAAAAAAGCCGTTGCTTCTTTTAAGGGAAACAACCGAACGGCCGGAAGCTTTTGAAGCAGGGCTTTGCAAAATCATAGGTACTTCCCGTAATCGAATCGTTGAGGAGACCTCTTTGCTTTTAAACAATCAAGAAGGCTATCAAGCCATGATCAAGGCCGATAATCCTTATGGTGATGGACGTGCTGCCGAAAGAATTGTCCAGACGTTGATTAACTGGAATGCCGGTAAGAGCATATTATTAGAAGCTGTTGAAGAATTTAACCCCCGGGTAGGAAAAGCTTGATAGCATTAATTATGCAAGAATCATTAATATATTATCATCGCGCCTACAGAAAAATTACAGGATCAGGCTGGATTTTTTTTCTTGAATTTATTCTCACAACAATCCCCTTGTCTATTATCATCCTTCTGATATATCCGGCAATCACAGCGCAGATGAGCCTGCTCACATATAAATTTTTATTACCTTATTATTCACCCGATTCAATTTTCTTAGTTGAAAAAACGTTTATCCTGGGCAATGTTTCGATTGTAACAGTTCCAGGATCTTATCCATCAGTAATGACATGCCTGCTTAATTTTATTGTTTGTCTAGCCATGGTTTTCCTTCTGCCCAAAACAAAAATAGGCAGAAACTTTGCCATCATCGCCGTCTTCTGGGCGATAATTAATTTAACATCTGTAATATTTTTTTCTGTAATACCTTTTGAATTTCCTTACACTGTAGAAGACTACTCCGAGCTTTATGTCAAATCGGAAGTAAGCATGTGGTTTTTTATTCCCTTTATTCTGGGAATTGCTTTTCTGCCGCTTCCTTCGTCCTTCATACCTAAAATTGGTATAATAATTTTTACAGCTGCGTACTCCGTTGTTTTCGGAACATTGAGATATATAGTCTTTCTTTTTATTGTTTCCAAATACTCGGTACTTTATATGGCTATATTATTCTTTTCTTTCGGGCCGCTGATTGATTTTGTTTATATAGTTGGCATTTATAGTTATTATACTTATTCTCTTGCCAAGAAGCTAAAAGGCGATGATTCAATATGGAAGTGGTTGTACTGATTTTAAAAATTTATCTGGTTTTTACTATCTGTGTCATGCTGATTTATTCCGTCAGGCATTTCACTTTTACGTTAAACAGGCTTTTCTTTGAGCAACGGGCTTACTATCAGGATATTGTTGATTCTGAGTTAAAAAAGGTAACCGTCATTATTCCCATGCACAATGAAGAAAAAGTAGCGAGGCAGGTTCTGGATTTATTAGTTGTTGCCGACTATCCTGCTGACTCATTAGAACTCATACCCATCAATGATTTTTCATCTGACGCAACTCAGGAAATATTGAATGAGTTTGCAAAACTGTATCCCTTCATTAAACCATTGCATCGCTATGAAGGCGCTCGTGGCAAACCCGCAGCGCTCAATGAAGCTATCGCACTGGCACAAGGAGAAATAATCATAGTTTTTGACGCGGATTACCTCCCGCCCCGAGGTATTATCAAAGACATTGCGGTTTCCTTTAGTGATCCGGAAGTTGGCGCGGTTATGGGAAGAGTTATCCCGGTAAACACCGGCGCTAATCTTTTAACCAGACTTCTTGATCTGGAAAGAACCGGTGGCTATCAGGTTGATCAGCAGGCACGTTATAACCTGAAATTAGTTCCCCAATATGGAGGAACTGTAGGAGGTTTTCGCAAAGAATTTATCACCAGTATGGGAGGATTTGATTCCAATATTCTGGCTGAGGATACGGAGCTAACCTATCGCCTGCTTGTTGGCGGATGGAAGGTAGTATACGCCAATCGGGCGGAGTGCTACGAAGAAGCGCCGGAAGACTGGGAGATCCGTGCACGTCAGGTCATGCGCTGGTCGCGCGGCCACACACAAGTAATGTTTAAGTATCTCTGGCCAATGCTTTCATCCGAATTTTTATCCAGAAAGGAAAAACTTGACGGCACTATGCTGTTGTTTATTTACACTATACCCATTATCCTGCTGCTGGGATTATGTGATTCACTGGCTCTCTTCTTTCTGGGGGAAATGCATATTATCGCCGGCATGATCGCATTTATCTTTGTCGGCGCCTATAACACTTTTGGCAATTTCGCGCCTTTTTACCAAATTGGCATTGGATCACTGCTTGATGGCGCAACGGCTAGAATATTACTGCTCCCTTTCTTAATTTTTAACTTCTTTTTCAATACCTGGTATATGAGCAGAGGATTTGTGGACGCAATTATAGATATGATGACTGGCAGAATTGCTCCCTGGCAAAAAACCATACGCTACAGAACAAGTGGTACTGAAGTTGCTGAGCAAACAAAAGGAGTCACGCGGTAATTGCTATGGCCATTATTGTCGTATTTGCACTTTTATTATTGATGTTTATAATTCCCTTTCTTCCGGGCATTATTGAATATTACCGTAAAACAGATGCCGACCCTTTATTTGTAGCAATCGGATATTCCAAAGATCCCCGATATTTCAGTACATCTTTCAAACATATCCTCGCCAATTCTATTGAAGGGTTGAAACAAGGCCAAAGCACCGTGAATGTTAAACTTTCTAAAAGAGAAACCATCGAAATAACCGCCGATAGAATTATCCCCTCGGGAAATGAGATTGATCATCTTCTTTACATCAAGGGCGATCTGACTTCCGGCAATCATGTAAAGTTAATGATGGATGTTTTCGCAACCGGCAATGTTTCTCTGGGCACAGATAACATTGTCCAGGTTCTTGCAGCGGAAGGAAATGTTAACATGGCCAAAGGTGTATCATTTAAGCGTTGGGTGGACGCTGATGGAAAACTTGATATTTCCGCCAACTGTGATCTGGGCATTAGTGCGACAAGTGGGAATCTTCTTCGAATAGCCGGGAATTGCCGGTTTCGCCGTCTTTACGCTATGCCCATCGTCTCTGGAATAATTAATGAACCATTAATAGGTGATTATGAAAATATTTTCCCCGCCAACAAAATGATTATGGATATTTCATTTGCGCGAGAAAAGAAAACTATTATCGAAGCCAATACTGAAATTAATCAAAATATGATTTTTATAAAATCAGTTGAAATCAGGAATGATTGCATATTCAGAGGCGCCATAAAATCTTATGGAAGCTTTAATATTCTGGAGAATGTAACTATTTGTGGTAACGTCTTCGCTGATGGAGATATAAGGCTGGGAAATGGCACTGTCGTCCTTGGCAACATATTTTCACAAGGATCGATATTTTTAGCCTCCGGAGCAAGGGTCGGACGCCCGAATATCATAAAATCAGTAATTGGTAAAAAAAATGTGACTATAGAAAAGGATGTGATCATTTATGGTTATGTTGCCACTGAAGGCGTCGGATTGACTATATGAAAAAAATATTCGTTTCCATATTGATTTTGCTTATTTCGGGATATTGCCTGTACAGTGGATATCTCATGTACAAAAACCACCAGCTACTAAATTCCGGTAATCAACGAATACTGCTTGCCTATAACAAATCATCTCTACATAATTCTGCGCACATTCTCAAAGCATACGAAAGCGTCCTTATCGAAGAAGGAATCCCTTTTGAGAAGGTGGAAGTTCACCTTTTAATGAAATTGTCAGCAAAAAAAATAGCCCGTAACAACTCAGCCGTTATTTTCCCCGATGGCTTAGTGCAGCATATGCCGGAAGAACTCAATAGCTGGGTGAAAGAATATTTGGATAATTCCGGGAATATCGCGGTTATCTACGATGCCGGCATTATGACACCCAGAGGTTACTATCTTGAAAAAGCAACCCTTTCAGATATCACAGGAATAAATTACATAACTTACAATAAATTTCGGACAGCGGCTTATGCTGTAGGTTCATTGCAATTTGAGTCTTCAAAAAAAGTTGAATATTTTCAGATTCCTCCCGGAAAAATGGATGATGACCGTCGTTTAACAGGTTATTTGTATGGTAAACTGACATATCCTGTTGCCCGTTGTGAATATGTAAGAACAATTCCTGAAGAAAATATTTTTGCCAGCGTGGAAACAGCGGAGGGCAAGAGATATCCTGCTATTGTTCTTACTCGATACGGCAATGGTAATGTTCTTTATGTAAATTTGCAGTTGGGTCATCTAAAAGCTAATTCCGATGATTTGCTGCTAAGAGTCATATTAAGAACCTTCCTTTTTGATACTTTAAAAACACCTCACCTTGTTAATACAAACCGAGGAAAAGGCGGATTGGTAATTAATTGGCACATTGATTCCAAACTAGAATGGGTTAATATCCTGACCAGAATTAATGATAAACATTTTGCCAAAGATCTTCGCTACTCTGTCCATATAACGGCAGGCGACTTCCTTGATTATCCCGGAGATCAACTTGGTTTTGATGCTTGCGATCACGGCAAGAAATATGCAAAATTGCTTTTACCTTACGGTACGATAGGTTCTCAAGGCGGTTGGGCTCACAATTGGTTTGCTGAAAAAATGAAAAAGAACTCTATTACGAGGAAAGAGACTGCTTTGTATATTAATAAAAATAAAACTTGCCTGGAAAGTCTGACTAATTATCCGCAAAGAGAATATTCTGCATCGGGCGGTGTTCATCCTCAACCTTTGATGACAGAAATTCTGGAAGAACTTGGCTTTAACTCCTACTACTATACAGGTGATAGCTGGTCTGCACCCAACAGAACGTTCAGCAAAGGCACTATGGTATCTGAGAAGGTTATCGCCTTTCCAATAATAACACTCGGCAATTCAGCTTCTCTATATGAAATGAAAATTAATAAGCTACCAGAAAAAGCAGTAGAAAAATGGCTCGTTGAATCTACCGACTACATGATCAAAAACAAGACAATTCGATTATTTTATTCCAATCTAATAGATATTGACAAATATCCCAAGACTGTTAATAATTTTCTGCAATATGCCAAGCAAAAACAGGCTGAAGGCAAGCTGCAAATTGAACCTATGTCAACTTTTGCCAGCTTTTTCCTTAAATTCCTGGACACAAATTTTTCCTTCCAGAAAGAGGATAATAAGCTTACTATTCATTTAAAAAACGAGGAAGGATTAAAAGGAATCACTATAGCTGTGCCGCGCAATTACAATACTTCGCCGGATGTTAACCTAACTCGCGAAGAAGATGAAAACTATTATTACTGGACGGTGAATGAAAATGTTAAAGAAAAAAATATTGTTGTTTATAGTCATTAGCATCTTAATGCCGATATCAGCTTTTGGGGAGAATATTTCGTCTAAAAACCCTGCGTTAAAATTGATGAGTTATTATGCCGGAGAAATTAAAGACGCCCGGACAATAAATCCTTATATTGTCAACATAATTGCTATTTATGAAATTAGTGCGGGCAGGCATACCGATGAAATCAAGAAATATATTTTGTGGTATTTTGCCCATCTGAATTATCCAGACAAGGCAGGGCTCACCGGAAGCATTTATGATTTTGAAATAAACGAAAATGGAAAGGAAATCTCCATTAATAATTACGATTCCGTTGACGGCTACGCAGGGACTTTTTTATATTTATTAAATCTTTATCACTTAAAAACAGGTGACAAAGCACTGATCAACGCTAACTGGGCGAAAATTAAGGACATAGCTTATTTAATTCCCTATTTGCAAGTTGAAGACGGACTAACCAAGGCCATACCCAAAGGTAATGATAATGCGCGATACCTAATGGATAATTGTGAGGCATATGCAGGCATTAAGGCTTTTAATGAGCTTTCCCTGCGCACAGGTCATGGTCAAGACACATCCTACATTGAAACTGAAGAAGAGATAAGAAACGCGATTCTCGAAACTTTATATGATAGTAACTTGGACAACTTCTACTGGGCAATAGCTGGCAATGAAAGGCACACTTCTCAATGGTCTGTTTTTTATCCGGATGCTCTAGCGCAACTTTTTCCGATTTGTTTTGATGTTTTAAGTTCAGACCGAGACAAGATAGATGCACTTTGGAATGAATTCAACAAAAGATATGGTGATAAAGTAAATACTTTCCCTATGGAACAACGCATGATTTTTGAATTAACCAAGGTGAAGATGATTGTTAAGTAAGTATAGAAAGAAGAAGGAGGGCTATTTGCGTAATACATTAACAACAATAATGCTTGTTTGGACATTAACTAGTTTTATCGCTGTCAATGTTCTCACAGCGGAAACGCAGGAAAAAACAAATCGTATAGAAGCTTCGCACTCCAATGAAAATATTAGTCCGCATGCTTCATCCGATATTTGGCAGACAGTTAATCTGCGTAAGGATCCGGTGATGGGAACACAAGAAATTCCTTGGAGAAACCATCGTTTTGAGGCGTCTTATACTTATGAATATCTTAATCCTCGTCAAACATACGGCGACTGGCACACGATAAATCTTGCCCTTTACACCGCAGTTTCTCCGACATTTACTTATTTCGTGGAGGGGGACCTGTTCAACCGCTATGAGGACAACGGTATAGCAGGAACAGTTGGTGCTTATAAATACTGGTCAACCTGGTTAGATACATATTCCGCGCTCTCCATAGGGTCTAATTCAGAGTATTGGCACCGGTTTCGTGCCGATCATGATTTTCATTTTAAAATCGGAAAAGAGAAATTTTGTGTGCTCACAGCTGGAGCCACATATATTAATTATTCTGATGATCGTTATGACTTCATTGTTTCCGGAGGGCCGAAGTTTCATTTTTTAGATAAATGGGTTTTTGAATACCGTTTGTTTTACAATATAACTTATCCTGGATCGGTGAATTCTTTTTCTCATCTCGTAAGCCTGGGTTACGGGCAGGACTATCAGCATTGGACTTTTCTTAATATTTCCTTCGGCAATGAGGCCTATCTAGAAAACTCCCCAGATCCGGAAAGAGTATATAATGATTCGCTTGAAATTGCACTTTTGCATCGACACTGGCTGGGCAAACACTACGGAGTTTTTGGAGAAATAAGTTACTTCTCTTTGAAAAGCGAATATGATAAATATGGAATTAAATGTGGCTTTTTTTATGAATTTTAATAAAGCCGATCTTATTGGAACTATCCGCTAATTTTGGTAAATTTAATCGTTACGCGTGGCATTGAATTTAAAAAACTTACCTGACTTTGCAGTCACGATCCAATTATCTGTATCGGATATAATAGTTCCTTGACCAGCAATAATTATCGGCTTATTTACGTAGACTGCTTTGGGTAGTAACCAGGCCATGGTTTCCAGGTCTACCGGATGTGTAGCTTCAAAACGGTAATTACCTTTGCCTTGATCGATAATATCCCAAATGGTATTTAGACGCGAATTTTCAAACTGCCCCAATTCCGCCATCGTATACCATCTGAAAAGGCCTTCACCTGCATACAGATCAGCCCGAGCAAACATGTTGTCTAGAACGGAACGATGAAATTGTGCATACGGTGGATGCATATATATCAGGCGTACGGTGCGGTATTTTACAACAAAGTCCATGAGGGCGTAATACCATTTCTCTACATCTTTTTCCCGAATATCGTATACATCGAATTCATCCCAGACAGCATATATACCCAAAGGAGTAACGCTAAATGCCCACATCTTAGGATTGGTCATGACTCCATCATTATAGGACCGTCTGGGTGCGCATCCCGTATCGCCGGTATAGTAATAGCCGACGACACCCTGCTTTTCCAGCCAGTCCATCGCCCACTGCGGATTGTTGCCTTCTGGTGCGGAATACTCCAGTGCTGTTTCATTAGTAATCGCTTTGATGGTTTCAGCGTTTAAGATAAGATATTTTAAAAATTCGGTTTTATTTTTTTCTGTGGCATTATGCCCATAATAGTCATGAATCCAGCCGCCATGACTACCAATCGCGTGCCCTTTCTTTTTAAGAATCAAAATGCATTTTGCCATGTCCGGATCATTCGGCATGTCAAAACCCAAGCCATCTCCAAAATTGACCTGATCTGGCCCAGCGGTAAAATGTATGGAAAATTTTCCGCGATCCCACACACCCATCCTATCGAGAGCTCCGATCGGATTCTGAGCCTCCAGCGCGTCACAGTGCCAATTTAATACCAGACCGCCACGGGCATCAGGAAACCCAGACAGGCGTGGCAGTTTCAACATCTCAACGCCAAAATAATACAAGAATCCGCGAAGCAGCATGGCGTCAGTTTCACTGGCAAAATAACCCAGAGGAATATTAACAAAAAGCACTTTGCCCTTGCCATAATTAGTTATACCCGCGGCAAGACCATGTTCGGGGGAGACTAAAAGGGCTGCACCTTTATAATCCACAGTTGTAACATAGGTGTAATAATTTATTGTGCCGTAGACGTAACCGGAAATCATCTGCGGCAGTAACGGCTGTTCAATCTGGAAGCTGTCCTTACCCTGCGGCCGTTGAAGTACGACGGGATTTATTAATAGTTTTCCCTTGTAATCCATTGTTTTGCCAGGGGGAATCTGCAACTGCCACATCATCCCTGCCATCCCCACAAGCGGTCCGAAAACGGCTTTGGCGCTTCCCACAGCATAATCAACACCGACCATAGCACTAAATCTTGATTTCGCAGCATAGAATCCCTTGTCGTCATGCAAGCCGAAATCATATATCAGCATCACATAACCGCCTTCCGCTACATAATTATGAATCGCGGTGATCAGAGCGTCACTCGCCCGGAGATGAACCTGATCAGGCAGGATGACGCCGCTTAATTTTACGCCGCTGGATACGGCCTTGATAAATTCTTTGTCATAAATCGTACTGACAGACAGACCTTCTTCCTTAATGGCATCCAGCCATACTGTAACTTTAACATCGTTTTTAGACTGTCCATCTGGTAACAATAACACCAGCGTTTGATTTCCGGTCGCACTATACGCCATACTAGTTAGAAACAGAACTATTATAATTACTTGCAACAATCGTAAAAGTTTTTCCGTCATTTTTTCCTTCCTTGTAAAAATCAGTTTAATACGTTTTCTGTTCGGATTATAATTTATAAATAGAGAGATATCAAATAGAAGTATAACCTAATATCTTATCGTTCAGCTCCTCAATAATTGCACCTTCGCGTTCAAGTTCCTGCAGATAAACATATGTCTCATTTAACGCCATAAACTTTTCCCAGTCGTCCCATCTGGATGCTCCTGCGCCGCTCACTTCAGCAGAGATAGAATAAGTTGTTTTGGGTTGGGCATTGAGGCTTTGAAGAATTACCTGTTTGCGCAACTCATGATGAGTGCGGATTTCGGCCACCCTTTCAGAGATACCGGTAAACGAGTTACCATGCCCCGGATATATTGTTGTTATCTGCAACTGCTCCACTACATCCAGCGACTCTAAATAACTTTTCAACGGCTGATAAATATCATCGAAGATATTCGGGCTTAAGCTGGGTGCGATATAAGGCAGAATGTGATCACCAGCCATGAGCATTCCTTCCTCCCTAAAGAAGAAGCAGACATGGCCCGCCGCGTGCCCCGGTGTGAAAATTACTTCAAATTTATAATTTCCAAATTCGCGTATTTCATTTTGCTCAAGATAATCGTCAGCATTAAATGTGGCGATAATGCTGCTGATGTCGTCAATTTCCTCCACCATGGCATCTACCTCTCCGGGTGACATACCATGCCTGGCGTAAAATAGTCTTGCCACAGGAATTAATTCATCTGCTTTATGAAAATATTGATAAACATTATCGGCAATGGAGGAAAGATGAATTTTTGCCGTAGTTCTTTTCTGCAGCAATCCGGCCATACTGCAATGGTCAGTATGAGAATGAGTGATATAAATGTCACGAATTGATTTCGTGCCAAGCCCGATGCTTTTTAAATCCGCCTCGAGCAATTCGTAAGACCCGGGCATATTCATGCCCGTGTCAAACAGCGCAACATCAGAGCCCTGCACTAAAGCATATACATGGACGTGCCGCAGACGATAGGGCATGGGTAGGGTGATGCGATAGAAGTCGGTTTGAATTTCAGTAATCATCTACAATCGGCTTCGTAAAAAACCCATATGCTGCGTTGCGCTACGTCATTCGTCGTTGCAACATACGTTTAAAGTACGTCTCACTTCTCATGCCTTGCGCGCCTTGCCTCTGGATTTTTTTACAAAGCCTCCATTTTAATATTTTGCCTAATACTCAACGGCATTATTCTTCTTTGCGGCTTTTTTGCTGCGATGCACGCTTGGTTGCGTCCAGCTCCATTTTCCGCAAGCGTACACTTTTCGGTGTTATTTCCACCAGCTCATCTTCAGCAATGAATTCAATCGCCTGGTCCAGTGAGAGCAGACGCGGCGGGCGCAATATCACCGTCGCATCCGAAGAGGAAGCCCGCATATTGGTAAGCTTCTTTTCCTTGACTATATTAACATTCATATCGCCCACACGGTTGCGTTCTCCGATAACCATACCGCCGTAAACCTGCGTTCCTACTTCTAGGACCATTTCGCCGCGGTCTTCCATGGCAAAGCTGGCATAGGATGTAACCCGCCCGGCGCGGTCAGCCACCAGCACTCCCGTTGTCCGCTGGGGAATCGGGCCGAACCACGGTGAGTAATTTTCCAGCAATGAGTTCATTACACCACCGCCTTTGGTATCTGTCAGAAACTGGCTGCGGAAGCCGATCAAGCCGCGCGAGGGAATAAGAAATTCCATGCTGACTCTGCCGCTGCCTTTATTGACTAGACTCTCCAGGCGACCCTTGCGAATAGATAATTTTTCCGTTATCTTCCCGACAAATTCTTCCGGTATATCCAGAACCAGCCGTTCGACAGGCTCCATGGTTTTGCCATTTTCTTCTTTAGTAATAACGCGCGGACGCGACACTGTCATCTCATAGCCTTCGCGGCGCATCGTTTCAATGAGTACGGCCATTTGCAACTCACCCCTGCCACAAACTTCAAAGGCATCAGTTCTGCTCTCCAGTTTCTTGATTTTAATGGCCACATTGCGCAGCGATTCTTTTTCCAGGCGTTCGAGCAAGTGCCGGGAAGTAAGATACTTGCCTTCGGTACCGGCAAAAGGGCCATCATTTACATAGAATATCATTGAAACCGTCGGTTCGTCCACCAGCAGGCGGGGCAATGGTTGCGGATCAAGCAAAGAGGAAATCGTGTCACCGATCGTGACGTTGTCCACACCGGAGAGAGCAATAATATCACCGGATTCAGCGCTGGTTATCGGCTTTTTGCCCAGGCCGTGAAAAGAGTAAAGCGCCGAAAATTTAACATTGGGTACAATCTTATTCTCAGTGCAAAGACTATAATTGGTGTTCATCTCCAGTTTGCCATGCTGAATACGGCCAATAGCGATTTGTCCTACATACGGGTCATAATCAAGATTAGTTACTAAGAATTGCGGATTAGCTTCATCATCAGCCTCGGGCGCTGGGATGGTGCTAATTATGGTTTCAAACAGCGGATGCAGATCGGTGCTGTCATCTCCCATTTTCCAGTGGGAAACACCGGTCTTGGCAACGGTAAAAAGAACCGGAAATTCAATCTGGTGTTCATCCGCTCCTAAATCGATAAACAGATCGTAAGTATCGTTAATGACCTCTTCGATGCGGGAATCGGGGCGGTCAATTTTGTTAATAACCAGTATTATGGGCAGCTTTTTGGCCAGCGCTTTTTTCAAGACGAAGCGTGTTTGCGGAAGCGGTCCTTCGCTCGAATCAACCAGCAGCATGACGCCGTCTACCATATTGAGACTGCGTTCCACTTCGCCGCCAAAGTCGGCATGGCCCGGCGTATCGACAATATTAATTTTGACGCCATTGTAATCAACAGCGGTGTTTTTCGCCGTAATGGTAATCCCGCGTTCCTTTTCCAGATCCATCGAATCCATCACGCGGTCTTCTATTGCCTGATTAACCCGAAAAACTCCTGTCTGCTTTAACATGGCATTGAGCAGTGTAGTTTTGCCATGATCAACATGGGCAATAATAGCAATATTTCTTAAATTTTCTTTTTTCATGTTTCTCTCATTCTTTCAGGTCATCTGGATGAATTAGTTATGCGATTAATATCGAATGGAACAAAATCAATCTTGACTTAAGTGATGGCCGTAACGTTTTATTTTTCAATACATTGCGTAATGTTCATAGCAAAATAACCGGTATTTAACCAGCTATTTCTTTGTAAAATGCCTTTATATTCAAAATCACTACTGTCCCAACGTTTTAGTTAGACGATGATGTAACTTATATAAAACAATGAGAATAATCAATAAAAAGTTATTTATCGATTTGAAATATTTTTCTTCAGAATGGCATACTCTCGCATTAAATTGCGAGGAGATGGTTGATGAATTCTGGAAGAACGATATTTACTCAAATCATGGATTACCTGCCGGCATACGAATTCCGACAGTGCGTCGAACGATATTCAGGGAATTACAAAATCAAAAACTTTTCATGTTGGGATCAGTTTTTAAGTATGGCCTTTGCGCAGCTTACCTACAGGGAAAGCCTACGCGATATACAAGCATGCTTGCGCGCGGCAAAACAAAAGACCTATCACATGGGCATTCGGGGCAAGATTTCCCGCAACACGCTAGCCCACGCCAATCAGACAAGAGACTGGCGCATCTACGCCGACTTTGCTCAAACACTCATTCAGAAAGCCCGACAACTCTATGCCAACGATTCATTTGGCATAGAGCTAGAACATACCATCTACGCGCTGGATGCCACGACAATCGACCTTTGCCTATCTCTCTTCCCGTGGGCGGTATTCCGCAAGCGCAAAGGAGCTGTGAAACTGCATACGCTTCTCGATTTGCGTGGCAACATTCCGACGGTAGCTTTCATTACCAGCGGGAAAATTCACGAAGTCAACATCCTCGACAAGCTATCCATAGAAGTCGGCGCGATTTATATTATGGATCGCGGTTATCTGGATTACGCTCGCCTTTACAATATCCATCAATCAGCAGCATATTTTGTAACGCGAGCCAAAAACAACTTCAGCTTTCAACGACTTTATTCGCAAAAGATAGACAAAGCGACAGGGATCAAATGCGACCAGATTATTACTCTGCATGTCTATTATTCCAAGAAAGATTATCCCGAGAGACTCAGGCGAATAGCTTATTACGACGAGAAGAAAAACAAGAAACTTGTTTTCCTGACCAACAACTTTACCTTGCCCGCGCTGACTATCACGGAACTTTATCGCAAACGCTGGCAGATCGAGTTATTCTTCAAGTGGATCAAGCAGCATCTGCGAATAAAAGCATTTTATGGAACTTCAGAAAATGCGGTCAAGACGCAAATATGGATAGCCATCACAATATATGTGCTGGTAGCTATCATCAAAAAGCAATTGAAATTGAAACAGAGCCTCTACACAATTCTACAGATTATCAGCGTAACGCTGTTCGAGAAAATGCCACTATTGCAAACACTTACAGATGTTGAAGTTGAAGAAGAAGAGGTGTTGACTTGTAATCAGTTGAATTTGTTTAGTTAACATTGGGACAGTAGTGA
>JANXZU010000045.1 GCA_025355345.1 Syntrophaceae bacterium
GTTTAAAATATTTCCAGAAGTTTTTTTTGAGGACAGGATCAACTCCTGCTGTTGGCTCGTCAAGCAGAAGCAATTGAGGTTTGTGGACAAGTGCTGCCGCAAGAGAGCAGCGCTGTTTGTAACCACCAGACAGAGTGCTTACCCTGACATCAGCCTTATCCGCAAGTCCGATTAAGGTTAAGGCTTCATCGATGCATTTATCCAAATCACTTATGTTAAATGAACATGAAAAAAATCTTATATTGTCGCGGACCGAAAGGTCCTCGTATAACGACGGCGCCTGAGGCATATACCCCATTATTCTTCTAAGCTTTTTTCT
This sequence comes from Syntrophaceae bacterium, assembly GCA_025355345.1. Taxonomy (GTDB): domain Bacteria; phylum Desulfobacterota; class Syntrophia; order Syntrophales; family Smithellaceae; genus FEN-1160. The sequence goes on from JANXZU010000045.1 coordinate 320, forward strand.
TTGTGAGGGGATATTGTAACCGAAAATATTGATTGCGCCTGTGTCCGGCTTTATTATTCCTGCAATCGATTTTATTAGCGTTGTTTTACCTGCGCCGTTTGGGCCAAGCAGGCAATAGATTTCACCCTTGTTTACTTCAATGTTAAGATCAGCAAGAGCTTTTGTTTTACCGTAGTTTTTATTCAGGTTTGTTATGAATATCGCTTTTTGCATTTTTCGTTGTTTTAAAGTTGTCTTTATCAGAATACGTGTCTAAAAAGTTACGAATTCTTGACTGAAATATAAGAATGGTGCTTCTGCATTAATATCAGTTGTATTGAGCCGTTGTCACAATATAAAAAACGAGTGCCGCAAATACCGTATGAAGAACAGACTCAATACGCTCATTGCAGCATCTCGTTGGTTATAAGTTAGTTTTGCTCGTTACCTGTGTTATAAGTAGCATGGCGTAGATCAATGCACCTCAAACAAAATACTACAGCTTGCGAACATTCTCAGCAGCCGGACCCTTAGCGCCCTGACCAACATCGAAACTTACACGATCTCCCTCAGCAAGTGATTTAAAACCTTCTCCCTGAATCGCTGAATGATGCACAAATACGTCTTTGCCACCGTCCTGTTCGATAAAACCAAATCCTTTTGAATCATTAAACCACTTAACTTTTCCTTCTGCCATCTTAAATCCTCCTTAGTATTGGGTTTCTCCACGAAACCGGTCTTAATATAATTGTAACTATGAACAAATTTACCAAAATTGCAAGAATTATCCTTGCTCTTTCTTACGATTTCAATATCACATTTTATTGAAAAAATGTTATTAATCGGTTGCTTTTGGCACATAGGGAGTAGTATTTAACCCGCAACTACTCGATTTTACGTGAGTAGAGTGACAGTTATGAATCCGGCGCCTCAAACCAGCAACAAATGTAGAGTCGAATAAATTATAAAAGAAAAATGATTGACCATTCAATTAATTGGCATAACTATGCCGCCGGTGTTAGAAGGAGCCTACATTGTTCCTGCGCTAAAGCTTTAACCTGCACTGAATATTTTCTCGATGCGGCAAGACGAGAAACATTTTCTCTAGCTACAGCGGTTTCCAGAAGAATCGTTATCGTTTCTCCCGGAAATTTATCAATGGCTTGTTTTGTTTTGACCACAGGGATAGGACAACTTAAACCTCGCAAATCTAGATCTATCATCAATATCCTCCTTGTACTTTATGTTTCGTTATATTTATTGTTTATCTATAAATTTATGTCTCTCATTGCCGCTGGCAATGCGGCGACAACCTGACGGATTTTAGTTGCCGGTGTTACTCTGGCATAAACGCCTGCTCTGCGGTTTGCCTTCGCCGCTGCCATCATTGCATCAAGATGCGACATGCCGCTACCGACAAACGCGCCGATCATGCCGCTGATAGTGTCACCTGTTCCGCCAATTGCTTCGAGTGCCGGTATGTCCGGCTCGGAAATTATGCAGAGTATTTTGCCATTCTCAACAATAAGGTCTGTCGCGCCTTTGACAAGCATTGTTTTTGCCGCGCTCTTCTGCTGATAGGCCGCAGTGATTAACTCTTGAGCCTGCGTTATTTCTGAGCTAAAAAGGTGGCGACTGATATATGCCGGATGAACGGCATTTTTATCTGCCAGAAATGCCATTTCGCAAAGATCAGGCGTAAAAATATTAAAAAAAGACGCAAGCCCCGCGGCTTTGGCTGCATACATTGAAGAGGCATCCGCGATCATTACCGGTTTGACACGACAATTTTCTGCTGCTGCGCATACTTTTTTCATCAGTCCCATAACCGGTAGAATGTAGTGCATCAGGACAATCGTCGGAGATACTGACACCAGGTTATCAATAAGATAATCATAGATAAATCTGCTTCCCTTCCCGCTGCCATTATCACCTGCAACCGCAACGCATGGCGCAGATGTTTTGCAATATGCTGCGGTAACGCAGGCAGCACTGATCAAGGCGGCAGTTCCCTGGGTGCAGGGAATTTCACGGTTACCGATAAGAAGTATTTCCCCATCGAAGTTTGCTTCTCCTAGGGTAAGGGGCAGATCTATGAGGGGCACAGTTCCACAAATTAGCAGCATCTTACTTGGTCCCCTTTTGCCAGATTTCTAGAGATTCGGTAAAAGCCCTATCGAGCATGAGCGCGCAAAGAGTATATCCTTTGTCCTTGGGCCTCTCAACATCTGAGAGTTTCTTGTCCAGCATGCTGATATGTAAAAAAGGTATATCCGGACAACCACCGCCGGAAATATTTAAAATAACCCCTGTCTTTTTATCGAAGGTAAGCTTCATGTTGCCGGCTTTGACCATGCATGCATCGTCAAAATCTTTTATTTTAACAACATTCAGAAGTTCTCCTGCGCCTTTCACTGGGAGTATTTCCACAAAAGATGTTTCTTTTAAATGGAGCAATCTTTCAACGCCGGCCATTTCCACAATATTTATTTCCAGGGCAAGATCGCAACCCTTGCGTAGTTCCGGCGGCGGAGCAACAAGTTTTGTCTCATAGTTTCCCGATTTTAAGACTTTTTCCGCGCGAATTGCTTCTTCCACATTATGGAAGAGAATAAGTCCACCGCCTTCAAAACGATGATTTTTCTTAAAGCTGAATATCAATTATTTAGACCTCTCCATCTGCAAAAAGCCGATCAGCAGACAAATAATTAAGCCGATAATAACGGCTACAGGACCGAACACGCTTGGTCCTTTGGGGCTGCTGGCTAAAAAGAAATTATGAGCAAAAGCGGCTCCGGCAGCCAGTCCCAAAAAGGTAATGCCCGCATCCGTATCACCTTCGGAGGCCAAAACCATCTGACGCAGAGGGCAGCCGCCAAGCAGAGTGGCACTCAATCCTACCAGAATCATCGATGCGAAATTCCAAAGATGGTCGCTATGTGCTATCGGTTGATTTTCAAAGCCCCAATGGTAGAGGCCTGCGGAAAAACCACCTGTAAGATAATTGGTGATTAGCGCTCCTATAAAAAAGGCGACAATGCCGCTTGCTAGATGATAGTCGCGAACCAGAATAATATCGCGCCAACCGCCGGCAAAACACATTCTTGTTTTTTGCGCGATAAATCCAATGACAAGGCCGGCTATAAGTGAAATCAAAAGTAAGGCGTGCTGCGAGCCAGGTCCTTTTTGGCTAAAGTAAATGAAAGGAGGTTTAAAAATGACGAGGAGTAGCAAAACCAATGCTACTGCCGGTACGATAAACCCGGCTATTTTGATCACTTTTCCCGCTCGCCCTAAACTAAAACCTTTCCTTAAAAACACAATGCCGACAATTATACCGCCAATAAGACCAATTATTGCTGTTACTGCGTTTAGATCACCTCCGGCCAGACGCAAAGGTGCTCTCACTGTGCAGCCCAGAAATACAAGAGCTCCGATCATCATAAACGCACCCAGGAAAAATCTGATTAGTGGAGACGATCCACCGCGTGGTTTAAATTCTCTGAAAATGAGCGCTGAAAATAACGCGCCTAAAATAAGTCCGATTATTTCCGGTCGAATATATTGAACAACTTCCGCTTTGTGCAGGCCAATGGCTCCTGTGATGTCGCGCAGGAAGCATGCCGAGCAGAATCCCATATTGAGAGGGTTTCCCCAGGTTGTAAGCATTGAAGCGATGATGCCAAAAAACAATCCACCGAGAATCATCCAGGTTTTTGGTGTGAAGTATTTGTTAGTCATTTTTCCTCCTAAATAAATGATTATAAAAGCCGTGACCATATACCTAAACATTTAGGAATAAGTCAAATTCCAAATAGTTATAATTATGGTTTGTCCATAAGAAATATTTATGATATGTAAAGTCTATGAGTCATGATCGATTTAAAAGTATTACTCTCCAGCAAATGGAAGCTCTTATCTCTCTTGTGCAGGAAGGAAGTTTCAGCCGTGCTGCAAAAAAAATGCTTTTGACTCAGCCGGCACTTACCAAGAACATCCAAAATATCGAAGAATTTCTTACTGCCCGATTGGTTAATCGCAGTACTGCGGGAATCTCACTCACACCGGAGGGTAAAATTATTTACGAGTATGCACAGCGTTTGGTTAAACTCCGAAATGAAGCAACAGAAAAAATTATCACGCTGCATGAAAACACCGGCGGTAATATCTACATCGCGGCAAGTACTATTCCTGCCACTTATATTCTCCCGCATGCTTTGAGCTCTTTTCGAAAAAAACACACCGATATACGTGTGTACATCAAGACAGCAGACAGTGAAGAAGCAATGAACATGGTTTTGGATAAAGAAGTAGAATTTGGTTGCGTCGGCAAGAAACCTCAGAACAAAAAATTGGCAGCAGAGCCACTGTGGAAAGATCGTCTTGTTCTGGCTGTTGCCAATGGTCATCGCTGGCTTGGAAAAAAATATATTACTCTTAGTGAGTTGTCAGGAGAGCCTTTTATCGCCAGAGAAAAAGGATCGGCGACACGTGATGTTTTGGAATCATATCTTAAAGAAACAAAATCAATAAGCATGTCTCAACTGGATATTTGCGGCGAATTGGGAAGCTCTGAGGCAATAAAGGAAGCAATCATTGCCGGGTTGGGAGTATCTATAATTTCCATTCATGCCATAAAGCGGGAATTGGCCGCAGGGTTGATTTTTGAGATTCCTCTTGCCGGAATAAAGATGGAAAGAAGTTTCTATTTAATTTATCGGAGACAGATTGATTTTCGTCTCTCGCACAAAACATTCATTGCTTTTCTCAAAGATTATACCATTTCTTAAAAAATCATCGTCATTGACTAGCTTATGTCCGGTTTATGGTTTCTTCTTTTCTTGTATTCACTGATAAATTCTTTGGAAGACAGATATTTATCAGCAAAGGAAACAATAAATGATTCTTTATATTTGGGAGGAATGAAAGTAAGCGGCCACATATGTTTCTTTATAATGTCTTCCTCGATTTCGTTTATCGAAAAGTGTTTCTTGGCATTGGCAACGGCGATAGTAGGATGCTCAAGACCGTGAAATTTTTTCCGTGGAAGATCCGGCACATCATGATTGCGCCAGTCATAAAGGAAAAAATCATGAAGTAGCGCTCCGCGAGCGGCCGAGCGGTAGTCAAGCTTTAAGTATTTACATATCCGGTAAGAGAAATAAGCAACATCCTGCACGTGTTCGTAGATTGAAGAATTGTGATGAAAGAATTCCTTGAGCTTGAGAAATTCTTCGTGTTCATAGATGTCGCTGATTGCTTCGTAATATTCATCTTCAAATGGCTTTCGGCCATTAATCTCGATGATAATTCTATCCTGAATAGATTTCAGAAAAGTATTAATCCTTTTTTTAATGGTATTGCTTATTCTGTTATCAATATATCTGTTTAAATCCGGGAATGCGTCACGAAGCCGTGCAGATGAATCTAAAATCTTTTCTGTTTCAAGATTGTTCAAGCTTAAATATTCAGTATATAAATAGGCAATTTTCTCTCGGAATGTCGTAACGTAAGCCACAGAAAACGCATAATCAACTGCACAATAAACTAAGAATGCTATTGAAGCAGATTGTAGGTATACTCCATTGAGAAATGATGCTTTCTGCAAAACAACAGGATGAATAAATGTAATAAAAACGTAAGCAAGGGCGGCCCAAATTACCGAAAAGAGGAGGCAGACTCTTCCATGCAGATTAAATTTATAGTCAGAATAATCCCATAAGCTAAGCTTAAACATCTTTTCTGCTAATAAACCCACGAGATATTCAATTACGGTGAGTGCCAGGCCGAATATGAAAAGCCGGAGGATGAAATGCCAGTGTTGAAAATAATATTGAAGCAGAATAATGAAGAGAGCGCCGAATCCATAGAGAGGAACAAAAGGACCAAATAAAAACCCGGCATTAACAAACTTACGCTGGGTTATTGACCGGTAAATAACCTCAATAATCCATCCCATGAAGGAGTAGATAGCAAAAAGCATTACATAATAGAAAATTCCTGCGCTGATATCTGCCATGCTATAATTCATCATTAAGCTATCCTGAATCAATTAGTAATTTGTATCTGCCAATTAATATTTAGAAACAGTATTAAAATAAATCTTGCTGTCTTTTGCTTTAATTAAACGGGTTATCTTAGCTGAATTTGCGAAGTTTTTTACCATAATAATCTGTTTTTTGCAAAGAGGAGAATGTACCCGCGATTAATCATTTGCATTTATCTGAATTTCAGGCGGCTGCGCCAGATGCTTTTTGACTGTGCATGATTCTGCTGCTTTGAGAACGGCGGCTTTGTATTTTTCCGGAAAGTCAGGCGGCAAATGCACATCAATTTTTATTTTTTCCACCATATGTGTTTCATCATTCCGGATAACTGTCTGTGTCAGGCTGATATTATCTGAAGGGATAGATCGTGATTGGCAGAATGATGCAATATAAAACCCGGCACAAGTGCCGATTGATGCCAAAAACAATTCAAATGGCGATGGAGCAGTATTATCTCCGCCTTGATCGATCGGCTGATCAGTATGAACTGTGAAGCCGCGGAAATGCGCGGCTATCTTCTTTTTTCCGTCAAACGTAATATCAAGTTTTGTCTCCATTTACCCACTCCTCCTCATCCAAGCTATATTGATTATCCATAACCGCCGCAAAGTCACGGATGGTGATCGTAAGCAATGTTATTAATCTGAAGTACCAAGAATAATGATTTGACCCTCTATCTTTCTCACTAACCATGGATTTCCATTAATGATAGATCTGGTCTTTTGTTCCGTGTTCAATCAGTTATTTGTTTTTATATAGTTCAGGGTAAAGCTTTTTTGCACAATCCGGGCAAATGCTGTGGCTGAATTCAGCAGCTGATCGGTTTCTGATATAAACCTCAATTTGTTCCCAGTAACCTTTGTCATTTCTAATATTTTTGCAGGAAGCACAGATAGGCAGGAGGCCTCTCAGTGTTTTAATATGATCAAGTGCATCCTGCAGATTTTGGTTTATGATGCGCAGCTCTGCTTCTTTCTTTTGTCTTTCTTCAACATCAAGGATTAGGGCTGCCTCCGTATCGGCTCTTGTAATTTCGTAGTACATAGATAGAGCAACAACGCACAATATGAAAATGATGACGTTAAGATAAGCGACAAGCGGAAGATCAGGATGAGAATTGATGAAAAAAATCGCGCATAGAGGAACAGTGAAGGCGCTAAATAAAAATCCTCTCCTTGCTCCAAGTAGAAAAAAAGCGATCAGCGGTCCGAGTCCGGTCCAAACAAATATTGTTGGATCCGCATTTTTAATTGACGATGCGATGACCCCGAATATGAAGGTCATTACCACAAAAATTGTACATGCCAGTGAAAAATACTTTGGCCGTAAATGAACAAATAACAAAATAATTATACAAAAAACAAAGACAGCAACTTCCACTGTTGCCAGCAGGAAAAGACCCCGATGATAATTTATTACGCTGAAAACCAACCCGATTATAGCTATAAGGGCAAGAGATACGCGTAGCAGCACATATCTCCTGCTATCCATATATGTTATATGGTCATTTTTCCAACTAGACACTGAAAATAGTTTCATGGTGATTTCCCTTCAATTCGGAGACTTTGTTTTGTCTTTTAAAATTGTAACAGAGATTAAGCTGAATTTCCATTTTTTATATTTTTATCACAGCATAGCGTATAATGAGTGCAGCAATTTGGCCATCCATTCCAGCGGTGGAAATACTTGCTGGTCTTTTTGTTCTTGCCCATATATAGGCGATTTTCAATAGGCTTAGGGTTCCCCTATGTTTCCTGGAATCAGGTTCTTATCATGCCGCGTTTTCTTGACATTATTTCATGGGCTTCATTAAGGTCTTTTGGCGGGTCATATAGTTCTGATTCCGGCTTCTTGACAAGGGAAACTGCATCGGTTGGACATGTCGTAACACAGAGGCCACAGCCAATACAGCGGTTAAGGTCAACAACTGCTGCATTATCTTCATTCATTCGGAGCGCTTCAATCTGACAGCGTTCAATGCACAGCTCACAACCTGAACAGCCATCGGGTTCAACCTTGGCATAGTAGGAGCTCCTCACATCCTGTGCCGGATGAGGCCTCATTTTCAGGGACAATAAAATTGTACAGCAATCTCCACAGCAGCTGCATAATGCACCGATTTCCTTCCCGTTGAATGGCTGTAAAACCATACCGTACTCATCGCTCTTGGTTATAATATGGATAGCCTCGTCTTTTGATATTTCTCGGGCAGAATTATTTTCAATGTAGTATTCCGCCATTTTACCGAAACCGATACATGTTTCAATCGGATTATTACATTTTTTCATGCCGATGCTGTTGAATATGGTTCGGCAGCTGCAAAGTCCAACGGCAATTTTATCATGACTATTTATTATCTCAACGCCATCATCAAAAGTAGCTACAGGCCATTTCTCTACCAGTTGACGATTTATCGGAATCGTTCTCATGTGTTGTTCACCTGCGGAGGCTAGGGATTTCATCAATCCTCCAGCTAAGCCATATACGGCGACACTCTGTGCAAAATTTTTATCTTCTGCAAGGCGTTTTACCTGATATTCAAGGATTCCCACAACAAAGGGGGATGTTGAGAAATATGTCCTGCCGCCTTCCCGTTCCCGCCAGATGAGACCTTTTCTGGCCATTGCTTCAAGATCTTCAGATAGACTCTTTTCAGCAATGTTCAATCGATTAGCCGCCTGGTCCGGAGTTTCTTTTTTAGAACTCATCTTGAGAAACAGAGCAGCTTCTTTTTCTGAATACATCATTTGTAAAACCTTGATTTCTGAACCGTCAGCGGTTTTTGGAAAACCACTGCCCAGAGAATCAAAATAACCTTGCAGTTGCTGATAAATTTCGCTCATATTCAAACCTCTATAATTAGTCATTGGCACTGACACAATATCTCAACCATACATCCGTTGGCGCCAACCCTCCCAAAAACGGCTTATCTCGTTTCATAATTATCCCCGAAACAATATAATTGATTTCGGGCTTAAATCAATTATATTTGCCGAGATTGCCGATGTGTGTATTGCATGAAGCAGTGATTCTGAATGACTGAATACCGGATCAAGTCCGGTATGACAATAAACTTGAATTTGTCACCTTGCCAATAATTTTTCAAACGCAGGGAATACTTTACCCAGATTTTCCGGCTGAGTACCGCCGGCCTGGG
>JANXZU010000113.1 GCA_025355345.1 Syntrophaceae bacterium
GCCTGAATAGATTTGGTGATTTTATCGGCATACATGATGACCTTGCCGCTCACATGACGTGCGGCGCGGCCACTGGTTTGGATGAGCGATCGCTCGGAGCGCAAAAAACCTTCCTTATCGGCATCGAGTATTGCCACCAGCGACACTTCGGGAATATCCAGCCCTTCCCGCAAAAGATTAACGCCAACCAGTACATCAAATTCACCCAGACGCAAATCGCGGATGATGCTCACCCTCTCCAAAGTATGAATGTCAGAATGCAGATAACGCACACGGATGTTCAAACCAGCATAATAATCGGTTAAATTTTCCGCCATGCGTTTGGTTAGCGTTGTCACAAGCACCCGCTCCTCTTTTTTAATCCGCAGGCGTATTTCTTCGAGCAGATCATCAACCTGATGCCTGGCGGGTTTTATCTCTATTACCGGATCCATGAGGCCTGTCGGACGGATAATTTGCTCTACCCGCACACCTTGCGCCTTTTCCACTTCATATACGGCAGGTGTTGCCGAAATATATATCCTCTGATTAGGCAGAGCTTCATATTCTTCAAAGCGCAGCGGCCGGTTATCCAGAGCGGATGGCAGACGAAAACCGTATTTTATCAGCGTTTCCTTGCGTGACCTGTCACCCCGGAACATTCCGCCCAGCTGCGGCAGGGTGGCGTGACTCTCATCGATAATAATAAGAGCGTCTTTATGCAGATATTCCATAAGTGTCGGCGGCGGCTCGCCCTGTTTTCTGCCGGTGAGATGACGGGAATAATTTTCAATGCCCTGGCAGTAGCCCATCTCTTCCATCATCTCCAGATCAAAGTTGGTGCGCTGTTCCAGGCGCTGCGCCTCCACGAGCTTATTTTGTTCCTTATATTCAGCAAGCGTCAGCGCCAGTTCGGAGCGGATGTCGGCTGTCGCTCTTTTGAGATTATCGCGCGTGGTCACATAGTGCCTGCCGGGATAAATCGCCGTTTTATTCACGACACTCAGTTTCTTGCCGCGCAGCGGGTCAATAAGCGCCATTGATTCAATGGTATCGCCGAAAAATTCCACCCGCAGCGCCTGCTCGTCTTCATAAGGCGGAAATATCTCCACTATATCGCCGCGCACACGGAATGTGCCGCGATGAAAATCAATATCATTGCGTTCATACTGGATTTCCACCAGCCTTTTTAAAATATCCTCACGGGGAATATCCATACCCACTTCCAGTTGAATAATCATGCCCAGATAGGCTTCCGGCGAACCCAGACCGTAAATACAGGAGACACTCGCAACAATAATAACATCGCTGCGGGTCAAAAGAGAATGGGTTGCCGAATGGCGCATCTTGTCAATTTCTTCATTTATTGCCGAATCTTTTTCAATATAGGTATCGGTTGTCGGCAGATAAGCTTCCGGCTGATAGTAGTCATAATAGCTGACAAAATATTCCACGGCATTTTCCGGGAAAAGGCCTTTGAATTCTTCATACAATTGCGCGGCCAGCGTTTTGTTATGGGCGATGATCAGCGCCGGGCGCTGCGCTCGCTCTATAACATTGGCGATAGTGAAGGTTTTTCCCGAACCGGTTACACCCAGGAGCACCTGATGCTCTTTGCCTTCTGTCAGGCCGCGCGACAGTTCATCGATTGCCTGCGGCTGATCACCCGCCGGAACAAAATCAGTTATCATTGAAAATTTTTCCATATAGTCCTACTAAGCCGTCATTGCGAGCCGACTCTCAGTCGGCGTGGCAATCTCAAATCTCATCGTATAAATCATTCCACTTGCTATTTATTTCTTCTACTAATTTGATCTTCTTAACTCTTGGCCCGCCTTTTATTTGCTTTTCTCTCGCAATGGCATTGTTTATCTCATCGTAAACTTCATAAAATACTAATTTATCAATATTGTATTTCTTCGTAAAGCCTTCAAGTAATTTATTCTTATGTTCAAAGACTCTTCGTTTTAAATCGTTTGTGACTCCAGTATAAAGTGTTGAGTTGTTTTTATTCGTCATCATATAGACATAATATTGTTTAGTCATTTCTTTTTCACTATGTAATTAATGGGAGATTGCCGCGACGCATGAGATGCGTCTCGCAATGACACATTGCAGGGCTGTTCAAAAATGTTCAGATGCAAGACGCGTAAGACTTGGATCATGAGGCGTACATTTACGCACGTTGAACGACACAGTACGTAGCGCAACGCCGCAGGTGGGCATTTTTCAACAGCCCTTACAGAAAAAGTACCGGCTCCCGCAATATCTCCTCCCTCGCCTTATAGGCACAGGCGGCAACTTGAGGATGGGTATCCTTAAGCGCTGCTATTTGCCGCAGATTATCAGCTGTGCGAAAAACCAGTGATGCCATATCGCCTTCGGCAATTCCTGTGAACTTGATGACAGATTCCCAGCTTTTGCCCTGTGCCTCTTGAGAATAACGATCAGATGAGTTTTATTCCTGTGTCTAAAATTTCTTTTGCCAGAGGATTGCTTAAGTCGAAGTCCTGGGGCGCAAAGGGGATAACTTCGATGGCGCTGCTTACAGATAACGTTATGCGTCGTATTTTGTCTTTATCATCTATGCGGTTACCAACAAAAACATCGGACACCAATGCAATATCAATATCGCTGAATTCCTGAGAGTTCCCCTTTGCATAGCTGCCGAAAAGCACGGCATCCTTGATAGGGATATTATGCCTTGCCAACTCTTCTAAATAATTGTCAATAATCTTTTTTACTTTAGCAGGGAGCAAAACCATTTATGAAACTCCTTTATCTGTAGCAAATGCGCCGTGACATAACTTTCATCACACTTTTTATAAAAGGCCATTTTGTAGTCCGGATATCTTGTCTGGATACTGAAATCGTTTATTTTGTCGAGAGAAAATTTCTGATCATCATTTAGATCAATATTGGACAACTCCGCTAATCTCACCAGGCTGTGAATCTTAGGCGGAATAGTATTGTCATTCCTATCCACGAATACAGCCTTTAATATTTTTTCCAACGCCAGATGCCCGACAAAAAGGCACCAATCATATTTTTGAGATAGAAATATGGCTTCCGCAGATTCAAGGTCATGCAGGGAGCTTTCCTGCCAGTATGCAACATGATCTTCTTGTTTCATGAAATACCTGTTTCACAAACGCTTTAATTTACCAAGAAAATACACCAATATTTATTTAAAATCAATTGATTATAATTTTACTTTTCAGCGTATAACCTGCCGGAACAAAATCAGTTATCATCGAAAATTTTTCCATAATATACTCTTTGTCATTGCCCGCCTTGAATCCGGCGTATGCCGGGCGACCGGGCAATGACATTTCTTGCCCTCAGCTTTCAGTCCTCATTCTAAACATCTACAAGAACAGCACCGGTTCCCTAAGTATAGCTTCTCTGGCTCTGTAGGCGCAGGCAGAGGTTGCGGGATATGTATCCTTAAGCGCTGCTATTTGCCGCAGATTATCAGCTGTGCGAAAAACCAGTGATGCCATATCGCCTTCGGCAATTCCTGTGAACTTGATGACAGATTCCCAGCTTCTGCCCTGTGCCCAATAATACATGGCAACGCCCGCGGAAGGATGAAGTTTTGCTGTTGTAAATCCTGCCGCTTCCAGCCGATGCGCCAGCGGCCGCACGGCAAGCACAACCTTTTTCAGCGCTTGCGTCAGCTTCGGCGGAAAGTCTTTCACACTAAGGCTTATATCATCATCACGATCATAAGCAAAAACAGCAACTACCGCGGCAAGAATTTTTTCATTGTCGTCCGGAAATGCATTCTCGCGCAGGCACTGCGCCACAAGCAGCGGATGGTCCAGACGCAGTTTTGCCGCCCAATAACCATCAGGAGTAAGCCTTCCTGCGGAATCAACAAATCCTTCTTTCTGCAATATTTTCAGATGACGTTGAAAATCTGCCCAGAGAGAAACAGCCGCGGAGGTTGAAGCGCCGGAATTTCCTTTGCTTTGCTGATAGGCGGCAAACGATCGTTCAAATATCGCCCGGACGTCAGCCGGTGTCTGGGATAAAAGTAAATTCAAAACCATGGCAAAATCATTTTTTAACTGACTGAAAATATCTTCCGGCAGCGCGAAAAGCATCCGGCGGATATGAACCAAATCCATAAAGCGGCCGTTTATCGCCAGCATGAAACCGATATTATCCTGCCCGCGACGACCAGCCCGGCCGGTCATCTGACGGAATTCCGTGGACGTAAGCGGATTAAAATCATGCCCGTTAAACAAATCGGAATTAAAGAGTGCAATCGTACGCGCCGGAAAATTAACGCCAGCGGCAATGGTCGATGTGGCGAAAATCACGCGCAGATGACCTGAATTCATCATTTCTTCCACCAGCAGCTTCCATGCCGGCAGCTGACCGCCGTGGTGAGCAGCAAGCCCCCCTGATCGCATTGCTTTTAACTGCCGATGGCTACTCAAAGACGGGAAACGATCCAATAATTCATAAAGTGATTCATCAAATTCAATAGAGTTTTTAAGCGGCGGAAGTGACGACCGTGCCGTCAGCGCGGCATCGCATTCCGCGCGCGACTTCAAAAAGAAGATGGCCGGCAACAGATTGAATCTCTCCAGGATACGAATAATGCCGCCGTAATCGGGCATCTGCCCGCCCCGAAAACGTCTTTCATTATTTTTTCTTAAAAAATCGGTCACAGGAGCCGCCATCTTTTTACCTTCTAAAAAAGGAAACAGACAGCCGGATGGATGAAGAAACAGAGGATGAAGCGTTACAGGGCGTTTTTCTTCCTTGATCACAACACAAGGCTTTTTTCGAATTGTTTCGAGCCAACGGGCAATCTCTTCACCATTGCCGATGGTCGCAGACAGTAGCAATAGATTAACGCGTACCGGCAGGTAAATCATAATTTCTTCCCAAACTACCCCACGGTCCATATCGCCTAAAAAATGTGCTTCGTCCAGGATGACCAGATCACAATTAATATCATAACCATGATGCATGGCATCGTAGAGCTGGTTACGCAATATTTCTGTTGTACCAACAATAATCGGCGCTTCGGTATTTTCTTTTGTATCGCCGGTGATGATGCCGACATTCTCGGGATCAAAATGCAGGCCAAACTCCACCCATTTGGAATTGGAAAGCGCTTTCAGCGGTGAGGCATACCAGGCATGCCCGCCCTTTTCAATCACTGATAAAATGGCCTCTCGTGCAATCCATGTTTTACCGGAGCCTGTTGGGGCAATCACCAGACAATCGGTCCGTTTAATTGCCGCAAGCGCCTGAATCTGAAAATGATCAGGCACAAAAGGCGCATGACCTGGTTTTCCTATTTGTGCCAGAACGCTTTTCAAAGCCGGAGAGACTTCCGGCTTTAAATACGCAGTAGGCTGGTTTCGTTTGGGTTTGCTGCTTTTAAACGAGCTTTTCTGTCTGAAAGTTTTATTTTTTCCGGGAGTTTTTTCCTGCATTATAAAAAAGTTGTAGCACAAATAGGATTAATGGTAAAGCATCCCTGATTATGCTGAATAAAGAAAAAATATTCTGGGGCTGGTATATCGTCGCCGGCTCTTTTTTTGTAATGGCCATTAATTATGGTTCGCGTTACTGCTTTGGCGTTTTTGTCAAACCTTTAGCCATGGAGCATGGCTGGTCTCGTTCTGTAATTTCTATGGCCGCGACAATCAACATGCTGGTTTATTCCGTAGGCGCTATTTTCGTCGGACGAATGCTTGATCGCATCGCCCCCCGCTGGATTATTACATGTGGAGCAATAATCGCGGCGACAGGATATATTTTGACAGGTTTTATCAATACGCCACTGAGCCTTTATCTTACCTATGGCTTGCTTGTGGGACTGGGCGCATCAGGGTTGGGAGTTGTCGTCTGCAGTTCTTCCGTCGGGAAATGGTTCCTGAAGAAACGTGGCATCGCTATCGGTATCGCCTCAATGGGAATCAGTTTTGGAACCGTACTGCTCACACCTCTGTCAGGTTATATCGGCAAATATTTCAGTTGGAGAATAGGACTTTTCGTCCTGGGCGCAATTACCTGTATTGTCGGGATTGTGATTTCGCAGACATTAATGCGCAAAACAAAGCCGGAGGCATACGGCCTTTTGCCGGATGGAGATACAATAAGTTTTCCCTATCAGCAACCGGCAATGCCTGCTTTTACAAAAGTTTCTACTGCAACTATTTTTAAGGATTTCCGCTTCTGGACAATTGCCATATGCCAGGGATTAATAATTATGGTTGTTATGTCCGTTTTTGTTCATCAAGTAGCTTATGCCATGGATAACAACATTGAACATATTCCCGCGGCAATATCTCTGGCCGTTGTCAGTTTCGCCGGTTTTTTCGGCCAGTTTTTCTTCGGTTGGCTTTCCGACAGGTTACGCGATCCCAAATATGCTTCTTTTATTGGTGTAGTTGTATTGCTTATTGGATCAATTATGCTTATGAATGCCCACAATATCAGCAGCCTTTACCTTTACGCCCTTGTCTATGGCTTCGGCTATGGATCGCTTGCCCCAATTCTGCCGATTCTGGCCGCCGACCGTTTCGGCAGACATGTTTTGGGATCAATTTACGGTTTGCTCACATTCTTTGTTGGCGTCGGCGGCAGCATCGGCCCTATTTTGGGCGGCATTATTTATGATAAGTACGGATCATATCAACATCTTTGGGAAATAAATGTCGCGTTGCTTGCTGTAATATCCATAATCATTCTTACATTGAAAAAAGGCAAGCAATACGATAATGCTTTAATCAACTAATACCAAGTAAGCTTTCAAATATTCATATCTTAATGTTTTTGAAAGCAACTTGGTCTAAAGGGGGAATATGATGTTAAAGACACTTATCAAAGCTTTACTGGCAGTACTGATAGTTATTTTAGTTGTAATGATAGTAAAAACTTTTTTCTTTACTTCCAAACAGGTAAAAGCCGAACCGGCAGATGTATTTTCAGTTGATGCTAAAAATGTCGTCCGACATCTTTCAGACGCAATTCAAATCCCCACTATTTCTTTTGAAAATGAAGCGGATTTCAAAGGCGCGGATTTTCTTAAATTTCATAAATATCTGGAACGGACATATCCGCAACTCCACAAAAAATTACAAAAAGAAATCATAAATAACTACAGCCTTCTATATACGTGGCCTGGCACTGACAAAAATCTCCAGCCGATTATTCTGCTGGCACATATGGATGTAGTGCCAGTCGAAGAAAAAAGTATCAGCCAATGGACATATCGCCCTTTTGCCGGAAGCGTTGCCGATGGTTTTATCTGGGGGCGGGGTGCACTGGATAATAAAGCTGATCTTTTAGCCATAATGGAAGCAATTGAAGCTTTGGTAGAGAAAGGATTTCAACCTAAAAGAACTGTTTATATAGTATCGGGACATGATGAAGAACGCGGCGGGATTCAGGGGGCGACGAAGATTGCCGCCCTGCTGAAAGAACGCGGCGTCAACCCGGAGTATGTTCTGGACGAAGGCATGGTCATAACCGAAGGCATGATGCCGGGCGTGTCTTCCCGTATGGGCTTGATAGGCATTGGCGAAAAAGGATATTTAAGCATTGAGTTGATTGCCAGGTCAGAAGGAGGTCATTCAGCAATGCCGCCGCGCGAAACAGCTGTAGGAACTCTTTGTAAAGCGTTAGATAAATTGATCAACAATCCTTTCCCGGCAAGAATAGACGGTCCGACCAAATATCTTTTTGATTATGCGGGCAGAGAAATGTCTTTTGCTCAAAGAATGATTTTTGCTAATCTCTGGTTGACGGAAGGTTTATTGAAAAGTCAGCTGCAAAAGGGGAAAACTACAAATGCTTTGATAAGAACAACGATAGCGCCGACAATGCTGGAGGGAAGCAATAAGGATAACGTTTTGCCAAATGTCGCCCGGGCAGTGGTTAATTTCCGAATACTGCCGGGAGATACGCCGGATAGCGTTATAGAATACGTGCGCAAAACGGTTAATGATCCTAGTGTTGAAGTTAAGCCCCTGATAAAACAGGTTCAGGGGCCATCACCTGTAGCCGGCATTGATTCAAAAAGTTTTCTTACACTCCAAAAAACAATACGCCAGGTCTTTCCCGATGTTGTAGTCGCGCCGTCACTGGTAATAGCTGCGACCGACTCGCGCCATTTTGCCATTCTGACCAAAGATGTTTACAGATTCGCCCCCATGATTTTAAAAAGCGAGGACATGGCCAGATTGCATGGAATTAACGAACGCATTGCCGTAGATAATTATCTGCAGATGATAAAGTTTTACCGGCAGTTGATAATTAATTCTCAGATCTAGAACTCAATATTTTAAGGCGAAGGCGCAATTAGTAATTAAATATTTCATTCGATTACTATAAAACATTGAACGTTTCTTTCAATTAAGAAAGCGGTTAAAGCTACTCTATCAAGAATGAAATCCGGCAAAACTAAATATTTTTGCTTGAATATCAATAGCTTAATAATTATATATTCTGAAAAATATTTTTGGCATGTTTATTTCATATCCATAATATCAAAGAAAAACTTTTAAGCCACAAATTAGGAGGATCAGGGTTATGAAAAAGATGATGCAAACAATACTTTTGGTGGGTTTTGTAATCTTAACGACGGCTTCATTTAGCTATGCACAATTCAGTGCCACAGGATCAACAAGCTTCCCCTATTTTCATCTGGGATGTTTAATTGTCGGTGGTCTGATCATTGTTTCTCTGAAACAAAAATACACAAAAATATATCTGAGCGAAGCGATTGGATCATTTGCCCTGTTCGCAGTTTTAGTTGCTCTTTTCACGGTACCGGTTGTTGATGCTCTCAAAACTTTGATTAATTAACGAACCCCTCCCCTCTATTTATAGTAGAAACCCCCGCGCATTTACTGACGGGGGTTTTTGCTAATGAGACTCAAGTTTCAGAAACGCAGTGCGCTGAAACTTGCTGGTCGTAATGAGACACGCTGACTATAGGAAGCGCTAGTCTAATTATCCAATAGCCAACGGCTATTGGGAATTATCCCCGAAGCGCAGCGTAGGGGGTTAATCACACATTTAATATCAGAATATATTTAGATTGCCACGTTCACTGTCGTGAACTCGCAATGACATACGTACTGGTATTTTCTATGAATCAGCTTCAACCAGGATGGTCAAACTGCGCGATACGGAAACAGCAAGCTTTGAAAGCAGGTCAGTATCCATATCAGGCGTATAACGATCGCCCACTGCATCGCCGTTATTCCAACTGCCGATAATTTCATTGCCAATACTAAACGGAACTATTGCCAGAGACTTGACAAAGTATTTACTGCTTGCAGGAAGAAGTTTATAAAACGGCTGCAAGTCCTTATTGACCAAAACAGGTTTTATGCCGGAAGGAAGTATCTGACCGAATAGTTGAGGCGAGATCACACAAAGCCTGTTTGCCAAAATATCCGATGATTTTACCGCCGCAATCACCGGAGCTGCTTTTTCACTGTCCATCAGCGTCATCCAGACAAAAGGAATGGAAAATTCTTTTTCTATTCCCTCAAACAGAGTTTCAAAAAGCCCGGCTATAGTAAGGTCTTCCGGCAGCCTCGCTTCAATCTTGCTGAAACTCGCGGCAAGCTCTTCATTAATGCGTTGAACATCTTCCCTCTTATCCACTTTACTTATCCCTCCCACTGGGCATAAATAATTACATGATCAGACGGTTTTTCTGCAAGCCTCGTTGCCAGATCGATTGCGCAACTGCGCGACGTGGCAACCAGTGGCTCTGTTACCAGAATGTGATCTACGCGCCAGCCCAGATTTCTCCCCACAGAATCGCGTACACGATAATCAAAAAAAGTATACTGGCCTGCCTCATCGGGATGATGCCTGCGAAAAACATCTGTGAAGCCCCATGATTTCATTTCTTCGTAGGCCTGCCATACTTCAGGGTTAAAAGAAACGTGCCCCAGAATTCTTTTAGGATCATGAACATCAATTTTTTCCGGCGCAACATTAAAATCTCCGCACAAGATTATCTTTTGATCAGCCTTGAAATTCTTTTGCAGATATTGTTTCAGGCGCTTAAACCAGGCCAGCTTGTATGCAAACTGTGGCCTGTCCACTTCCTGACCTTGCGGCACGTAGGCATTCATAATGACCAAATCGTCAAATCTCGCAGCCACCAGGCGGTCAGAATCATTGGGTTCGCCATCAAGACCGAATTCAACTTTATCCGGTTTTATTCTGGAAACAATGGCGACACCATTATATTGTTTGTTACCACGGAAAACTATCGAGTAGCCCAGTTCTTCAAACGCGGCTACCGGAAATTTAGCATCTTCAACCTTAGTCTCCTGCATACAGAAATAGTCAGGTTTATTGTCTTGCAGCCATGGCAAAACAATGTGCAGGCGCGATCGTATGGAATTTACATTGTAACTGGCAATCTTCAAGTCAAGTTGTCCCTTTCGTAAATTTTATTTTCTAAATTAGCACGACTTGCTTTTACGCTCAAGATTTTTTGCGGATTTTTACTCAAAATTGTGTATAAAGAAGATTATGGAAAAGGCAGATATTACAATAATCGGAGCCGGCGTGATCGGACTCGCCATAGCTGCGGAAATGGCAGGACAAGGATTAAATATCTTTGTCCTGGAGAAGAATCCCGCGCACGGAGGTGGAATAAGTTCACGCAACAGTGAAGTGATTCACGGTGGCTTGTATTACCCTGAAGGATCGCAAAAGGCTCGTCTTTGTTTTACGGGCAGACATATGCTCTATGAAATTGCCGCTAAAAATTCTATCCCTCATAAAAAAACAGGCAAATTAATTGTGGCAGTCACACCGGACGAGATCGAAGAGTTGGACAGATTGTATAAAAATGGTTTGCAAAACGGTGTGTCTTCAATATCGCTGATCAGCAAACGAAACATTGTCCGCATCGAGCCGAATATCCAAGCAGAAGCTGCGCTTTATTCCCCGGAAACGGGCATTATCAGCGCCCATGACTTAATGAATTATTTTCTGACACAAGCGGTAAATGGGAAAGTCCATCTTGTGTGCAACACTGAAGTGACGGGGATAGAAAAAGAGGCAGACGGCTACCAGATTATTGCCCGTAACGCCAAAGGGGAGAGCTTTGAGTTTTCTTCCGCAGTTGTCATCAATTGCGCGGGGCTTTCATCCGATACCATCGCCAATATGATGGGTGGAAATTATAAACTCCATTACTGCAAGGGCGATTATTGCAGCATCTCCGGTGTTAAGCAGGCAATGGTGCAACGATTAATTTACCCTGTTCCCGCAAAAAACCATGTCGGTTTGGGTGTGCATTTAACGCTGGACTTAAATGGGCGTTATAAACTAGGCCCGGACACAACATATATAGAACGCTTTGAAGACTACAATGTGGCACCTGAAAAAGCGGCTCAGTTTTATCAAAGTACGTCTAAATTTCTGCCATTTCTGAAAGAAGAAAACGTTCATCCCGATATGGCCGGTATCCGCCCGAAGCTGCAAGGGCCGAATGATGATTTTTGCGATTTTGTCATTCAGGAAGATGCGCCCGGATTTATCAATCTTGTCGGCATCGAATCACCGGGGCTTACCGCCTCACCGGCTATTGCCCGTTTTGTTAAAGAAATGTTGTAAGGAGGAAATATCTTACTTCTACACCTTATACCTTGAACCTTTTGCCTGTTAGCAGCAAATAGAAAAGTCCTATTTTGTAGCACATGATATGTCCGCTTTTTATCACGCTTAAGAAAAGTGATTGAAGGCGTATCCGTAAGCCACTTTTCTTATATTATGGCGAGCGGCGGACTTACGCTGCCTTTG
>JANXZU010000116.1 GCA_025355345.1 Syntrophaceae bacterium
GCACCACATTTAGCTAAAGAAAAGACCTCGTTGGGAGTCTGGTAGTTGAGGCACTTTCTGGGTCGATTATTAAGTTTATTGACGACAAAAGCAACTTCTTTTTTAGAAATATTGTTTAGATCAGTTCCTTTGGGGAAATATAGTCTTAATAGTCCATTGGTATTTTCATTTGTTCCTCTCTGCCAGGCAGAGTAGGGATCGGCGAAATAGACCTTTAAATTGGTATTAATAAAATAATGGGGACTAAAATAATGGGGACGGTTCTATTTAATTGACACCGACTGCCTGTTATGGTATGAATGAGCCATGCCAAGAACAGCCCGCATAGCCCCTCAGGAATTTGTTTATCATGTCCTGACCAAAGGCAACAACAAACAAGACGTCTTCAAAGATGAAGAAGACTTCCTCAAATACATCGATATCCTCAGAAAATACAAAGAAAAATATCTCTTTAAGCTTTATCATTACGTCTTGATGACAAATCATGTTCATCTGGTTATGGAAACGACTAAAGCGGGTGGAGGGCTCGCACAGATCATGAAAGGCATTAATCTGTCCTATGCCCAGCACTATAAAAAGAAATATAAATATGCCGGCCACTTCTGGCAGGACAGGTTCAAAAGCATCATCATATCCAAAGATGAATATCTGCTGGCGTGTGGCAGCTATGTTGAACTTAATCCTGTCCGTGCTGGAATAGTCAAAGAGCCCAGGGAATATTCCTGGAGCAGCTACGGGGCAAATGCTTACGGAAAGAAAGATGATTTGGTTGATCAGCATTTAATTTATGATAATCTTTCCGGCGATGAGAATGTCCGCAGGGAATACCGCAAGTTTGTGCAGCAGATGCGGCAAAAGAACGAATCAATGCGCGGCGAGATGGAGCGCAGAACAATTTACGGCGGCGGCGATTTCATCCGGCGCGTGCATAAAAAGTTCAAGATAGATGCGGTTATCAAGAAAAGAGGCAGGCCGAAGAAGGAACAGCCAGAAAATGAAAATAAATAGAACCGTCCCCTTTATTGCCGAAATAAATTTTGTAGTGAATGAAGATTCAGAAGGCCAAAGGCTTGATGTCTTTGTGGCGGCTAATCATAGCGCGCTTTCGCGGTCTCAGGTCAAGCACGTCATTGAAGATGGCGATGTGTTGGTCAACGGCAAACCGCCAAAGGTAAGTCAAGTGCTCAATGCCGGTGACGTAATCGTTCTCAAACAAAAACCGGTAATTGAGGATAATGCTGTACCTCAGGACATCCCACTGGATATCGTTTATGAGGACGCGTCAATTATTGTCATCAATAAGCCTGCCGGAATGGTTACGCATCCGGCGCCGGGCAATTATGAAAACACGCTGGTCAACGCGCTTTTGTTTCATTGCCATGATCTCTCGGGCATAGGCGGCGTGGTGCGGCCGGGCATTGTCCATCGTCTGGATAAAGACACCTCCGGCCTGATTGTTGCCGCCAAAAATGATGACGCACATAGAAATCTTTCCACCCAGTTTGAAAAGCATGATGTGCATAAAGTTTACCGTGCGCTGGTTTGGGGCGATATAAAAGGCGCAAGCGGTGAAATAGTATTGCCTGTGGGCAGGCATACAACCGACCGCAAAAAAATGTCCACCAAAAGCAAGCGGGGGAAAGACGCCCTCACGTTGTGGAAGGTTCGCGAGCGTTACGGTTTGGCAACGCTTTTGGATGTGGAGATTAAAACCGGACGCACGCATCAGATTCGCGTTCATCTGTCTGACCGCGGCTATCCGGTTGTTGGAGATGCTGTTTACGGCAGCGCTGTAAATAGAATGCGCAGCATTGCCAATCCCGAACTGAAAAAACAGTTGAAAGCGCTAACCCGGCAGGTTCTGCACGCCGCCGAATTATCCTTTATTCATCCGGTAAGCGGGAAGAGATTGGTATTTACCGCAGAAATGCCGCAGGACTTAAGCTCGCTTTGCGATCAATTCCGTATCAGCCGCAGTCCCGATATTTTTGATTCCGGTTCGACTAACTGGAAAGAGCAGCTAAGGTGAGCAAAGATGTTTTCTCTGAAAAAAAAGCAAACTATTGAATATCTGCAATCCTCTCTTTTTGGCAATTGCGATTTTTTGGAACATGCATTTTGTACGCGACGCGGCGGCGCCTCGCAAGACGATTATAAAAGCCTCAATATGAGCTTCCGTGAGGGGGATGAGGAGTTCAGGGTTTTGTCCAACTGGGATCGTCTGGCCACGGCTTTTGCCATTGAGCTGGAGCAGTTTCTGGTTGTCAACCAAGTGCATGGTGACGCGATCTTTACGATCAAACAACACGGTAGCTATTTTTCATCGCGCGATGAACTCAACTATGACGCGATTGTTACTACCCGCGCAAACCTCGCAATTTGCATCAAAACGGCGGATTGTGTGCCGGTTTTTATTGTGGATAAAGTGAAAAAGGTGATTGCCGTAGTCCACGCCGGCTGGCGCGGCACTGCTCTGGAAATCAGCGCCAAAGTAATCAAGTTAATGCAGAACCAATACCGTACACAACCTCAAGATATTGTGGCGGCGATTGGGCCATCAATAGGCAAGTGCTGTTACGAGGTTGACGCGACTGCGGTTGACGCATTTGGCTGTCATAAAAATTCTGAATACTTTCTATTTCCCGGTAAGAAAAAAGACAAATGGATGCTGGATTTACCCGAGGCCAATCGCTGGCAGCTTATAGAAGCAGGTATCCCGGAGGGTAATATTGAAGTCTCCGGCTACTGTACAACCTGTAATCAGGATATTTTTTTCTCTCATCGCGGTTCCGGCGGGATAACCGGCAGGCAGGTAAGTTTTATGATGATCAAATCCGATAATCCCTGCCGCGCTTTGATAATTGATAGCGAACTCTCTGTGATTCACTAGAATAAACGGCTGTTGCAGCCGCAAGGAGGTTTTGATGGATCTTAAATATTTATTTGAGCCAAAGACCATGGCGGTTATCGGAGTCTCATCTGCAAATGACCGTCATCCCGCCAATGTAATTTTTGCCAAGAACAACAATCGTTACCCTGTTGAGGTTTTTGCTGTGAATCCCAAGGGTGGAAAGCTGCATGATGAAGAAATATATCCACGTGTAGCGGATATTCCCAAAAAGATTGATCTTGCCGTTATTGCCACACGCGCGGAATTGGTGCCGGATGTGATGGCTGATTGTATCAAAGCGGGGGTAAAATCGGGTATTGTCATTTCCGGTGGTTTTACAGAGGGAGGCCGCAAGGATTTACAGGATCGCATGGTGAGTATGGCTAAAGAAGCCAGCTTCCCCTTTATAGGCCCCAACTGTCTGGGTGTTTATGTTCCATTTAAAGTGGATACTTTTTTTCTGCCCATAGAACGCATGATCAAACCGGAACCAGGTGGAGTTACTTTTGTCAGTCAGAGCGGCGGCATTCTGGTGGATCATATTATAAAATTTAAAGAGCAGGGTGTGGGTATGGCCAAGGCCATCAGCATCGGGAATAAGGCTTTAATCAAAGAGAAAGAACTGCTTGCCTATCTGGTTCGAGACCCGGCAACAAAAGTGATTGCCTATTACATCGAGGGATTTGACGAAGGCGAGGGCAGAGATTTTGTACTAGCGGCTGATAGATCACCCAAACCGGTAATTATTATGAAATCAGGTAAAACACCCGCCGGCAACCGCGCAGTATCAAGCCACACCGCATCGCTTGCCGGAGACTACGCCAGCTTTTCGGCGGCTATCGCCCAGCATAACATTTTGGAGGCAGCCAATGAAAGTGAACTTGTTTCCTTCTGTGAAGTTTTGAGCTCCTACACAAAACCGATAGAGGGAAAGATCGGCATCATTACCGGCAGCGGCGGCCACGGAGCTATGACTGTTGATGCCTGTTCATTAAACGGAATTAAAGTGCCTGAGCTATCTGTCGAGCTCAAAGCAGAGATAAAGAAGAATCTGACAGAAAATATTCAAGCCATTGCCGCGCTTGGCAATCCCGCTGATCTCACCGGTAGTTCCATTGATGAGGATTTTGTCGCCTGCGCTAAGGCAATGAGCGCCTCAACTGAAATAGATTGCGTAATAGTTTTGCTTTTGCCGTACATTCCGGGTCTGACTCTTGATATCGGTGTAAAATTAAGCAGTGTGAGCAAACAATTTAATAAGCCTTTCATTGCGTATGTGCCTCAGGTGGAAAAATATAACATGCTCATCGAAGGTTTTGAGCTCAATGGCATTCCTGTGGCACCCTCAATTGAGGGTGCTGTTTTGATGGCGAAAGCATTAGTGAGGAAAAAATCATGCTAAAAAAAGAGATCAGGGAGATCATCGAGAAATCAAAAAAGTGGGGATGGGTGCTGGAACCTGACGCGCAAAAAATCTTCTCTCTCTCCGGCCTTAAAACGCCGAAATATGCCGTCGCAACTGAAGCAGGCCAGGCGATAAGCATGGCCCGGTCCATCGGCTATCCTGTTGTTGCTAAAATTGTATCGCCGGCTATAGTTCATAAGTCCGATGTTAAAGGTGTGGTAGTGGGAATTAAAGACGATCAAGTGCTGACACAGACGCTGGAACGATTCAGTAAGCTCGAAGGATTTGCCGGTATGCTGATTGCGGAAATGGTTCAAGGTGCTGAACTGATTATTGGCGCAAAAAACGATTTTCAGTTTGGACCGATGATCCTGATAGGGATGGGCGGTATAGGTGTTGAGATATATAAGGATGTATCTCTGAGAATGGCCCCGCTCAAAGCAAGAGATGCCGATAACATGATCAACGGGTTGAAGGCCAAACGTCTGCTTACTGGTTATCGCGGAGCCGAACCCATCAATCTGGATGCGCTCAAGAAAACTCTTCTTAACTTCTCCCGGCTGATGATGGATTTAAAGGATGTAACGGAATCTATCGACTTGAATCCGGTCATGTGTAACGCTAAATCATGCATAGTTGTGGACGCAAGAATCATGCTGAAGAAATAATCAATTTCTTTATTGACAGTATTTCTTTTCAGTATTAGTAACATTTTAAGGCTTTTAAAACAAAGGAGTAAAACACATGATAGTTGTTACAGGTGGCGCGGGTTTTATCGGCAGTGCTTTTGTCTGGAAGCTAAATTCGGAAGGTATCGATGATATAATAATTGTCGACCGTCTGGGCACGACCGATAAATGGAAAAATCTGGTGAATTTACGATTCGTTAATTACTTCCATAAAGACGATTTTCTGCCGCTCATCCATGCCGACACGCTGCCTTTCGAAGTTGAAGCGATCATTCACATGGGTGCCTGTTCATCAACAACCCAGCGCGACGCGGATTACCTCTGGCAGAATAATTATGGCTATACCGGCGAATTGGCCGAATACGCAATCGATCGCGGCATCCGTTTTATCTACGCCAGTTCAGCCGCAACTTATGGCGACGGAACGTTGGGCTTTTCCGACGACCACAGCAAAATCAAGGAACTTAAGCCGATCAACATGTATGGCTATTCCAAGCAGGTGTTTGATTTAAGGGCATTGAGACATTCCTGGGAAAACAAAATAGCTGGTATCAAATTTTTCAATGTCTTCGGGCCCAATGAATATCATAAAGAAGACATGGCCAGTGTTATCTTTAAAGCCTTTCATCAGATTAAGGAAACCGGCAAGGTAAAACTTTTCAAATCATATCTATCAAAATATCCTGATGGCGGGCAATTGCGCGATTTTGTTTATGTCAAAGACTGTGTGGAAGTTATGTGGTGGCTTTTTAATAATCACAATGTCAACGGCATTTACAATTTAGGTACAGGCAGGGCTAGAACCTGGAATGATCTGATTAAAGCAGTTTTTACTGCGATGGAAATCAAGCCGAATATTGAATATATTCAGATGCCGGAATCTCTGCGCAATCAGTATCAATACTTCACGGAGGCGGAAATGAAAAAGTTTCAAGGTGTCGGTTGCCCCGTGGATTTTTCCTCTCTGGAAGACTCTGTGAAGGATTATGTGGTGAATTATTTGCAGAAGCCCGATTCGCATTTGGGATAGTAAACCTCTAGTTTATCAGATCTATTGTTTGACGTAAGAAAAAATCAGGCGAATGGAAGAATAAAATGAGATACTGTTGTCGTAGCGCGAATCAAGGGTAGGAATCCCAAAACAAGATGCGGGGTATTGGAGTTCCACAATAAGAAAAGGTATTGACTAAGGCGCATATCAGGCGTATGTTATAGGTGAGTCAAAAGGAGGTTGAAGCATGCCAAAAAGTAAAATTAATATAACCATGGATCAAGATTTAATTGAATTTGCCAAAACTTATGCCGAAGACCAGCGGACAACAGTTTCCGAGGTATTCACCCAGTTTATCCTGAACATCAGGCGCATCCAAAGAGAAGATCCTATGGATATTATCCTGGCTGACCCCAAATTCAGAGACAGCATTCTGGAAACAATATCGCAAATCAGAGCAGGTAAAAACAAATGGCATAAATATGAAGAGGTCTTCTAATGGAAGTCCTGTTTAGCGATGCATTTGTCAGTTCACTTAATAAACATATTTCAATTAAGAAGGCAATCCAGAATAAAGTTGACATGATTGTGAGAAATCCCATCGGGCTGGGAGAACCATTGAAAGGCACTTTTAGGGGTTATTACAGTTGTCCTGTCAAAAAGAATTTTCTCGTCATATATCTTTATTGCAAAATCTGCCGTAAAAAGGGTGACAGCACGATTGTTTTATGCGACGACTGCATAAAGTGCGCCGATGAAACGCTCAGGTTTGTTGAACTCGGACCGCACGATAAAGCATACGGCAAATAATTGGCAAACGGAGCGAGTATGAAAAGAGATATAGTCTGTATAATCCCATCCCGTTATGAATCCAGCCGGTTTCCGGGGAAGCCTCTGGCTGACCTGTGCGGAAAGCCGATGATTCAGCATGTTTATGAACGAGTTGCTAAAGCCAAAGCAGTTCCTTATGTGGCGGTGGCAACCGATGATGAAAGAATCTTTAACGCTGTGAAAAAATTCGGCGGCAACGCGATCATGACGGCAGCGACACATCGATCGGGCACGGACAGAATCTCAGAAGCGGTAAAATCTCTTAATCTTTCTGCCGATGCCATTGTCGTCAATATCCAGGGCGATCAGCCGATTTTTGAGCCGGTGCAGGTGGATGAAGTCATCGGGCCATTAATTGATGACACGGCTATTGTCATGTCCACATTAATTTACAAAATTATAATGGATGAAGAAATAACCCATCCCCATGCGGTGAAAACTGTTTTTGATAACGAAGGATTTGCCCTATATTTTTCCCGCTCCACTATTCCTTATGTGCGTGACAAAAAGCTCAAGGCTGATTACTATAAGCATCACGGCATTTACGCCTATCGCCGTGATTTTCTCGATATCTTTACCAAGCTGCCTGAAGGAAAGCTAGAAGCGCTCGAAGCACTAGAGCAGTTACGCGCTTTGGAATACGGCTACAAAATCAAAGTTGTCATTACCCCGCACGATTCGGTGGAAGTGGATAATCAGCAGGAGTTGGAAAAAGTCCGCCAAATTCTTATGGCGGTAACGTAGACAAATAAGCAGTGTAAAAATTATTTTCTAAACTGAATAATATTGTCTATAAGGAGCTTGTGATGGTTTTAAAAACAAAAAGTCTTATAGTACTATGTTTATTTTTCACATTATCTTCCGTCACAATACCCGATTTCGTTCAAGCTACAGAAACTGAAGAGCGCATGGCTCAATGCTCCAGTATTGAAAAGGATGCCGATCGCTTGAAATGCTTTGATGAACTGGCTGGGAAGAAAGTTACAGTGCAAGCTACTGAACCGCCAAGTGCCTCTACGGAGGCGGCGATGAAAGGATATCCTCCACCATCAACTTCGCAATCAGTAATGTCCAAGCACTGGGATTTGGATTTAGCCAAGGGGAAATTAAAATCATCTTTTTTTAAGATCAGGCCATATCGCTCTACATATTTCTTGCCTGTTGCCTATAACTCATCACCTAATCAAGATACGGCTTTGGATTTTGACAAGAATGCTAAAGCACAACACAATGAAGCAAAATTTCAACTAAGCTTTAAAATAAAACCATGGGCAACGGATATAGAAGGTATAGAAGCTTTGAAAGGCATAGATATATGGTTGGGTTACACACAACTTTCCTTCTGGCAAGTTTACAATTCGGCGTTTTCCGCGCCTTTTCGTGATACCAATTATGAGCCGGAACTGCTGATCAACTTGCGCACCGATTATAATATCCTCGGTCTGCATGGTCGTATACTTAACCTGGGGTTTAACCATCAATCCAATGGCCGCTCCGTTCCACTTTCCCGCAGTTGGAATCGCATTGTAGCTAATGTGGGCTTGGAAAATGAAAAAAACAATTTCAATCTGCTTTTGAAAACATGGTACCGGATTCCGGAAGATGAACACAATGATGATAATCCCGATATCACCAGATACATGGGGTATGGTGAGCTCTGGGGCACTCTCTACTGGAAAAAGCAACGGTTTGCCATGATGCTGCGAAATAATTTCCGATCCGAAAATATGGGTGCGGTTCAACTTGATTGGAGTGTACCCTTATCTTTTTTCTATGACAAGTTTAGCGATAAAGGCAGCATCTATGTCCAGTATTTCAACGGTTATGGAGAGAGCTTGCTTGATTACAACAAAAGCATCAACCGGATCAGTGTTGGATTTATGCTTGCGGATTGGAACTGGAACTAACGGATGCCAATTTGCTTACGAAACCACGTAGCAGATACACTTCAGGGCATGTTGATATTGTAAAATCTTTCAGCCTTTACCGTTAAGGATAATTGTTAATTATTGTGCCTCCCTTGCGGGAAAACGCTCACGGTTGACAGTCCTCTAGTCTTTGAAAATTGCTCCCGTTGATGCGGAAGTGACCAGTTTCGCGTAGCGCGCCAGATAGCCTGTCGTGATCGCGGGCTGTTTTGGTTTCCAGGCCGCACGTCTTTTTGCCAGTTCCTCATCACTTACTTTTAAGTTCAGTTTCTTGGCCGGAATATCAATTGCGATAATATCGCCTTCTTTCACCAGCGCAATCGGGCCGCCATCAGCTGCTTCCGGCGAGATGTGACCGATAGCCGCGCCCTGTGTGCCGCCGCTGAAACGTCCGTCAGTTAAGAGCGCTACGGTTTTATCCAAACCCATACCGACGATTGCGGAAGTGGGAGAAAGCATTTCTCTCATGCCCGGGCCTCCTTTGGGGCCTTCATAGCGGATGACCACAATGTCGCCGCCTTTGATCTTGCCGCCCATAATTGCGGCAATGGCGTCATCTTCACAATCAAACACACGGGCTTTCCCTTCATTTATCTGCATGGCCTGCGCGACAGCGGATTGTTTGACAACTCCGCCATCGGGAGCAAGGTTACCGCGCAGAATGGCAATTCCACCCTGCTGTGAGTAGGGGTTTTTCAAAGGGCGGATAACATCAGTATTCAAAACACGGGCGGCCTTCAAATTAGCGCCAACAGTTTTGCCGGTAACTGTAATTGCCTTATCGTCTATGACACCCA
Source organism: Syntrophaceae bacterium (assembly GCA_025355345.1). Taxonomy (GTDB): domain Bacteria; phylum Desulfobacterota; class Syntrophia; order Syntrophales; family Smithellaceae; genus FEN-1160. The sequence goes on from JANXZU010000116.1 coordinate 9,532, forward strand.
GGGCAGAAATTACTTTCATTACGGCCTGAATGCCTCCTGCCGTATCCAGATCTTCAATATGATGATGGCCGGCGGGGCTGAGCTTGCAGATATTGGGAGTAGTCCCGCTGATTTTATTGAATAGGTTCAAGTCCAGTTTGATTCCTGCCTCATGGGCAATGGCAGGAATATGTAAAACCGTATTGGTGGAACAGCCCAGTGCCATATCCACGGCGATGGCGTTTTTAAATGCGGCTAAGGTACAGATATCGCGAGGCTTGATTCCTTTTTTGAGAAGAGTCATTATTTTCATCCCGGCATGTTTGGCCAGCCGGTGACGCGAAGCAAGGACTGCGGGAATTGTCCCGTGGCCGGGTAACCCCAGCCCCAATGCCTCGGTGACACAGTTCATGGAATTCGCCGTATACATGCCGGAGCAGGAACCGCAGCCTGGGCAGGCGCAATCTTCGAGTTGTTTCAACGCGGCTGTAGTCATTTTCTTGGCTTTGACGGCGCCGACACCTTCAAAAACACTGATAAGGTCAACGGGCTTGCCATGTAGTTTTCCTGCCAGCATTGGGCCGCCGCTGATAAATATAGACGGAATATTGAGGCGCAATGAGGCCATGAGCATGCCCGGAATAATCTTATCGCAGTTAGGGATGAAAACAAGCGCGTCAAATGGATGAGCCATTGCCATGATCTCGATGGAATCGGCAATCAGTTCGCGGCTGGCCAGAGAATATTTCATGCCGGCATGTCCCATCGCGATGCCGTCGCAGACACCGATGACCGGAAATTCCACCGGTGTTCCCCCGGCCATGCGGATTCCCGCTTTGACATCCTGTGTGATCAAATCCAGATGGATGTGCCCCGGAACTATTTCATTGGCTGCATTAACCACACCGATCAAAGGCCTTGCAATTTCTTCATCTGTGTAGCCCATCGCTTTAAAAAGTGAACGATGCGGTGCCCGCTCAAAACCTTTTTTCATGAGATCGCTTCTCATTTTTTTCTCCCTTACTTCTTTCTTCTGTCCGGTCTCAATGCCCTGACGGCGGCGCCTGCCTGCCACAATTCGGAGTCCCGAATTTCTTTGAGTTCTGCTTCTAATTTTACCCGATAATCCGGAGCACTGTTTGCTTTAAGAGAGATAGCCGTTTCTTTGCCTGTGGCAACAGCGTCGTAAAGTTCGGCAAATACCGGTTCCACGGCTTTGCGGAATTTAGGCCGCCAGTCCAGCGCCCCTCTTTGCGCGGTCGTTGAGCAATTAGCATACATCCAATCCATGCCGTTTTCAGCAACCAAGCGGATCAGGCTTTGAGTCAATTCTTCGACTGTTTCATTGAAGGCTTCGCTGGGTGTGTGGCCATGTTTACGCAATTCAGCGTATTGTGCCTCCATCATGCCGGCCAGAGCGCCCATCAGAACGCCACGTTCACCCGTCAAATCGCTGTAAACTTCCATCTGGAAAGTGGTCGGGAAAAGGAAACCGGAACCAATGGCAATCCCAAGGGCAATTGTGCGCTCCATGGCGCGACCGGTCGCATCTTGATGCACAGCAATGCTTGAGTTAATGCCACTGCCATCAAGAAAATTCCGGCGCACTGAAGTCCCCGAACCTTTAGGGGCAACCAGGATTACGTCGACAAAATCAGGCGGGATGACACCGGTTTGTTCTTTATAGACGATGGAAAAACCGTGGGAAAAATAAAGAGCGTCGCCTTTTTTTAAATTGGCCTTAATCTGGGGCCAGATCATCATCTGGGCGGCGTCGGAAACCAGATACTGGATAACCGTACCACGTTTAACCGCTTCTTCAATCGGGAAAAGAGTTTTACCTGGCACCCAACCATCAGCGATGGCTTTGTCCCAAGTCTTTTTATTTTCTTGACGCTGTCCGATGATAACATTAATGCCGTTATCCTTCATATTAAAAGCCTGTGCCGGTCCCTGAACGCCGTACCCGATAACCGCCACTACTTCATTTTTTAAAACTTCCTGAGCTTTCTTCAGAGAAAACTCTTCCGATGTGATGACATCTTCCATGACGCCACCAAAATTAATTTTTGCCATAATAACCCCCTGTAATTTAATGTTAGTAAAATTAAGTTAATCTTCTATCTGTGACTAATTTTCCAGGTTAAGCGCAACAATACCTGTTCTTGTGATATCGGCGATGCCCAGTGGTGCAAGACGGGCTAGAGCGAAATCGATTTGTGATCGATCGCCGGTTATTTCCAAGATCATATACGCATCAGCTGAGACTATTACTTTCCATTTGTTTGTGTCAACGGCTTTCTTTATTTGTTCTTTTTTGTCTGAAGTTAAATTCAATCTTACGAGAATCATTTCCCGATGGATTGATTCCACATTGGTTAAATCATCCACGGAAATGACATCGACAAGCCTTTGCAATTGGTTTTCAATGCGGGTTACAGTTTCCTGAGAGCCTGCTGTCGTCATAACTATTTTTGATATTTCGTACTGCGTCGTTGTATTCACGCATAGGCTTTCAATGTTGTAACCTTTGCCGCCCAATGTTCCGGCAATTCTGGCCAGCACATCCGGTTTATTGTGAACAAGTATTGAAATTATATGTTCCTTCTTTTCCATATTAACTTACCTTTCTATAAGAATTAGTTGATCATTTCTCTGCTGCCCAGCGACATGTTGCTAATCGAGTCACCGGGATGCACCATGGGATATACGCATTCTTCACGCGACACCCGAAAATCCATCAGTACCGGGCGATCAAGCGAAAGCCCCTGTTTCAGAGTAGATTCCACCTCTTCCGGTTTAGTCGCGCGCAGGCCGACAACGCCATAAGCTTCAGCCAGTTTCACAAAGTCAGGGGCGTAAGTCATGTCGGTGTGAGAATAGCGCTTTTCGTAAAATAATTCCTGCCACTGACGAACCATACCCAGATAGCCATTATTCAAAAGGACAATTTTCACGTTAATATTGTATTGCGCGGCCGTGGCCAGTTCCTGGATATTCATCTGTATGCTGCCATCGCCGGCGATATCCACGACCTGCTTATCCGGGAAAGCGCATTTGACACCAATCGCCGCGGGCAGGCCAAAACCCATTGTTCCCAATCCGCCCGAAGAAATGAAAGTATTGGGATGATCAAAATGGAAAAACTGTGCCGTCCACATCTGATTTTGACCTACTTCCGTTGTGATAATTGCGTTGCCTTCAGTCAATTTGTGCAGCGTTTCAATAACATGCTGCGGTTTAATATCTTTACCGTTTTGACAATATGTCAGCGGTACTTTTTCCTTCCACTCTGCAATTTGCCCCAGCCACTCCTGCCGCTCAGCGGGCGTCTGTGCATAATTGTGCTCCGCCAAAAATTTGATCATATCCGTGAGGGTGGCTTTGGTATCGCCGATTATCGGCAAATCAACAACCACATTTTTATTAATGGAAGAAGGATCAATATCAATTTGAACAATTTTGGCGTTAGCGGCAAAAGTTTCAATAGTCCCGGTGACCCTGTCGTCAAATCTTACGCCTACCGCAAGAAGCAGATCACAGTGGCTGATGGCCATATTAGCATAGTAAGTACCGTGCATTCCCAGCATGCCCAGCCAGAGCGGATCTGTTCCCGGAAACGAACCAAGTCCCATCAGGGTACCCGTAACGGGAATTGAATATTTTCTGGCCAGTTCCGTAAGCTGTTCTGTGGCCTTTCCCAGGATAACACCGCCACCGACCATTATTAATGGTCTTTTAGCAGTATTCAACATTTCGAAGACGTTGGCCATTTTCTTGGGCGCTGGTTTATATGCCACATCGTAATTGCGGATTTTAATATTGGCAGGATCATAATCTGTTTGGGCTGCCATCACATTTTTCGGTAAGTCAACGAGAACCGGCCCCGGTCTTCCCGAGCGGGCAATATGAAAGGCTTCTTTGATAGTCGAAGCGAGATCATCAATATTACGGACCAAAAAATTATGTTTGGTGCAGGGGCGGGTTATGCCCGTTATATCGCATTCCTGAAAAGCGTCATTGCCTATCAGTCCAGTCGGGACTTGCCCGGTAAAAACTACAAGAGGGATGGAATCCATATTAGCCGTGGCAATGCCGGTAACGGTATTGGTGGCGCCTGGGCCGGAAGTAACCAGGCACACGCCAACTTTTCCGGTAGCGCGGGCGTAGCCGTCAGCAGCATGTACAGCCCCTTGCTCATGCCGGACTAAAATGTGTTTCATGGTACTTTTATAAAGTTGATCATAAATATCCAGCACGGCTCCTCCCGGATATCCAAAAATAATATCAACTTTTTCCTCTTCCAGCGCAGCAAGCAGTATTTGTGTGCCTTTTAATTTCATTTTCTATTCTCCAACTATTTCGTGTCTAAAAGTTGAGCCTTTGATCCCACTACGCCGTAGATGCCCTTTAGGGTGCACTGCGTTCGTTGTCAGCGAGCCTCAAATCCCCATACGCTTCGCTTCGGGGATAATTCGGCTAACGCTTCCTATCGTCAGCGAGCCTCAAATCCCCATACGCTTCGCTTCAGGGATAATTCGACCAGCATGTTTCAGTTCACTGCGTTTCTGAAACATGGGTCTCATTAAAAAAGCCGCTAGTTTCTTTTGCAAAAAGCGGCTTTGTTGCTGAAAATAACAAAGCCGCAGGCTTTCAGGGGCCTGCGGCTTGTATCTTTTATTTTAATTTTCTAAAGATACAGAGCGGCAGACCCCGTAAGTACTACTACCAGTAACAATACGTAGGTTTCTATTTGAATAATTCTGCCTTCTAAATCTCTAAGAAACATAATTTCTTCCCATCATTTTCTTTCTTTCTAACGAAAAACAAATTATTTGTCAAGCGTCTTTTATAATGAAACTCAACTTTCAGAAGCACAGCGAATAACCTAAATACCATGAAGGGCACTATAGGGTCATCTGCGACTGAAAATTGTAAGTTGAATTATACCCAACCCTTTTATCGGAATAGATCTTCTTTTTCTTCAGTCAAGCCGTCACTTTTATCTTGAGGCGGCGCACTATCCAGGAAGGCTTCGTAAATAGCTCCTTTATCCCACGATGATGCAACCAAGCCTGTTTTGGAATCAACCTTGATAAAAACTATTCCTTCCGGTGTGGGAAAAGCTTCTACTGGCGTATGTTGCACAACCTTTTCCATAAAATAAAGCCAAATCGGCGCCGCCGCTCTTCCGCCTACCTCGTTTTTTCCCAGAGTTGTTTCCTGATCAAATCCGATCCAAACTCCTGTAATCAGCGAAGGAGTAAAACCGATAAACCAGGCATCGCGGATATCGTTGGTTGTTCCGGTCTTGCCGGCAACCGGTCGGCCCAGGCTTTTTACACGGCGGCCGGTTCCGCTTTCCACGACATCGCGCATAACGTATGATGTCATGAAGGCAATACGCGCATCAATAACCTGCTCTGATTTTGGTTTCGTCTCTTCAAAAATATTACCGGTGCGATCGACAATTTTCTTGATGAAAAAAGGAGTAACTTTTTTACCGGCGTTTGCCAAAACACCGTAGGCTCCTACGAGTTCCTGCAAAGTAACTCCGGTTGATCCCAGCGCCATCGACAAGTTTCGGGCGATCGGAGAGGATATGCCCATGTTCATGGCGTAGGATGCGGCATAATCGATACCGATTTCCTGTAATATTTTGATTGTAACAATATTACGGGACTGAACAAGGCCGGTACGCATCGTAGTCGGCCCTAAGAATTTTTCATCGAAATTTTTCGGTTTCCAAAGCCCGTCCGGTTGGGATGGATCATCAAAAACAATAGGCGAATCAACAAAACGCGTTGAGGGATTCATTCCTTTATCAAAGGCGGCTGTATAGATAAGTGGCTTGAAGGCGGAGCCGGCCTGACGGCGGGACTGGGTTGCGCGGTTGAATTCACTTTTGCTGAAATCACGGCCTCCAACCATAGCGCGAACGGCACCGGTTTTCACATCCATACAATAAAGAGCGCCCTGAACAAGACCGCGATCATACTTTTCTCTGTCTTCAAGTTCTGCAAGGCCTTTTTCTATAGCGTCCCGCGCAGCTTTTTGGGCTGCTAAATTCAACGTTGTATAAATAGAAAGACCTTCCTTGTACAGGACGTCCGCGCCGTATTTTTCCTGAACATATCGGCGAATGTGTTCTACAAAATAAGCCGCAATTTTTTCCTTTGGTTTAATGTCGCGTAACTTCAGGGGTACATTGACGGCATTATCCATTTCTGCCTGGGTAATGTATTTGTCTTCCACCATGCGAGAAAGAACGTAAGCTTGCCGCTGCTTTGCTTTTTCAAAATGTAGATATGGTGAATAAGCATTGGGCGCTTTAGGCATTCCGGCAAGCATTGCTGCTTCCGGCAGAGTCAGATCTTTTGCGCTTTTTCCAAAGTAAACAAGTGATGCCGATTCTATTCCGTAGGCACCATGCCCGAGATAAATCTGGTTCATATATAAATTCAAGATTTCATCTTTAGTGAGATATTTATCGATTTTATAAGAGAGAATAGCTTCTTTGACTTTTCTCATGTATTTTCTTTCAGGTGTTAAATACATGAGTTTTGTCACTTGCTGTGTAATTGTGCTGCCGCCTTGAACGATATGACCGGCCTCAAAGTTTTTAAACATCGCGCGAAAAATGCTTTGGATGTCAAAGCCCTGATGCACGTAAAAACGTGAATCTTCCGACGCGACGAAAGCATAGTGTATTACTTTCGGAATTTCGGCTATTTTAACAACTTTTCTGTCTTCCAGATAAAATTCATCAATCAGTTCGTTGTTGTCATCGTAAACACTGGAAGCAATACTGGGGCGGTAATCTTTCAGGGTGTCAATTCCCGGCAAATCCATTGTCAGTGCGTAGTAGATGATGGTTCCACCTATAGTCACAATAAGCATTACAACAATAAACACGAATAACATGGTAAATATCTTTGAGTTCTTTTTCCTGATTTCCAGTTCATTATCTTCTAGTTGTCTTATGGGCATAATTTCACCATTGATTATTCGTTATTGTTGCTGTTAGAAGCTGTTTTTTTCTTTCCGGCAAATTTCGTGATAAATATACTCACTTCATAAAGAAACATCAAGGGAATTGCCATTAATATCTGACTTAACGCATCCGGTGAAGGAGTCAAAATCGCCGCTACAATAAAAATGACTAAAATCGCATACTTCCTGTTTTTTGATAGCATTGTAGAATTTACTATTCCCAATTTCGCCAGGAAAAACATAAATACAGGTAATTCGAAAGATAAACCAAATCCAAGTAAAAATGTTACGAAAAGAGAGAGGTAATCACTAAAGGAAATCATTGATTGCAGATATTTGCTATTGAAACTGACAAAAAATTCAAAAGCTGGGGGAAGAGCAACAAAATAACCGAACAAAACACCACTGACGAAGAGCAATGTGGAGAAAAACACAAAAGGCAGGACATATTTTTTTTCCGTCGAATGAAGTGCCGGTGATATAAATTTCCATATCTGATAAATAATCAAGGGGCAGGTAATTATCAGGGAGGCAAAAAAGGCTAACTTCATATAGACGAAAAATGCTTCCGTCAGTCCCGTATAAATCAAATAACTGTTTTTAGGCAGGACCTGCACCAGAGGTGCGGTTACAATATCGAAAAAGAAATCCTTAAAATAATAACAAACTCCAAAACCGATAAGCAGGATAATTACGCTGCGGACAAGTCTTTTGCGCAGCTCAACTAAATGGTCGGTCAGGGACATTTTGTAATCTTCAATAATTGTCATAAATATTTTGAGTTAGTAATCTTAATTTAAAATAGTTTGGGAAGTTTTTTTGAGGATTATTTGTTCACTTCGCTACTAGTTGAGTTTTGTGGAATCTCTTCTTCAACAGGCTTCTTCAGCAAAAGCGAATCTTTCAGGCCGTCATCATCTATTTTATCATCTTCTTTCATTGTTTCCTTAAGATCATCGGTCATTCCCTCAGTTGCCTTTTTGAATTCGCTGAAGCCTTTGCCCAAAGTTTTGGCCAAGTCCGGCAGTTTTTTAGGACCAACAACGATCAGGGCTATTATCGCAATTAAAATAAGCTCCTGCATACCGATGCCAAACATTTCTTATCAACTCCTCTTAATAATATACTGCTAACCTATATATTGAATCCCGTTTTTGTCAATGTTTTTTGCAATCGCTAATAATGATGCGCCAATTTCCACTTGTAATCAGTCTTTCTAACCCAAGCGTGAATTAGCGGCAGAGTTGCTTGCTTTTAGTAAATTCCGACAAGGTACAATCCCCCATATCGCAAGCTTTTTGCGCATCGCTACAGCCCGGCTTGCTGTTGCCCTGTATTAAATAAGCATGCCCCCTGTTGTTGTAGGCCAGGGCATAATCCGGTTTTAGCCGGATGGCTTCATTATAGTCTTTAATGGCACGTTGATACTGGCCAATGTCATTATAAGCAGTACCTCTGTTGTTGTACGCTAAGGCATCATCCGGCTTCAGGCGGATGGATTTATTGTAATCTTCAATGGCTTTTTGATACTGGCCAAGTTCAGAGTAGGCAGATGCCCTGTTGTTGTAGGCCATAGCATCATCCGGTTTCAGGCGGATGGCTTCATTATAGTCTTCAATAGCCTCCTGATACTGGCCCAGCTCAGAGTAGGCAGCACCTCGGTTGATGTAGGCCATCGCATAATCCGGCTTTAGCTCAATTGCGTTGCTTAAATATTCAATCGCCTTTTTAGGATCGGTATATTTTTCCCCATCCGTTAATGCCTGTGCTTTATCAAACCAGCCTGAAGCTGTTTCATTTGTTTTCGCGCAGGAACAAAGTAAGGTTAAAACAAGAAAGATGGAAAAGATAATTTTACGCATAACACCTCCTTTTATAGATTTTGCTATTTAGCACAATTGTCAAAGAAAGAACATTGTTGAAAATATGTGTTGTCATCACCGATTTTGCACTTGCCCCGGCTCAATTATCTATTTTCTTCAATGACCTGCTTATAAGCTTTTGCCTCTGTATAGATTTCATCTTTCAGCGGATTGAGCCTGTTTTTACGGATCTTATTAAACTGATACATAGCTAGCGCAACATTGGCGATCAAAGCCAGCAGGCTAACGATAAAAAACGCTTTGGGATTATGAGTGGTAGGAACAGGGGCTATGCGATCGGCAAAAGAAGGTATCGTCATAACAAACATAATCCACAAGGCAAGGGTCTGCGCGCGATGCTGCAGCCACGCTCCTTTTTTTATAAAAAAAGCAGGGATGGTGCAGGAAAGCAACAATGCCAGGCCGCAGTAAAATGAATGATCGGCTATACAGTTGTAGGTATAGGCGAAGTTCCACAAATCATAAGCGATTATCCAGGGCCAGATCATGTCCGGCCAGATCATATCCTTTGTCCTGTCTTTAGAAATAAAAATTCCAAGCCAGCCGCAGATGGTGATGATATTGAGCAGTCCTGCTATACCGTTCATGATATTCCATGGCCCGGACATCAGCCAGAGATTGTCTACATAAGCTCCGTTCCATGCGCCATATGAATAGCATTGAAAATCACGAATACATGCTTCAAAGATATTGAGTGCCAGGATGAAAGCGGGAAAACATAAAGCCCACTTCTTTTTGGCCAGTCGCGGAATAAAGCGGATGGCCATAAATCCAAGACACCCGGCAAGCGCTGAATAGGTTTTTACCCAGTTAAACCATGTGCCTGTACCATATTCATTGCCCGGGGCCGCAGTTGTTGGCCAGACAAAGATAGTAAGCGCTACAGGAACAATTAGAAAGAGTACAAGCCCGCCCCATCTTGTGGTACGGCCTAGTTCATTGAAAGCCATCAAAGCAAAGAGAACTAAAAGTCCGATAGCCCAACCATTGAAGCTCGATACTTGATACAAAATGCCCATAGCGCTTTACCTCCTGTAAAATCGATAATTTTTAAAATGGAATTGTTATGTGCAGTATTAATCAAACGTTTGATCTCAGGGCTGGCGCTCCCGAAGAGAATTGCCAGCGGAATGCACACTGAAGCCCCGCGCCTTTGCCGCAAGTGCAGGAGCGAGCAGCATGAACATCATTCCAAAGATCATGAGCCTTCCATACAGAAAGCCCCAACCTTCAACTGTTCAGAAAATATTCTCGCACCGATCCAACGGATACAAGCCCATGCAACGGCAAAGATGATGAGACATCCGACCAGTATTCCAACCTGGTGTGTCCGCAAGTCGCCTATCGAAAAAATCACCCGAGCGTTAGCGATCGGCTGTATTGATCTTGTTAGCTGTTTTTTCTTCTGGCCGAAGCCAATCCAATTTAATGGTATAAACAATAATTTAATGTCTTTTTAGAAGCTCTTTAATTTCCTCTTTTGCTTCAGCTTCCTGCATGGGGGTCATTAGAACTGAGGATAATTTTACCCCGGCATAATGCGCTGCTCTGCTTTTCATATCTTGCGTTACTTTAAAATAATATGTTTGTCGTAGTGTTACGTCAATTGAAGCTGTTTGGTTTTTTGACTTATCACCGCCATGAAATTCATTGATATCAATAGGATATGTTCCCGGATTAACATCGAAAAAAGTCAATCCAATAAACATATTTTGATTTAGTCTTTTGGTCTGCTTTCCAACAGCTACTTTGAGATAATCGTATAGCCCCGTGCCGACAAAAAACAATCTAGCCTTACCGGGTTCTGGTGTCCACAGATTAACTCCTAGCGCATCAACCATATCCCCTCTTGTAGAAGCGAGAGCTAAGTCCAGCACAGTTTCACCTTCGGCGCTCTTCGCATTTATATTAGCACCCCTTTTAATCAGCATTTTAGCGGCATCAAAATCGGCTGCTCCTAAAACTGCATACACAAGAGCTGTTTCCCCTAAAAAATTTCGTGATTCTATGTCAGCCCCTTTGTCTATTAGAATAGTAATTAGTTCATGCTGCTTATATTGAATCGCATATATTAAGGCATTACCAAAATTGTCCTGCGCGTTAATATTTGCGCCAGATTCAATCAGGTATTTTGCCACGTCGGGTTTTTTATTCCATATTGCATACATGAGCGGCGTTGCACCGTTGCTATCCGTTTCGTTTATGTTCCGTCCTTCGGCCAGCAACTTTTTAATTGTGTTGATGTCTCCTGCATTTACCGCATTTATGAGGGCGGGCCTAAAAGCACAACCTGTTATTAGCAATACTGTAAGTATAAATAAAAGCGTAAAGAGAATACGTTGCATATAGCTATTCCTTTCATGAAGAGTATTTACATCCGTCACAGCTAACGGTGAAATCAGCCGGAGCGTAGCGATCGGCTGTATTGACTGGTTGTGAGGTTTTTATGGATTTAGTCATTTTAATTTTACCTGCACTTGTGGCTGCGATTGTTGTTGCTGTGGTGCTTGATTAAAGTACCTATTTATAAATATTGTCGCAACTATGAGTATGAGACCTATGATAACGCCAACTATAACTTTACCGCTGAATGTTTCATACCATTTTTTGCGTGAATACAATTCGGCTTCAGCAGCAATTGCCATATCTCTATAAGTCAGCGTACTTTTAGAGTTAATAATGTTTGGGGAATTATTGTTTTTCATGGCTATTAATTCAGCATTAGACTTGTTCTTTAAATTAAATATGTCATGTAACATGGCTATTTCCTCTCACAACGAAAAAATCAGCCGGAGCGTAGCGATCGAACAGGATTCGTACTACTTATTTAAGCTCTTTTGGTTGAAGAGTATTTGTAATTTCCCCTTTTGCTTCAACTTCTGTAAGAGGTATTATCATAACGGAGGATAAACTTATAAAGGCATAATGTGCCGCTCTTTTTTTCATATCTTGTGTTATTTGAAAACAATATGTTTGCCCTGTTCTCGCGTCAATAGATGTTGGCTTTTCTGGATTAGATTTGTCAATAAAAGCATATATATCATGTTTCCCTGAATCAACATCAATTATGGTCACTCCCGTATACTTATTTGGATTTAACAATCTGCTCTGCTTTCCAACGGTTACTCTGATATAATCCCATAAACCGCTACCAATAAATAATAGTCTGGCTTTACCAGCCTCGGGGACGTATAGATTAGCACTCCCAGACCTTATCAAATCATTTACAATATCTGATTTCAAAGAAAGAAGCATAGCCAGAGGGGTTTCACCTTCTGGAGTCTTTGCATATATATTAGACCCGCTTTTAATAAGCAGTTTAATAATATCAGCATTACGGTCATATTTGATGGCATATGCTAAAGGCGTTAGACCCTCTAAATCTTTCTGCTCTATGTTCGCTCCTTTACTTATCAAACTTTTTACAATTTCAGACCGTCCATATTCTATTGCATGAAATAATGCGGTATATCCTTTGTTGTCTTGTGCATTGATATTAGCCCCTGCATCAATAATTTTTTGGACGGCCGAAGAATCCCCCGCTTTTGTTGCTTTGATTAGCGGGGTAGTTGAAGCACAACCAGAAATAATTAAAAATATTGTAAATACAAAGGCCAGAATAAAATTATTACGTTTCATCAAGGTACGCCCCTTTCATAAGAGTTATTGCCCAACGGTGAAATCAGCCGGAGCGAGGCGTGAGCCTTGCGATCGGCTGTATTGCCTGGTTGGGCGTTATTTTTATGGATGACTTTTTACCTGCCTTCAGAGAACTTACGCCCTTTTTCTGTTAAAATCCAAACGCCGTTAGCCGCCCGGGGTCCTGCTCCAGCGCGGTGAATCATGCCATGATTAACAAGATGTAGTCTTGCAAATTGTACTCTGTTTGCCCATTTACTTAATGAGTTTCTGTAACGATCATATTTTTCCTGCTCTGTTAGTTCGGGGTGTAATTTTGCAAGTTTTTCGTAGATTTTCTGTACTTCCATTCTTCCGTCAGGTGCGGAAGTAAGAAGCGACAATAATTCTTTTTTGATTACATCATCGTGAGGAATTGTCATCTTCATTCTCCTTATTATTTAGCCCAACGTGGCGATCACCGGCGCGAGGAACGAGCGTCCGCGTGGATTGGCTTGTTATGGATTTTTATTATTAAGGGAACATTCAACATGAGAAAATTCCACTGGTCAGATTGTGCAATTTATAATGCTCCGGCTTTAAAGCCTGAACCCTGTGATTGTGGGTATCAGGCTATAGTTGAGCGTAAATGGTTTTTATTACTTTATCAACTCGCACATAATCAGGTCTTGCGTTCAAGAAACAATCTCCTGTTTCAGACAAGGAAGTTACTTTTGAGACTTCCAATAAATCCCAATCATGTTTTGTGGAAGATTTATGACCGCCTTTAACTTGATAACACCGAAGATATTCTTTACCGTTTGCAGCTTTACCGTAGACATGCGGTTCAATAACACGTTCAATATTATCATAGGTAACTGACAGGAGCTGCTTTTGATTAATTGCATTAATAATTGCTGTTTTCATTTAGGTTCTCCTTAGTTGATATTTTTGGGACCATAACGTACTGATCACCGGCCCGTGGAACACGGGTCCGGTGGATTAGATTGTTGGGGTTCTTTTTAGTACTGCCTTTCGTCTGTGATATCTTGAGATGCAGTAATTCCATATTTCTTGAAAAATGTCTTGAGAGATTCATATTGCTCTCTATATGTATCAATTTTAATTATATTAGGACTGAAATTTAGACTAATTTGATCGACTGTGTTGCAGCCTTGACTTCGATAAAATAATGGCCCAATAAGTTTAAGAAGCAGGATGGCTGTTGGCATTTTGTCGGCTTTGTCTTTACTATGTGCGTTAACAGCAAATCTAAGAGATCCTATTATAATGTCTATTAGTGATGAGAAATGTGATTGGCCTATAGCAGAATAATGAAATCCAACAATATTATCTAATCGCTTTTGAGGGGAATATGGTAAGCCTGTTATTCCCACAGAAAATTTATTCCTGAGATGCTCATCTATTTGTTTGTCACTAAATCTATCAATGAGAACAATACCATGAGCTTTGGAACGAACCAGATAACAATCAAAATGATATGCAACACGATTTATTTCATTTCGCCTTGCTACATCAATGTTGTGGCCTATTTTGTGCAAAATAATTGAGATAATCAAGACGCATCCAAACTCAACAGCGGCATTAATTGTATCTTCTTTTGCTTGTATGAATTTCTCTCGTTGCACGCCTGTTGGACAAGGGTTAAACTTAAATATATCAGTTTCTTTGAAATTAGCTTTTTTTCTAATTTCTTCAATCCTGTTATGTAGTTCCTTCGCTCTCTCGCCTGGAATTGCAATACCACCATATACAAAAAAATCTGCATGTCCAGGATCAAGATTTGTTTCATCACAATAGAATAAATACATTATAAAATACCTTATCAAAATCCCCAACAATTAATATACCCGGTTGGTATTTTCCGATTTTCAGGAAATTTTACTCTATTTAATTTAGAATTAAAAGAAATAATTTCATCGTAAAATCAAATATATTCAACTTTCAATACCAGGTATTTCGTGGTAATAATGACTAAATGCCCGGTGGGTAAAATATGGTAAACTTGTCAAAACACCATCAAATGCTCCGCAATGCCAATTTATGATGGTCAATGATTATCAATTCTAATCATGCACTTGTCGCCGTAATTCAATTCTAGCGACTACAGATATACGTAATAAATATTAGCGAATCAACGGCATCCCCATCCCAATATACAAATTCTCAGCAATGAATCTTTGTAAATATTGTCGCTGCCTGAATGTAAGAGTGTAACCACTGCAAGTTGGGAGGCGCTAAGGCTTTGGCTGTTCGTGACTTGCCATACCTATTTAGTGGCCTTTGCCTCTTTATCAATAGCAAGTTGTACTTGCTTGAAGAAAGCAAGGCGTTTCTTGGCTTGATTGGCACCCTGACGATCAGAGGCCTTTGGCCAGTTGCTATTTGACGCGATGATTAGTTTTCGTTTCGGATTGATGAAGATGCCCTGACCGAAAATCCCTCTCGCTGCATAGCTGCCATCATCCATGGTCCACCATTGATAACCATAGCCATAGCCGGCCTCACCTATATCTGCCTGCTTCGTCGTTGCCGCGGCGATCCAGCCTTCGGGCAATACCGGCTTGCCTGCCGCCATTCCTCCGCCCAGTATGAACAGGCCAAAGCGGGCAAAGTCGCGGGTTGATGCCTGCAGGCAGCAGCCGCTGATCTCTTGCCCTGTTGATCCCAATAGCCAACTCGCATCCCGCTCCATACCAAAAGGTCGCCAGATCTTCTCGGACAGATAGTCTGATAAGTTCTTCTTGGTTGCCGAACTGACCAGTACCCCGATCAAATTAGTCTCGCCGGTCTTATAAACCCATTTTGTGCCCGGAGGCACTTCGCGCTTCAATTTGCGCATATAGCTGACAGTAACATTGACGCCAGGCTCGGCCTTGTGCGAGTTGAACAAAGCGACATCCGATTTGGGGTCACCATAATCCTCATTCCACTTCACGCCCGATGTCATTGTCAGCAGTTGCTTGATCGTCACATCATCATAGACCGACCCTTTGAGGTCGGGAATGTAGTCAGATACCTTGTCGTCGATGCTCTTGATATAACCGTCCTTGATTGCCGCACCGACCAATGTCGAGGTGAATGATTTCGCAACCGAGAAACTGGTCCACCGTCCATCGCCACTAAAGCCCAGTCCATATTTTTCAAGACGGATTTTGCCGTCTTAAATTATAACCAATCCGGCAGTGCGCTGGTCCTTCATATAGGCATCGACATCGACACCAACATCAAGTGGCGCTCCCTTCAGCAAGGGATAGAAGCCTTTTCCGGAAGGAACAATCCGGGATTTGACAAGAAAAGGAACCCGGTCCATTGCGCGAAAAGTAGCATCGCGCTGCGGGATTGACCAGAAAAGAACGTCCTTGTTGGTAGGCATGTTCAAGATCACCCCGCGCATATCCCTGTCAGCCGTTGCCCAGAATATGCCGCCTGCTGCCACAAGTACCACAAATATTCCAATGATCCATTTACGCATGATGCCCCTCCCTTAGGATTCTGTATTGTTTGATTTATCTTTTGGTCAAGAATTATCGTGCCGGCTAAATTATGTTTTCATTCCTAAAACGCCGGAATAGCAAAATTCCAAGTATGAGGCTGTAGGTAAATACGTTGATGATCGGATACATAGATCCCAATTCAGGGAACCCTTCTCTACCAATAAGCGAAGCTGCAAACTGCTGTGTGCTTAAAAGTTTTGGCCATAGATAATAGGCAGCTTTCCACCCTGTTAATCCTGAAAGCGTGCTCGATGGGGGTATGATTGTCTGTGCCATTTGACTGTTGCTAATGGCGAATATCCCATCGGCCACAGATCCAATTATACCAATGCCCATCACACAAAGAAAAGCGACTATGTCAGGCATCAGGAGCGATAAAAGTAGCACGGTAACAATAACAAAGAGCAGGTTAAAAGAGCATATCAGTGAGGCAAGGAGGTATTCCGGCATTATAATCTGTAAATTTATTGATGTGATGATGAACACAATGCCATGCAGAATGAACATGAAGATGATCGATAAAGCCCACAAACCGATGATCTTACCGGCAACATACTGTCCCCGGGTTATCGGTTTTGACAGGATACACGACTGCGTTCCGTCATCGCGGTCGCGCCTGAATACGCGCATCGAAAGGAGCGCCGCAAGAAACATCACGCCAACGGCAATAAAGTGGAAAGTCACTTTTGACATTACCCTAATAACAGCTTCCGCATCGAGTGCCTGCCCGTTCACTATGAAATTGCCTTGATAACAACCACGAATGAGAAATATGAACAGGGCGCAGATAATGAACATAACGATGAAGCTCTTCTGCCGGACTTCATCCGTAAGGGTATATTTCGCAATTTTGATAATGGGGGAATGCGTTTTGGGTATTTTCATATCAACCTTTTACTAACCTGACAAACACGTCTTCCAGTGTTTCACCATCCTTGACGATGGCGGAAATTTTGTCCTTCACCAGAAGCCTGCCGCGATTAATTATTGCAGCATTGTCGCATATTTTTTCAACTTCCGACAGCAGATGTGAATTCAGGAAGATAGTCAGCCCCTGATCTTTAAGTGATTCTAGAAGCTGGCGGATTTCCCTGATCCCGATGGGATCAAGGCCGGCGGTAGGTTCATCGAGGATTAACAGATTTGGATTGCCGATGAGCGCGGCGCCGATTCCAAACCGTTGAATCATGCCCTTGGAATAGGTGTTCACTTTTGTGTCTTCCCTGCCGTGCATGCCTATAAGCCCGACTACTCGTTTGCATTGATTTATCGCATCGTAACGATTAATATCTAATAGTTCTGCGCATCGAATCAGATACTGCCATCCGGTGAGATATGGCGGGATATGATTGTTCTCAGCCAGATAACCGATTGCAGCGCGGCTTGCCGCATTTGCGCATGGAATGCCGTTTATCGACAAGCTTCCTGATGTTGGCTTTGTAAAATTCAGCAGCATCCTAACGATTGTCGTCTTTCCTGCGCCATTGGGGCCCAGAAGAGCAAAATACTCACCTGCCTCGACGGTAAAAGATACATTGTCGACGGCTACAAGGGAACCATATCGTTTGGTTGCGACGTTCAATTCAATCATTAAAGAAGTATATGTAAAACTGGCTTGTTATGTCAATAAAATAATGACCGCAGAAAATAATAAGGGGACAATATTAAGTGGTTTTTGCTTTCGGGTGCAACGCCGCTGTGATTACTTAAATCTTTTTTAGAACCATTAACAAAAGTAACCTGATTTTTGCCGGATTAAAAATTGACATAAAAGATCGTTTTCTCTATACTTCCTCATCTTCTTGCAAGGAGGGGAAAAATGAAAAAACACCAACTGATGTTTGGGCTGTTTGTTTTATGCCAACTGATTTATACCATACCTGCCGGTGCTGCCTTTGATTCAGCAACTTTCAATAATAGTAAGGCGCCATTGCAAATCCTGAGCATTAATCCCAGCGGGGAAGATATTCCGGCAGGGCGACAGATAGTCGTGCATTTTAACCGGCCGGTTGTGCCTGTTGGCCGCATGGAGCGAAGCCCGGCAGAAATACCGATTCGCATTGCTCCTTCTCTTGCCTGTGAATGGCGTTGGCTGAATACTTCCGATCTTGCCTGTCAGCTTGGTGAAAATAACGCGATCCTGCCTGCCACACGCTATGTAATCGAAATAAAACCGGGCATTAAATCAGAGGATGGTGCGACAATTGAAAAAACCATAACGCACACTTTTATCAGCGAACGCCCGAAGGTGAGTAACTATCAATTTCGCACATGGAGATCGCCGGGTACACCGGTTATTCAGGTTAATTTCAACCAGCCGGTCTCTAAGGATTCTGTCATCCGCCATCTTTTTATGTCCGATCCCGGTGGTAAACGCTGGGCTGTCAACGCGACAGAAGATCCCGAATTTAAGAAAAATAGAAAAAATAATAATTATGAGACCGGCAGAATTTGGCTGATAAGCACGGACTATGAACTGCCTTTGGACAGCCAGATCACGTTGCGCGTTGAAAAAGGCATTGCTCCTGTTAAAGGCACTGAGCCTGGCAATGAAGATCGAGTAGTTGTCGCATTTGATACGTTTCCGCCCTTCAGCTTCCTGGGTATCCGGTGCACGACAAACAACAATGACCAATCCGTGATTATCAAACCGGGACAAAAGGCGGGTAACAACGAATTTTGTAATCCCAGACATGATGTGTCGCTCCTTTTTTCAACGCCCGTTCTTACATCAATTCTCAGGGACCACCTGAAAATATCCCCTGCCCTGGCCAACCGGGCAAGTGATTATGATCCATGGGAAAACAGATCCAATTATTCTCAACTCAATCGTCCTCATGTAAAAAATCAGGCATATGAGCTGAATTTGCCCGGTTTATTAAGGCCATATCAACCCTATACAATCCAGGCAGATGCCCAAAAAATTAAAGATGAATTCGGCAGGTCTTTAAAAATAAATATCCGGCAGATGTTTTTTATGGATCATTATCCTCCTGATTTTTCATTCGGTCATCGCTATTCCGTTTTGGAAAAAAATGTTGATAGCGAACTACCCCTTCTCGTCACCAATCTCGAGCGCATTGATCTTACATACAGCTTGATGACAGCGAAACGAAAAGCAGAAAAGCTGAACAAGACGATAGCTGTGGCCAAGGCACAGGATATCCCCTATCGCCTGCCGCTGAAAATACGAGAAATGATTCCGGGTTCAGGTGTGGTCTCCGGTAGTTTTTTAACCTCACCTCGAGTATCGAATTCGGACAACAGCTTTTTTTCACAAATTACCCCCTACAATGTGCATGTAAAAACGGGCCATTATAATACACTGGTTTGGGTTACCGATTTTGCCAGCGGTCTTGGGGTAACGGGAGTCGCAGTTGAAGTGTACAAAGATATCTTCCCCGGTTTTAAACCAGATGCGGCCATTCTAGCGAAAGCAGTTACAAATGAAGATGGCCTGGCAACTTTACCCGGAACAGAAAAAATTGATCCTCAATTGCTCGCGTTGAATCACTACGGTGAATACGGCGAAAATGAATCGACAGAAGAAACAGGCAGTGAGAAATTAAAGAATCAAAATATTTTTATTCGTTGCACCAAAGGAAACGATATGGCGCTCGTCCCTTTGATTCCAACTTTTACTGCTCAATATTTCGGTGATGAAGGCGGCAATGTTTATAGCGTCATGCGCAGACGCTTCGGTCATATCCATACCTGGGGTACAACCGCCCAGGGTATTTACAAGGCCGGAGACAAGGTTCAGTATAAATTGTATGTGCGCAATCAGAACAACAGCGCTTTTGTGCCGCCACCGGCTAAGGGTTACAGCCTTAAAATTATTGATCCGATGGGAAAAATCGCATCCGAAGTTCGGAACATCACTCTTTCTAAATTTGGTACTTACGCGGCGGAATATGTTGTTCCGAAAACGGCTGCCGTCGGATGGTACCGGTTTGTTCTTTCCGCCTCTTTCCACAAAGGACAATGGGAACCGATGCAGGTGCTCATCAGCGATTTTACCCCCGCCCCTTTCCGTGTGCTTACGGATTTGAATGGTAAGATGTTCAAAGAGGGTGACATGCTCAATGTTTCAACTCAGGCGCGCCTCCATTCAGGCGGCCCTTACGTAAATGCACAGACCCGTATCACCACGACGCTGAAGCCGATGCCCTTTGTTTCCGAGGATCCTTCGGCGCAGGGTTTCACCTTCGGCGATACAATGTATAACAGGGCGGGGCAAATAATACATGAAACAAAAGCTGCCGGAAATGAAAAAGGCGATCTGGAAAGTAAATTCCCGGTTAAAGGCGGAGATGTCCTCTATGGGCAGCTCACGGTAGAAAGCGCCGTGCGCGATGATCGCGGAAAATATGTCGCAAGTGCGGCATCAGCCACTTATGTCGGCAGGGATCGTTTTGTTGGTGTACGTCAGGCCAAGTGGGTTCTTGAAAAAGGGATACCGGCTAAAATTGAAACTCTGGTTGTTGACGAACAAGGCAAACCGATAGCTGATACAGAGGTGAAAGTACAAATTGAGCATCAAAAGACCTTCGCCTCCAGGGTAAAGGGCGCAGGCAATGCTTACCTGACAAATTTTGAGAATCAATGGGTGGATGCGTCTTCATGTGCAGTAACATCAGCGGCGGCTCCGGTCACCTGCGAATTTACGCCCGAAAACCCCGGCTATTACAGGATTACAGCTGAAATCAAGGACACGGTTGGACGCACACATGCCACAGTTATCAGTAGCTGGGCAGTAGGCAAGGGCGTTGTTGTATGGGGAAGCGAGCCAACCATTGGCCTACAGATAGTACCGGAAAAGAAGGAATACCGTGTAGGCGAAAAGGCCCGCTACCTGATAAAAAATCCCTTCCCCGGAGCCAAAGCTTTGATGACCATTGAGCGCTATGGTGTCATCAAAAGCTGGGTTCAAACTCTTCCCGAAAGCACAGCTGTCGTGGAATTCAATGTTGAACCTGATTATGTTCCCGGATACTACTTTTCGGTATCCGTGATGTCTCCCCGGGTGGATAAGCCGTTGGAAGGTAGTCAGGTGGATCTTGGGAAGCCGTCTTTCCGCATTGGTTATGTTGAGGTGCCTGTCCGTGACCCTTATAAAGAGATAACTGTAAAGATTAAACCCGAACGCCAAATCTACAAGCCGCGGGAAACAGTTACGGTTGATATCCAGGCGCAATTGCGCGAAGGCACAGCCAAAGAGACGCATCCTCCCATGGAGCTGGCCGTGGCTGTTCTTGATGAATCGGTTCTCGATCTGCTGCGCGGGGGCAAGTCGTATTATGATGTTTACCGTGGATTCTACTATCTTGATCCACTCGATCTTCGGAATTACAGTCTTCTGATGCAGCTTATCGGCAGGCAGAAATTCGAGAAAAAAGGAGCTAATCCCGGAGGTGACGGTGGAAATGATCTCAGCATGCGATCGCTCTTTAAATTTGTCAGCTACTGGAATCCGTCGATCATGACAGATAAAGACGGGCGTGCCAGGGTCTCTTTTTCGGCTCCCGATAATCTCACCGGATGGCGAGTACTGGTCATGGCAGTGACCCCCGGTGACCGGATGGGATTGGGTGATGCCAATTTCAAAGTTAACCGCGCCACGGAAATTCGCCCCGCGCTGCCTAATCAGGTGACTGAAGGTGACAGCTTCCTGGCCGGCTTTACAATTATGAACCGCACCGATAAGCAGCGAACCCTTGATGTCAAAATCAGCGCTGAGGGGCCGCTTGCTAAAGACGATGAGCTATATCCACGAAGCATTACCCAACAGATTGTCACCGATCCTTATAAACGTATCAACGTCTGGCTGCCTGTTCAAACAGCCGGTTTCGGCGATATTAAGTTTAAAGTGCAGGCATGGGATAAAAATGACGGTGACGGACTGGAACTGCAATTGCCGGTAAGAAAACGTGTGTCATTGGAAACGGCCGCCACCTATGGAACAACGACGGCATCATCGGTGAGCGAGCGCATTGCCGTGCCGTCAGGAATCCGCACCGATGTGGGAACGATCAGCGTGGTGGCTGCGCCTACGGTTATTGGTAACATGGAGGGTGCATTTCAGTACCTGCGTGATTATCCATATATCTGTTGGGAGCAGGTTCTGACGAAAGGAGTAATGGCCTCGCATTTTCAGCGCCTCGCGCCATATCTTCCGGCAACCATGACTTGGCCAAAAAGCAAAGAGCTTCCCGATTTGACTCTGAGCATGGCCTCTTCCTACCAGGCCCCGAACGGAGGGATGACCTATTACATCGCGCGTGATGAGCATGTCAGTCCATATTTAAGCGCCTACACCGGGGTTACTTTTAACTGGCTGCAGGCATCCGGATATAAAATCCCGCCCAATGTTCAGCAGAAGCTCCATGATTATCTGCAGAAGCTTTTACAAAACGATGTTATGCCGACATTTTATACAAAAGGTATGAGCTCCACCGTCCGTGCCGTTGCGCTGGCGGCGCTTGCCCCACACGGGAAAGTGAGCAGGGCCGATCTTGAACGCTACCGGCGTCATGTTCCGGAAATGAGCCTGTTTGGCAAGGCTCATTATCTTATCGCATTGCTCAAAGTCCAGGGAACTGAGCAATTACGGGATGAAGTGGTGCAGATGATTCTGGCGCAGGCCAACGAAACAGGCGGCAAGTATATTTTTGCTGAAAAACTCGATAGCGGTTATGATCAGCTCCTTACATCCACAACACGCGATAACGGCGCAGTCTTGAGTGCTTTGCTTGCCTATGCCGAAACTCCTCAGGGAGGTAGAATCACCGGGGCGATTCCCTTCAAGCTTGTCCGCACAATCACTCAGGGCAGAGGGCAGCGCGACCGCTGGGAAAATACCCAGGAAAACATGTTTTGCATGAACGCTCTTATCGAGTATAGCCGCCTTTACGAAAAGGATAAGCCTGATATGACCCTGAGCGCTCTCTACAATGGTGAGAAGATCGGTGAGACGAGTTTCAAAGGATTTCGCGATAAAGCCGCAGAAATGGAACGACCGCTAAATAAAAAGGATCCCGGAAAGACGGGTACCGTGACGATTGATATCAAAGGCAGCGGCCGGGTTTACTATGCGACACGACTTTCCTATTCGCCACTGGAGTTTGCGGCAAAGCCCATCAATTCAGGCATTGAGGTGCATCGTGAATACAGCGTTGAACGTGAGAACCGCTGGATTTTACTTAAAAACCCCATGCAAATAAAGACCGGAGAGCTGGTTCGTGTTGATCTTTTTGTCCGGTTGCCCGCGGCGCGAAATTTTGTCGTTGTCGATGACCCTGTGCCGGGTGGGCTGGAACCTGTTAATCGTGACCTGGCAACAGCCTCAGCCGTGGATTCCCGGAAAGGTGATTTTAAAGCGGCCGGTGGCTCATTCTGGTTTAGTTACGGTGACTGGCATGACTATGGATATTCCCACTGGAGCTTTTATCATAAAGAGCTGAGGCATCATGCGGTTCGCTTTTATTCGGAATATCTTCCGGCAGGAAATTACCACCTTTCATATGTAGCACAGGCAGTAGCGCCGGGAGACTTCACGGTCATCCCACTTCATGCAGAGGAAATGTACAACCCCGATGTCTACGGCAAGAGCATGCCGGCGAGCCTGAAGGTGGAAAAAGCTGACTAATTCATTGTCACAAAACAGCCCTGTCCGTTAGATGACGGCAATGACATAAGGATCCGTAACGAAATGCCCGCAAAAGCATATAGTTATTTCATAACGGCTCCTAAAAGCAAAAGGCACGGGGGCACATTGTGGTGCCCCCGTGATTTATTGTGAAGCTTCAATTCCGCAAGCTCAGCGGCATTGGTAAATTGAACAATCCCGCGCAGCGGAGGGTAATGAGGCTCAAGCTTCAAAAGCGAAGCGTATTGAAGTTTGATAGCCGAATTATCCTGCATTAGCAGGGTATAATCCCCCGCAGCTTGTGCGTAATATTTTTCCAAAGCTTGCTTTGGGGTTTATACATGTGATTATGATTAAAATAAATTCACAGTTCTTTAGCCGCAGCCGCTTGATGATCGCGGCGATTGCCGCCATATTTGCAGTTGCGGCGATTGTTGGAATAAAGACATGGTTCGATATCAGTCCGGTTACCGAATCGCTGACTCTTGATCCCGCTGATATTCGCAAGGTTCAGATTCGCGACCGCAATGGCCAGCCTCTCTCCGTTACTTATCAAAATAACTGGAACTATCACGATTACGCTCTGCTGCATGAAATTCCAAAACTCCTGCAACAGGCCTTCATCGTGACTGAAGACAAAAGATTCTACGAGCATGGCGGAGTTGATTGGCCTGCGCGTTTCCACGCTTTTTTTCAAAACATACTGGCCTTCCGCGGTGTGCGCGGCGCAAGCACCATTACGGAACAGGTAATCCGGATTCTCCATCCCCGTCCTCGTACCATCTGGTCCCGCTGGGTGGAAGGATTTGAGGCAGCTAACCTGGAAAAGAAATTCAGCAAGGACAAGATTCTTGAATTCTATCTCAATCAGGTTCCGTATGCGGCACAGCGGCGCGGCGTAGTACAGGCTGCGCGCTACTACTTTGACAGAGACCTGGATACATTGAGTACAGGTGAAATGCTGGCGCTGGCGGTCATTGTGCGTGCACCTGCCCGGCTCGATTTAAAGCTGGGCGCCGAAAGGGCTAAAGGACGCGTCTTGCAGATTGCTAAACGATTGCTGGAAGCCGGAATGATCTCTCATGCAGAGTTGGAATCAGTCAACCGTGACGATTTAATCTTGAATAGACCTGCAACTCAAGCACAGGCGAGCCATTTTGTTTATTACATGTATAACCGGGGAATTTCTCCGCATCATTTTCGTGGTGGCAAACTTCTCACCACTATCGATTCCTCTTTGCAGTCAAAGGTTCAATCCATCATTGACAATAGACTCAAAGATCTTCAGCCGCGGCGCGTGACGAATGGGGCAGTGCTCGTAGTTGACCATGAAAGAGGTGAAGTGCTGGCATGGGTAAATTCCGGCGATTTTTCTCCGGACATACCGGGCAGCCAGATTGATGCCATAATAACCCCACGCCAGCCCGGATCAGCATTGAAACCTTTTCTCTACGGCCTTGCACTGGAGACAGGATGGACTGCCGCCACCCTGATTGATGATTCACCATTGGTCGGGCAGGTCGGCCAGGGCCAGCATTTTTTCCACAATTACAGCCATCAGAATTACGGGTTGCTCCGGTTGAGGGATTGTTTGGGCAATTCGCTTAATATCCCGGCTGTGAAAACAATTCAATTTGTCGGTTATAAAAAATTTTTGCAACGACTCCATTTGTTGGGGTTTAACAGCCTGAAGCAGGATGCCGGGTTTTACGGTGATGGACTAGCTTTAGGTAATGGCGAAGTAACGCTCTTTGAGCTTGTTCAAGCCTACACTGCGCTGGCAAGGCGAGGAGCGTTTCGCCCCCTGTCTCTTGTCATGGATGATGAGTCAGCACCTGAACGGAAAGCTTACACTCAGGAGGTTGCCTCCGTCATTACCGATATTCTTTCGGACCCTAAGGCTAGGGCCCTGGAATTCGGCAATGACAATCTTTTAGGGTTCCCGATGCATACAGCGGTTAAAACGGGTACATCTACCGATTATTGTGATGCCTGGGCAATCGGTTTTTCTCATCGCTATGTTGTAGGTGTATGGATGGGAAATCTCGACCGCCGCCCGATGCAGGGTATCACCGGGTCTATTGGCCCGGCGCTGGCATTACGGTCTGTTTTTGCGGAACTTAATCGCGATGAGGAAGGCAGTGCACTTTACCTTAGCCCACATCTTGCATCTGTAGAAATATGTCAATTAACCGGCAAACTCGCCACAGCAGATTGCCCTTCATTGCATGAATGGTTTATATCCGGCCACTTACCTGCTGACAAATGCGCGATGCATAGCGGGCAAACAGGAAAGGATTTAATGACAGCTGCGGAGATTCGGAATGCAGTGCGCCTGGAACAACCGACACCGGGATTGATGCTGGCAATGGACCCAAGGATACCGGACGATGTTGAAGCTTTTCCTTTGCAATTGCCACGGCGTCTGCCGGTAGAAAAAATTCAGTGGATTGTTGATGGAATAATTGTCGGCACAACAACAGAAAATATCCATCGCTTCCTCTGGCCACTCGTGCGCGGACAGCATATAGCTCAGGCAAGAGTATGGATTCCCGGAAAAACCGAGCCCATGGAAACACCACCAGTAGATTTTATCGTAAAATAAAATATCCTATTTGGCTGCTGATGGAGTTGGCGCCACAGGCGTTCCTGCAGGATTTGGAGCGGGTACCTGACCGGAAGGCGCAGGGGTGATTGAATCGACAAACATCACGGCTTCAAAATCGCGGTTCAAGAGATTATTGTGGTAATTGGTAAGGTGGGTACCTTCCGGTACAATAACCATCATGCCGACACTTGCCTTAAATTCCGGTGCGGCAACCCAGATTTTTTCTTTTCCCGTGTCAACAAAAACAAATGTATAGCCATCGCCATCATTCATGGTTTCAAGTACTTTCGCTAATGTCCCCTGCACTAATTGCTGCGTTTCCGGCTGCGCGGTCGCTGTAACATTTTTTTGAGGGTCTTTTTCGCAGCCGGTAATCGTGAGCACAAAAATCATTGAGATGATGAATATAGAAGTTATTTTCATTATTGCCTCCATTATTGAAAAAGATATTTTAAAAACTCGGACATATCTATCATGCCTTTATTGCATCATCAACAAATTTAGCTCCAGAACAATCGAGATTTTAAACCTTCTCATGTAGAACAACAAATAAAGGTCCGCATTTATTATTATGCTTCAAAAACTCCTTGACAAAAAGTCTCTGGTGAATAACATTCCCCAATCATGAGCGGGCGTAATTCAGTGGTAGAATGTCAGCTTCCCAAGCTGGACGTCGCCGGTTCGAGCCCGGTCGCCCGCTCCATTAGTGAAACTCCAATCTGACCAGCGTAGCGCAGTCAGATTGGTTAGTTGAACTATCCAGCGAGTGTAACGAAGCTGGATAATGAATACCATATTCATAAACGAAGTGAAATGAAGTTTGTTAGTCGAATTATCCCCGAAGCGAAGCGTGGGGGGGGGATATCTTGCTCAGCGGAAGCTACAATATTTCCAGAAATACTTCTGGATATTGTACCTGTGATTTAACTACTTAGCAGGTTTCAGGTTGCAGAAATAATACTTGCATTGACTGTTTTGATGTGGTAGCTTTCCTACTAACCATTACTGATTGTTTATTGCTGAGTGGGCGTTTGCCCACTTTTTTATTGGTGAAACGGAAATTCCGAAAGTGAAATCCGGCGAATGCTGGGCGAAGCGAATTTAAATTGGGTGGTCGAACCATCCTGCGTAACTAGGAGTATAAAGAGTTCGCTTGATGCTTTCAAGGCTTGCTATGAGCTCATCCGCTTGATTTTGTGGACAGTATGTTTGATGATGTAAAAGAAAAAATATGGCAACTGGCTGAGCCTGTCGCTACATCTGAAGGGATGGAGCTAATTCATGTCGAATGCCTTAAGATGCATACAAGTTGGGTTGTCAGGCTTTTTTTGGATAAGGACGGGGGTGTAACAATTGATGACTGCTCCTCCATCAGCAATCAACTGGGCGATCTTCTTGATATTCAGGACATGATTAAAGGTGCTTACACCCTGGAAGTTTCATCACCGGGATTTGATCGCCCGATATCGCGCGATCAGGATTATATAAAGTATCAGGGATTTAAGGTTAATATTAAAACAGGGATAAAAATTGAGGGAATAAAAAATTTTCGCGGCACTCTTTTAAATTACATCGAAGAGGCCGGCCAGAAGTTTATTGTCATAGATGTTTCCGGTAAAACATATCGGATTCCTAAAAGTGAAATAGTAAAAACTAATCTGGTGAATGCCGGATAAATTAATACCAAGTTGCTTTAAAAAATAAAAATATGAATTTTTGAAAGCTTACTTGGCATTATGCCCGGTAAAGCAACCTTTTAGTGCTTGATAGTTATTTGGTATAAATATTATTTTTGAGGCTGAAATTCTCTAGCATCTCAGCTATGAAAAGGGAGGAATTTGTAAATGTTGCCAGAACTCAAACGTCTGATCGAACAGATGGGTAAGGACAGAGGTATAGGTAAGGAAATTATTACCGAAGCCCTGGAAGCGGCAATGCTTACGGCGGCTCGCAAAATATTGGGGCAGAACGTAGACATAGAGGCTCATTATAACGACGAAACCGGAGAAATTGAAGTTTTCCAGTTCAAAACTGTAGTCGATAAAGTGCTGGAACCTGAAACGCAGATATCAAAAGAAGAAGCCAGAAAGACTCTTGATGAAAGTGCGGAGCCCGGTGACAGTTTGGGAATAAAGAGAGAAACAGCCACCTTTGGTCGTATCGCAGTGCAAATGGCCAAGCAAATTATTATTCAAAGAGTCAAAGACGCTGAACGGGATAATATTTACGATGAATACAAAGACAGAAAAGGTGAATTGGTGAATGGTTTTGTCCAAAGATTTGAAGGCGGCAGTATCATTGTCAATTTAGGACGCGCGGAAGGAGTTGTGCCGCCTGCGGAGCAAATACACCGCGAAACATATAAACGTGGCGAACGAATCCGTTCTTATATTTACGATGTGAAAAAGAATTCGAAAGGAGCGCAGATAATCCTGTCACGCACTCATCCTTCATTTTTAAAGGCGCTTTTTCAGATAGAGGTTCCGGAGATTTCCGAAGGTCTGATTGACATTGTCAGTGTGGCCAGAGAGCCGGGCAAGCGTGGCAAGATTGCCGTCAGGGCCAAGGATAAAGATGTTGATCCGGTGGGTGCCTGTGTTGGTATGAGAGGGTCAAGAGTGCAAAGCGTAGTGCAGGAATTGCGCGGAGAAAAAATTGATATTATTCCTTACACGGAAGATGCGGCAAAATATGTTTCGAGCGCCTTATCGCCGGCCAAGGTTAATCGTGTTTTTGTTGATGATGAAAATCGAACGATGACGGTAATTGTGCCTGATGATCAGCTTTCTTTGGCGATCGGCAAGAACGGTCAAAATGTCCGGCTGGCGGTTAAGTTGACTGGGTGGAAAATTGATGTAAAGAACGAAACGATGGCTGCCGCCAAAGATGAAGAAGGACACGAATCGCTGACGAAAATTGTCGGCATCGGTCCTGCCATGGCCGAGAAACTTTTCAACAGTGGCATTAAGAGTATTGCCATGCTGGCGACAATTGAACCGGAAGCTTTATTTTCTATTCCGGGTGTTGGTGAAAAGACGGCTCATGAATGGGCTGAACAAGCCGTGAGGATTTTGGATGAGCAAACAAGTGCTAATAAAAAAGCTTAACAGTTTAAGTACAGAGAAATTTAATTAGGGAGTTTCGGGAATGGCTAAAAAGCGAGTTCACGAGTTGGCCAAGGAACTTGGTCTGGAAAACAAAGATTTGATTGCTCATCTGGAAAAAATTGGCATTACGGTCAAATCACATTCCAGCTCTTTGGAAGATAGCGATGTCGAAAGAATTAAAGGCGAATTGCTCGCCAGGGAACCGAGGCAAATTGTGGAAGAGAGAATTAAAACCACCGTTATCCGCCGTCGCGCCGTCCGCGCTCCCATGGAAGAGCCACAGGTAGAGGAAGCGAAAGCGACGAAAGTTTCAGAAGAAAAAACAGAGCATTCCGCCTCGGAAAAGAAAACAGTAACGCAGGAGAACGCATCTCCGGCGATTGTCGCAAAAGGTGACGAAAGCAAGAAAGAAATACCTCTTCATCCGCCTGTTCATGAAGCCACAAAGGAGAAAAACAAAAAGCCGGTAATTCTTCCTGTAAAGCAGCCGGTTTTCGCCAGACATAAGATTACCAAAGCGGAACCAACAAAAGAAATTCCTGTGAGGGCACCCCTAAAACCGGGTGAAAGAATAGTCGGGCCACCGGCAGACAAAACAGTAAAAAGAGAATTTGAAAAACCAAAGAAAAAAGGTAAGGCGCCGGTCGAGGTATTTATTGAAGAGGAAAAAGAAGTACCACGTCGCAAAATACTAGAGAAAAAAATTGATAAGAAGTTAAGAAAGCAGGATGACGATAGGGACGCAAATATCGGCAGATGGCGGGACGAGAAAAAATCAGCCCCTGTCAAAATGAAGAAAACCGAAATTACTGTGCCGAAAGC
The DNA here is from genome assembly GCA_025355345.1 of Syntrophaceae bacterium. Classification (GTDB taxonomy): domain Bacteria; phylum Desulfobacterota; class Syntrophia; order Syntrophales; family Smithellaceae; genus FEN-1160. The sequence goes on from JANXZU010000116.1 coordinate 39,708, forward strand.
AATCAAGCGGCGCATGAAGATTGGAGATGCAATTTCCGTAGGCGAGCTCGCCAAAAGAATGGGTGTCAAAGTAAGTGAGGTAATTAACAAATTAATGGCCATGGGGGTTATGGCTACAATTAATCAATCAATTGAATTTGACATTGCGTCTCTTATTGCTACCGAATTCAGTTTTCAGGTTGAACGGGCGGAATCGGAATTTGAGGAATCGGCGCAGCAGGCCCCAGTAATCGCTGAAAATCTCAAGCCCCGTGCCCCTATAGTTACCATAATGGGACACGTTGATCATGGTAAAACTTCACTTCTAGATGCTATTCGACAGACTAATGTTATTGCCGGTGAAGCTGGTGGAATTACGCAGGCGATCGGCGCATATCATGTGCACATTAATGGCCGTGATATTGTTTTCCTTGATACCCCCGGTCACGAAGCTTTTACTGCTATGCGTGCGCGTGGAGCGCAGGTAACCGATATAGTTGTTCTGGTTGTGGCAGCCGATGACGGCGTCATGGGGCAAACCATAGAAGCCATTAATCATTCAAAAGTAGCGGGTGTTCCTATTATAGTAGCGATTAATAAAATAGATAAGCCCGGAGCCGATCCTGAAAAGATTAAACAGGCGCTAACAGAACACGGTCTCTTATCAGAGCAATGGGGTGGTGAGACAATATTTTGCGAAGTTTCAGCCAAAAAGAAAACGGGAATTGAAGAGTTGCTGGAACTGATCTTGTTGCAGGCTGATGTTATGGAACTCAAGGCCGATCCTGACTTATCGGCAAGAGGCGTTATTGTTGAAGCAAAGTTAGACCGCGGACGTGGCCCTGTGGCTACTGTATTGATTCAACAGGGTACTTTGCGTGCAGGTGACGCTTTTGTTTCTAAAACCGAATATGGCCGTGTACGGGCACTGATTAACGATCAGGGGCGGCGAGTTAAGGAAGCCGGTCCTGCAATGCCGGTGGAAGTGATTGGTTTTTCCAGTGTTCCGCAAACTGGCGCTGAATTTTTCTGTGTGGAAGATGAAAAGAAAGCACGCAGTATTGCCGATTATTGGATAAGAAAAGCCAGGGAAAAGGAGCTTTCCGCTTCCTCCAAAATAACTTTGGAGCAATTGTATCAAAAAATAAAGGAAGGCGTAAAAGATTTCAATGTAATAATTAAAGGGGATGTTCAGGGATCAATTGAGGCAATTGCCGATGCCCTGCATAAGCTTTCTACGGAAGATATTCATCTCAAAATCATTCATAGTTCAGCGGGTGCAATTACCGAAACGGATGTTATGCTTGCTTCAGCTTCCAATGCTATCATTATCGGCTTTAATGTTCGACCGGACGCGCGCGTAGTTGAAATAGCCCAGCAGGAAGGCGTTGAAATTAAGCTCTATGACATTATTTACAATGTTATTGCCGATGTGCGGGCGGGCATGGAAGGGCTCTTGGAACCGGAATATAAGGAAGTTGTTCATGGCCGGGCAGAAGTCCGCGAACTTTACAAAGTGCCCAAAGTCGGCATAATTGCCGGTTGTCATGTTACGGATGGCAAGATAGTCCGTAGTGCCGGAATTAAATTAGTTCGTGACAGCATCGTAATCTTCGATGGCAAAATGCTTTCTTTGAGACGCTTTAAAGATGATGCCAAAGAAGTACTTACCGGTTTTGACTGCGGCATAGGCATTGAAGGTTTTAACGATATTCGTGTAGGCGATGTGATTGAGGCCTACATTACGGAGACGCTGGAACGGAAGCTGTAAATTATTATGGTTATTGGTTACGGAATAATAAATTTGAGAATTCCGGAAAGTGGTTCTTTGAAAGAAAAAAGAAGTGTTTTAAATAAGATTATTAAAAGAACGCAAAATGAATTTAATGTTTCGATAGCCCAGGTGGGCAATCTGGATAATTATAATTTTGCCCAGATTGGTTTTGCTCTTGCCGGCAATGATTCTCGTTATATCAATGGCAAGGCTGACCATCTGCTGAAATTTATCGATGATTTACGAGTGGCCGAAATGTTAGACAGTAAAATGGAAATTATGATTGTTGCAGATTTTCTGGAAGCAAATGCTTGGGAAACAGGCAAATACGATGAACTTTAAAAGAGCGGACAGAGTGGCTGAATTAATTCTGGCTGAAATGTCTGATGTTTTGCGCAGAGAAGTAAAAGATCCCCGATTGCATGAGGTGACGATCACTGCTGTGAAGGTGACAGATGATCTGCGCAATGCAAAAATATATTTTGTGGAATTAGGAAAAGATGAATGCGCGCCGGAAATCATTGATGCCTTTGGTAAAGCCAGAGGTTTTGTGCGCCGAGAACTCGGCAAAAGGCTGCAATTGCGTGTTGTGCCGGAGATTATGTTTGTTCACGATACATCATTCGGCTATGGCAACCGCATTGAAAAGCTACTGGCAGATATAGCAAAGCAGGAAGAGAATCATGGTTAATCAAATTATCTCGGCGATTAATAAGGGGCAAAGTTTCTTAATCACAGCTCATGTAAGATTGGATGGAGACGCGCTTGGTTCGGAACTGGCTTTCTGGCTGATGTTAAAAAATATGGGGAAAAAGGCAGTAATTTATAATCAGGATGAAACGCCTCAGCAGTACCGGTTTTTACCGGGGTCGCAAAATATAGTCCACGAATTGGGAGATGTAGGACTTTATGATGTCGGTGTTGTTCTCGATTGCAGTAATTTGGAACGTGTGGGGAAAGAAGCGGAACGTATTGGGAATATCAAGACTTTGATTAATATTGATCATCACGTTTCCAATGGTGGATTCTGTGAGTTATCGATGCTCGACGGCCAAGCCAGTTCAACGGGAGAATTACTTTATCGTTTGATGTGCGAAGTGCGTTGTAATATGACAAAAGATATTTGCACAAATCTGTACGCTGCAATTATTACTGATACAGGCGGTTTTCGCTATTCCAGCACGCACAGGGATACATTGTGGGCAGCGGGTGATTTAGTGGAAAAGGGAGCACAGCCACAGTGGATTTCAGAAAACATTTATGAAAGCGATTCTCCGGCGAGATTAAAATTGCTGGCCAAAGTGCTGGAAACCATGTCTCTGGATTTGGAAAATAAGGTGGGTTCTTTGTTTGTAACCCAGGAAGCTCTGCGTCAGACAGGAGCAACTCTGGATCATAGCGAAGGTTTTATCGATATTCCTCGAACTGTTAAAGGTATTGACATATCGGTTCTTTACACTCAACTGGAAAATAAATATTATAAGGTTAGCTTACGATCCAAGGGGCAGATCAACGTGGAGAGAGTGGCTGGGAAGTTTGGCGGCGGCGGTCATGTTAATGCGGCGGCTTGTCGAATAGCGGGCAATATTGAAGAAGTCAAATCACTTATTTTTGCAGCCATTAAGGGAATAAATTAACTTTATGGATGGTATAGTGATAATTGATAAACCGGCCGGCAAAACTTCTCATGATGTTGTGAGCGAAGTGAAAAAAATTATGGGCGCCAAAAAAGCAGGTCATACCGGAACTCTTGATCCAATGGCTACAGGTGTTCTTCCTGTCTGCTTAAATGAGGCGACAAAACTGGCGCAATTTTTATCCTGCGAAAATAAGGAATATCTGGCAACAATGCTTTTGGGTGTCAAAACGGATACATTAGACACAGAGGGAGAGATTACCGGAAGATCGGATAAATTTGTTGGTGATGAAGAAATAAAAGAGGCGCTTAAGCAGATGGTGGGGAAAATACGACAGGTGCCGCCAGCTTATTCGGCAGTTAAGCATTGTGGTGAGCCTTTGTATAAATATGCGCGGAAGGGAATCTTTTTAGAAACAGCAGCCAGAGAGGTAGAAATATATAGTATTGTTGTTGAAGATATTACTTTCCCCCGTGTGACTTTCCGGGTTGTTTGTTCTAAGGGCACATACATTCGAACGCTATGTTCGGACGTGGGTGAAATGCTTGGATGTGGAGGATGTTTGTGTGGTTTGCGCCGCCTGAGCAGCGGATTATTTTCGGCTGATATGGCGGTTTGTTTAGAAAATTATGAACGGAAAGAAAAGAAATGTGAACTGTTGGCGAAGATGCTGCCGATGACAAAATCACTGCCGCTTTTGACTGGAATTGAGATCGAAGATGACTTTGCCAATAAATTGCGATACGGAATGCAGCCAACCGTCGCAACTATGCAACTGCATGTTCTTCCTTTTCTTGAAGCCGGAGATATGATAAAGTTTGTAAGTCAGGGTGGAGCACTCGTTGCTGTGGCGGAAATGGTTGAATCAGTAAGTAAATTTTCTGAATTTGATGGACAACATCAGGCGGCTAAGATTGTTCGGGTATTTAATAATGTTAACAATTGAGAAAAATAATATAAAAAAAGGAATTAATTTTAGGAGGAAAAAAGCGTGTTAACTTTGGAAAAAAGACAAGAATTAATTGCAGATTATCGGCTACATGAAAAGGATACAGGTTCGCCGGAAGTCCAGATTGCTCTTTTGAGCGCCAGAATTGAATACCTTACAGAGCATTTTAAGGCGCATAAGAAAGATCATCATTCACGTCGCGGGCTGCTAAAGCTTGTAGGTCAGAGAAGAAGGCTGCTCAATTATATCAAAGAAGATGATGTTGAGCGATACAGAAACATAATCAAACGTCTGGGCCTCAGGAAGTAACAAAAGCAGTTCAAGGGCGGAAGACAAAAGCTTATACCAAGTAGCTATCAAATATTAAAAGGTTGATTTACTCGGCATAATACCAATTAAGCTTTCAAAAACTCGTATTTTATTTTTTGAAAGCAACTTGGTATTAACAGATCGGCACAGTTATTTTGAGATAGCTGCGTCAATCGGCTTTTGCGTTTCGCCCTTGAATTTCCTGTTTCCGGAAACAACAAAGAAAGTGGAGGAAATTTAATGAGTAATATATTTAGTACGGATTTTGCTGGTCGTAATTTTTCTTTAAAAACAAATTATGTAGCCGCGCAGGCTGACGGTTCAATAATGGTTTATTACGGTGATACGGTTGTATTGGTAACCGCAGTCTCTTTAAAAACAGCCAGAGAAGGTGTCGATTTTCTGCCCCTGACAGTTGACTATCAGGAAATGACTTCTGCTGGCGGTAAGATTCCCGGAGGATTTTTTAAGAGGGAAGGGCGGCTCAATGAACGCGAAATATTGATATCGCGGATTATCGATAGGGCTATTCGTCCATTATTCCCCAAAGGATATTTCTATGAAACACAATTAGTGGCTACGGTGCTTTCTGTGGATAAGGAAAATGATCCTGATGTTGCGGCAATGATTGCCGCATCGGCAGCTCTGGAAATATCGGATATTCCGTTTAAGGGACCGATTGCCTGTGTCCGCCTAGGTAGAATTAATGGGGAGTTTGTTTGTAACGCATTTCCTGAGAAAATGAAGGAGAGTGAATTCAGTATTTTTATGGTGGGCAGAAAAGTGACTCCAAGCAGATCAGGAAAGCCTTATGATGTCGAACTGGTTATGATGGAAGGCGAGGCTAAAGAAGTTGCGGAAAGTGTCATTGTCGATGCTATTAAGTTCGGTTTGGAAGCTATTCGTCCGGCAATTGATTTGCAGGATAAAATGCGCGCGGAAGTCGGCAGGGAAAAGAGGCCGGTGGAAGAAGTGCTGCCAGACAATGAACTGATCGCGCGTGTCAGCAGCGAGGCCATGGCCGGACTCAAAGATGGTTACAGCTTGCCGCGAAAACTGGAGCGCTACAGCAAGCTTGGTTCTGTGCGGCAAGCAGTTGTTAAGAGTATTGGTGGAGATGATGCTAATCTGCGGAAAAAAGTTGCAGCGATTATCGAAGAAATAGAGCAAAGAATATTACGCGATATGATTATCCAGGAGAAGAAAAGAATTGACGGTCGTTCATCGACAGACATTCGTCCGATCAGTTCGGAAGTAGGCGTTTTGCCGCGTGCCCACGGATCAGCTTTATTCAATCGCGGTGAGACGCAGGCGCTGGCCTCTCTCACGCTAGGCACCTCTTCTGATGAGCAGAGGATGGATTATATAGTAGGAGAGGAACGAAGATCGTTCCTTCTTCATTACAATTTTCCTCCTTATAGCGTTGGCGAAGCCAAATCTCTTAGAAGCCCTGGCAGACGAGAAATAGGGCATGGCGCACTGGCTAGAAAGGCATTGGTTCCTGTTTTGCCTTCACCGGAAGAGTTTCCCTATACCATTCGGATTGTGTCCGACATTCTCTCCTCCAACGGTTCATCATCAATGGCTACGGTTTGCGGCGGAATTCTCTCATTGATGGATGCCGGTGTGCCTGTTAAAGCTATCGTCGCAGGTATCGCCATGGGGCTTCTGAAGGAAGGAGATAATGTAGTAATTCTGTCCGATATCCTGGGTGATGAAGATCATGCCGGTGATATGGATTTCAAAGTTTGCGGAACTGAGAAGGGTATCACAGCCATGCAGATGGATATTAAGATCGATGGCCTGACGGAAGATATTTTACGGAAAGCACTTGCTCAGGCAAGAGATGGACGCATTCACATTATTGGTAAAATAAGAGAAACATTATCCGCATCGAGAGCGGACATTTCTCTTTATGCGCCACGCATTACAACGGTAAAGGTAAAAGAGGATCAAGTGCGAACAGTTATTGGATCGGGCGGCAAGAACATCCGTCAGATTATCAGTGAAACGGGTGTTAGCATTAATGTTGAAGATGACGGTACTGTAACGATTGCGTCGAGTGACGCCGAGGCGGCAGCTCGTGCGGTGGCGATGGTGAAATGGCTTACTGAAGAAGCGGAAGTCGGGAAAATTTATCGCGGTACGGTAAAGAAGATTCTCGATTTCGGTGCTTTTGTAGAAATTTTGCCAGGAACAGACGGTTTGTTGCATATATCGCAAATTTCCAAAGAAAGAGTTGAGAAGGTCACCGACGTATTGCATGAAGGTGATGAAGTGATGGTGAAAGTTCTGGAAGTTGATAAACAGGGCAAGATCCGACTGAGCCGGAAAGACGCGATGGGAGCCGAAGTAAAATAGTCGCGTCGGTTTTTTACCGGATTAAAGCATTCTATTAATTCCGTATCCATATTTTCGTGGATACGGAATTAATCTTGCCTCCCTCAGAGGGGGTATTATAGACAGGTCTTTTCGATGGAAAAAATAAAAGTATCTATTCAGAAAATTGCTGGCAGTGAAGATATTGCGTTACCCGTCTATATGACTGATCAATCGGCAGGGATGGATATATGCGCCGCGGTAACTGAAGAAACCATTATTTTGCCAGGCAAGAGACAAAAAATACCGACAGGAATATGCATATCGCTACCAGATGGATATGAGGCGCAAATTAGGCCTCGCAGTGGACTGGCGATAAATCAGGGGATAACGCTTTTAAATTCACCGGGTACCATTGATGCTGATTATCGCGGAGAGATTGCGTTAATCGTTATTAATCATGGCAGCGAACCTTTTGAGGTTACCCGTGGTATGCGTCTGGCGCAAATGGTTGTGCAAAGTATTTTTCGGGTTGATTGGGTCGAAGTCTCGAAATTAGATAATACATCAAGAGGAAACGGCGGATTTGGTCATACCTGAAATTTGAGCTAGGCTTCATTAAACAGAAGTATTTAGAATTAATACCAAGTAGCTATCAAACATTCATATTTTTTGAAAGCAACTTGGGATAAAATTTCTCCGGCAAGATGGATTTATGAAAAAATTAAAAGTTAAAAAAACATTTCAGGAAATAAATGAAAAGATAAAAAAGGGACAAGCTGTAGTCATCACAGCTGAAGAAATGATTGATGTAGTGGCAAAGCATGGTGCAGTCGAAGCTGCCCGCAAGATTGATGTTGTTACTACCGGTACGTTTGCCCCCATGTGCTCATCGGGAGCTTTTCTTAATTTCGGGCATACATCTCCCCGCATTCGCGCCTCCAAGATATGGTTAAACGATGTTTCCGCTTATGGCGGCATTGCAGCAGTTGACTGCTATATTGGTGCAACAGAAGTTGTGGAGGGCGATCCGCTCAACAGCGTTTATCCCGGAGAATTTAATTATGGAGGCGGCCATGTTATCGAAGACCTCGTTTCAGGAAACGCAGTTAAATTGAGGGCTGAAGGCTATGGCACAGATTGTTATCCAGCAAGAAAATATGAAAAAAATATTACAATTCATGATTTAAAAGATGCAATTTTATTTAATCCGCGCAACGCCTATCAAAATTACAACTGTGCCGTCAATTTATCAGACAAAACAATTTATACATATATGGGTATGCTTCGTCCGCAGATGGCAAACGCCGCTTACTCAACATCAGGGCAGCTGAGCCCTCTATTCAATGATCCTTACTACAGGACAATCGGTGTCGGTACGCGAATATTTTTAGGCGGTGCTCAAGGGTTTGTTGCCTGGCCGGGAACCCAGCACAATCCCGATGTTTTGCGAGGCGCCAATGGCGTTCCTAAGGAGGGTGCCGGCACCATTGCTGTTGTGGGCAATTTAAAAGAAATGGTTCCAGAATGGCTCGCCGGTGCAAGTATACTCGGTTACGGTGTTTCATTATTTGTCGGCATTGGCATTCCAATTCCCATTTTAGATGAAGAAATGGCTCGCTTTACCGCAGTTAAAGATGAAGATATTTACACTCAAATTTATGATTACAGTATGGATTATCCCAAAGGAGTAGCCAAGCCATTGGCTGAAGTTAGTTATAAGAATTTGCGCAGCGGTACAATCATTATCAATGGTACAAAGGTTGTAACTGCGCCTCTTTCCAGTTATTATAAAGCCAGACAAATTGCCAGCATTCTAAAGGAATGGATTGAGTGCGGTAAATTTCTGCTTGGCGAGCCGCAGCAGATATTGCCTTCCGCTAAAATTTAACTTCTGGAATAATTGGTCATTTCTAGTTTATCCCATTGTTTATTGGAGGTATTTTACATTTTGCGGCTATTGCTTTAATGCTTAATATTAATTAATATTAAGCATTATTAAGCATTATCAAATATTTTTCTTGACTTTTATTTCTAATTAGTGTTTTTTAATAAACAACCGAGGTACCTTTTAAGATATGTCTGAAAATATACAGAAAAATAAAGTGAAAAAATTTCGAGAGGCGATTCCTTTAAGTGTATCTGAATTAGCAAGGAAGGCCGAGCTGACTCCGCAAACAATTGCGAAAATGGAGAAGGGTTTGTCGACGAGAAAGAATTCGGAATTGAAAGTAGCCAAGGCATTGCAGAAGCAATATGAAGAAGTATTCCCTTGAAGATGCTATGGAAACACGATGATTAGTGAGGAGGGATTGCTTACTGATGAAGATAGGCAGGTATCTTGTAGTTTTTTTGATTTTAATGGCATTTTTGATAACATTTGGTAACAGAGGAATTGTTGATAATTATTTGATGAGCAAGCGACTGGCTCAGTTGAAAATGCAAAATGGAACGATAGCAGTAGAAAACGATGAATTAAAAAGAAAAATACTTTTATTACGCAGCGATTTGGCTTACGTGGAATCAATAGCCCGCAACGAATTAGGAATGGTTAAAAAAGGGGATGTTGTTTATCGACTGGCAAATTAATCCAAGAGAGTCTTAAGGCAATAGGACAATAGAAATATAACGGTGTTTATATGTTAGACTTAAAAGATATTTTTTCTGGCACTAAGAAACTTGTTGGTTTGGATATCGGATCAAGTTCTATAAAATTAGCTGAAATCACAAGCAGTTCTCATGGCCATGTTCTTAACCGCTTCTTGCAGATTCCTTTACCCAAAGGTATAATAGTTGAGGGTGTTCTTACTGATGTCAAGGTCCTGTCTTTAAAAATCAAAGAGCTATTCCGTAATTCCGGTTGTAAAGGCAAGGGTATAGTTACTTCTCTTTCCGGTAATTCAGTTATTGTGAAAAAAGTCACATTTGCGCAAATGGATGAATCAGAATTACGTGATCTGATTCGTGATGAGGCGGGTAAATACCTGCCTTTTGATAATATGGATGATGTTAATTATGATTTTCAGATTTTAGGTGACAATGAATATAATCCAAATCAAATGGATGTTGTAATCGTTGCTGCCAAAAAAGCTGATGTTAATCATTATCTTGATGCAATTACGGCTGCTGGTCTTGGTGTAACGATTATGGATGTTGATTCCTTCGCTCTGGAGACCATGTATGAGGCTAATTATGAATACGAGAGCAATGAAATAGTAATAATTATTAATATTGGGGCAAGCATTACTAATATCAATGTTATTAAGGGTGGAATGTCTATTTTTACAAGAGATTTTACAATGGGGGGGGACTCCATTACTGAAGGTCTGCAGGAAAAGTACAGAGTATCGTTTGAAGACGCGGAAAAAATCAAGGTGGAAGGAATTCCCGGCAGTAATCAGGATAACTCGGAACTCAAAGGCAGCATTCTGGAACTCACTGAGCCGATTTGCGCAGAAATTGAAAGATCAATTGATTATTTTCGCTCAACTTTTGGGGGAGAATACATCAAACATGTATTCCTTTCTGGTGGGTCGGCAAAAATTCAGGGATTGACAGGTAATTTATCGCAAAGGTTAAATGTGGAGACTGAGCTCATCAATCCACTGCTGAAAATAGGTTACAACAAGAGAAATATTGATGCTAAAAAACTGGACAGTATCAAGCCAATTGCCGCAGTTGCTGTCGGCTTAGGTTTAAGGAAAATTGGTGACAGTGCGTGGACAACTTAAATGATTAAAATCAATTTATTACCCTATCACGACAAAGCAAAAAAGGAAAATATTTCCCGTCAAATATCTATTGTTGCCGGTTCATTTGTTGTTTTTATCCTTTTGCTGATTTATGCGCAGATTCAATTAACGTCTAAAGTCAGTAATTTGGCAAGTCAAGTAAAGGAAAGAGAGAGCACTCTTGCTGACTTAAATAAAAAGATCAGTGATTTAGAAAAATATAAAGCCGATAAAAATCAATACGAGAAAAAACTTGAGGTAATTGAAAGGCTGGAAGTAAACCGTCTGGCGCCTGTAAAGACTTTAGATGATTTGGCCGCACTTGTTCCTTCCAAAAACATCTGGATTACTAAAATCAGCCAACAGGGCAGTAATTTTAGGATTGAAGGAGTTGGCCGTGATAATATTGTTGTTGCCGATTTCATGAAAATTATTGAGACATTTGAACCGATAAAATCGGTAGATCTGATATCTTCAAAGAAGACGGAGATTTCCGGAATTACTCTGCAAATATTCAATTTTTCGTGCGTTCTAAAAAAGGGATTTTAATTTATGGCCATTTCTATCAACGACATAAAAAAATTGTCACCTCAGGCCAGGGCGCTGATAATATTTCTGGCTATTTTTATAATTGGCTATTTGTACTATTTTTATTTTTTGTCGGACGCAATTGAACAAAAAGCAAAATTGGATAAGCAACTGGAAGATATGCAGGTGCAAATTGATGAGAGAAACATAAAAGCCGCGCAAGTAGTTAAGTATAAAGCTGAAGTCGAAGCGTTGAAAGAAAAATACAAAGTAGCTTTGCTGAAACTTCCCGACCAGCGGGAAATCCCCGTCCTTTTCCATTCCGTGGCAATGGCAGGCAGAGATGCGGGTATTGAGTTTTTGTTGTTTGAGCCTAAGGCCGCCGTACCTAAGACCCTGGATAAGCAAATTTCCGATCCCAAGGCGGCGGGACTCTTGAAACCTTCAGATCAGCGTCAAGCCGGTCAGCCAGCTGTTGCCGCGACTAATCCGGCGACGGGCAATAAATCTGCCACACCTGAACCTGAACCTTTTTATGAGGAAATACCTGTGGGTGTTACTGTGACCGGCTCCTTTCAAAATATCGTTTATTTTTTTGAAAAAGTTGCCAAGTTACCGCGCATTATTAATATTTCCGATATCAACATGGGAGATCGCAAGGATTCCAAGGGACGAGGGTATATTATTACCACATCCTGTACAATAAAGACGTACATGTTTGTGGATAAAAAAGAAAAAATAAGTGAAAAAACAAAATGAAAAATATAAAATTCATTATTTTTAACGTTTTTGTAATTGTCCATATTATGTTTATATTTGCTTATGGTGCGGAGATTAAAAAAACTCCGGCATCCACCGCTCCTTCGGGAACTGTTCCCGCCGCAGTTCAACCGCAAATCCAGCAGCAACCACAGCCAGAGAAGGCAACGGAAAGTAATTACAAATACTATCCACTCGGCAAACCAGACCCATTCCAGCCTTTTGTCGATGTCGATATTGCCCTCAAGGCTCCTCCAAAGATTACTTCTACTTATCCGCTGGAAAGGGCTGAAATTGAAAATTTCAAACTGACAGGAATTATGGGTGATAATATCCAGCGTTTGGCTATTGTCGAAATACTGGAAGATGGCAGATTGAAGTTTTATCCCCTGTTAAAAGGTACACACATTGGTTTGCGTAAGGGAAAGGTATTAGAAATAATGGCCGACCGTGTCATAATAGAGGAACCCGATAAAGGAAAAACAAGGAGAATTATATTAAAACTCCATAAAGAAAATGAGGTAAAACAATGAAAAAATATTTATCCAGAATAATTGCTGTTTTAATAGTTTTTTGGATTTTTATGTATAATCCGGTAATTTCCCGATCTGCTGAAACTGCCGATCAAAACAACGCTCCAGATACTAAAAGTGAGACAGTAGAAACTAAAGTGGGCTATTTGGAAAACGTATTGTTTGAAAAATTAGCCGGTAAAGAAAGAATCAATCTTGTTGTATCTCAGCAACCGGTAATTAATGTATCAACTAAGTCTGATGGCAGCCTGATGGTTAAGTTGGAAAACATGTTTGCGCCGGATAATCTGCGAGGTTCTTTGGGGGAAGGAGAACTGGTCAATATAATCCGTGTCCAGCCCCTGCAACAATTATCTGATGGTAAACAATTTATATATTTAACGATTGAACTTAAAAAAAACGTACCATACGCGATAAGACAAGAAGGGAAAAATATTTTTATAGATTTTAATGTATCCAGTCTGGTGGAAAAGAAACCGGTTGAATCGAAGGTTGTGAAAGGAAAAAATAAGAAAGAAGCAGCAAAGAAAGAAGTTGTGGAAAAAATAAGTGAGGATATTGAAACAGCCGGTGATGATGTGCAGGACAATGAAGCAAAGCCGGTTAAAAAAATAGTTCCCAAACAAAACAAAGATAGAATGATAACCCTTGATTTTCAAGACGCCGATATCAAGACAGTCTTGCGTTTAATGGCCGAATATGGAAACACCAGCATAATATCCGGCGAAGATGTCAAGGGTAAAGTAACTTTGACCATAAAGAATACTCCCTGGGAACAGGCTTTGGACTCTATTCTGGATACCCAGGGATTAGCCAAAAAGCAACTTGGTGATGTCATTAGTGTTATGACTCTGGAAAGAAAGAAAAAAGATGAAAATGACAGAGTAGCAGCAGAATCGGATCAACGCAAAGCTGAAGATACCCGTAAAGAAAGAGAAACAAAACTTTTGGCAGAGAAAGGTAAATTACGGCAAATTTTAATTGAAGCAAAGATTGTCGAAGCAAGCTCAGATTTTGTAAGAAATATCGGGATTAACTGGGGATTCGGCGGCAATCAGTCAATTGGTTCGTATGGTTCGTCGATAACCGGTGGTACTGCCAGCTTACAAACTAATGCGTGGCGGCGTCCCTATCCGCCTGAAATTACGGCAGTTGACACTGCCGGTAATCCTTTATATATGGCCGCAGTCAATATGGCAACGGCTGTAGCCTCGCCGACGTTAGGTGTGGTCTTCGGTGCCGGTACTGCTTTTCTCGAAGCTCAGCTTGCCGCATTAGAAAAGGATACGACAGGAAGGGTTATTTCTGCTCCAAAAGTGGTTACAATGGATAATGTCAAAGCTGTCATCAAGCAGGGTGATGAAGTTCCCTATATTACCCCGTCATCCGGTACTTCACCAGCTACTGTTACTTTTAAAGAAGCCTTTTTAAAGTTGGAAGTAAAGCCCAGAATAACTGACGACGGTAAAATATCAATGGAAATAAAGGCTACCAATGATGTGCCGGAATATGAAAAAACAGTTTTGGGAAATCCCCCCATACATAAAAATGAAGTAGAGTCTACGGTTCTTATCCAGGATGGAGATACCGTTGTTATCGGTGGGGTATTAAAAGATTCGGACCAAGTAGTTGTTAGCGGTCTTCCCTGGGTTAACAAAATTCCAATATTCGGTTGGCTGTTTAAAACCGAATCTATAACTAAGCAAAAACGACAACTTTTAATTTTCATTACTCCTAAGGTATTAAAAGTTACCGATGTTGCAGGGAGCGCCGAAAAAAGCGTAAACTAAAAATTAG